>CAMAPI010000018.1 GCA_945860065.1 Chryseobacterium gleum | reverse complement strand
GGTTCACATTCCAAAGCTATAGCATTCGTACTGCCGAATGCAGGCTCGAAACTCCCTATCATGGAGTTTGCCTTATCCATTAACGAATTAGAGAAGTTAACAAAAATTGATTTTTTCTATCAATTGGACGATTCATTAGAAAAGTCATTGGAATCCGTCATCTGTAAAACTTGTTGGCCATAAAAAAACCGCCTTATAAGCGGTTTTTAAGTTCGTTAGAGGAATTTGACTAATGAATCAATCCTTCATATGTTGCAGCATCTAATAATTGATCATATTGTGACGCATCCGTTAATTTTAATTTGATCATCCAACCTTCACCGTAAGGATCAGAATTAACTAATTCCGGATTCCCTTCCAGTGCTTCATTGAATTCAAGAATTTCACCGCTCAAGGGCATAAATAAATCCGAAACTGTTTTTACAGCCTCAACACTTCCAAAAACCTCTTCTTGATCAAGTGTTTCTCCGATTGTTTCGATTTCAACATAAACGATATCACCCAATTCACTTTGAGCAAATTCTGTAATCCCTACAATGGCAACATCACCTTCGATTTTTACCCATTCGTGGTCTTTTGTGTACTTTAATTCTGATGGAATATTCATGTCAATTTTGATTTTTACAAATGTAGCAATTTTGTTCATTTGTTTCAAGCCTTTGGGAAAGACTTTATATTAACTTTGCACCATGACTATTGATCAGTACAAAGACTTGTTGAAGCGCGTTGAAGGCATTCAAAATTACCTGAAAATCGAAGAGAAACGAATGCAAATGAAGGAAGAGGAGCTGAAAACGCAGGACCCTTCGTTTTGGGATGACCCAAAGAAAGCTGAAACTCAGATGAAAGCCATCCGTGGACTAAAGTTTTGGGTCGATACATTTGATCGCATACAAGCGGCTGTTTCTGATCTCGAGGTAGTCATGGAATTCGTTAAAGAAGGAATGTCCACTGAAACAGAATTAGATCAACAGTTCCATGTTATTTTAACAGAAATCGAAGAATTAGAGTTGAAAAACATGCTTTCCGGCGAGGAAGATGCATTAAGTGCCGTATTGCAAATAACGGCGGGTGCTGGTGGCACTGAAAGTTGTGATTGGGCATCTATGCTTATGCGTATGTATTTAATGTGGGGACAAAAGAAAGGGTATAAATTGACCGAATTGAATTTCCAAGAAGGTGATGTCGCAGGAGTAAAAACGGTCACCATCGAATTAGATGGAGAATTTGCTTTTGGTTACCTGAAAGGTGAAAATGGTGTGCATCGATTAGTCCGAATCTCTCCGTTTGATTCCAATGCAAAACGTCATACTTCTTTTGTGTCTGTGTATGTCTATCCACTTGTGGACGATAATATTGAAATTCACATTAATCCAGCTGATGTTTCTTTTGAAACATTTAGATCTGGTGGAGCGGGTGGACAAAATGTAAATAAGGTGGAAACTGCTGTTCGTTTGCGACATGCTCCATCAGGAATAATTATCGAAAACTCAGAGTCTCGTTCTCAATTAGCAAACAAGGAGAAAGCTATGCAATTATTGCGATCTCAGTTGTACGAATTGGAATTGCGAGAACGATTGGAGAAACGCAGTGAAATTGAAGCCGGCAAAAAGAAAATTGAGTGGGGAAGTCAAATCCGTAACTATGTAATGCAACCATACAAATTGGTTAAAGATGTACGCACTGGAACGGAAACGAGTGATGTCGATGCCGTTATGGATGGTGGACTCGATCCGTTTTTGAAATCATTTTTAATGATGTACGGGTCTTAGAATAAGTCAATTAATTTTTCCAAGGCAATTCCTCTTGATCCTTTTAGCAGAATCATCGTGTGGCTAATTTTCATATTTAGTGCATGTGCTCTAAAGGATTCTTGATTTTCAAATCCTTCGGCATTCAATTGTTTAAAAATTGGCCCAATGGTGAGGAAAGGAATCCTGTTTTCCTGACAATAATTCAAAATAAGTTGATGTTCACTCACGCTTTCATTGCCTAATTCCAACATATCCCCAAGAATGGCCAATTTTTCGATTCCTTGAATTTCATGGAACGATTCTAAAGCCGATTTCATACTGGATGGATTAGCGTTATAGCAATCAATGATTAACGTGTTGTTTTCTGTTTTCTCAACTTGGCTTCGATTATTTTGAGGAGTATATCCTTCAATGGCTTCATTAATTTGTTCAACAGGGATATCAAAAATATTCCCAAAGGCTACTGCTGCGAGGAAATTATTAAAATTATATTTACCTACTAATTGCGTGTGTAAAATGGGAGAGTAGTAAGCGTGATTGTGCCAGGAAAAATGAACAAATGGGTCTAAGTGAGATAATGCACCTACAATTAATGCACCTGGATGACTGCCATAGCTAATCAATGGTAAAGCATAGTTTTTGCAAGCATTCATTAAAACATCATCATCCATACAGGCGAAAAGAACACCCCCATTTTGTCGAATCGAAGCGTATAATTCTGTTTTTGTAGCTAATACGCCTTCAAAAGTTTTGAATCCCTCTAAATGCGCTTTTCCGATATTCGTGATAATTCCATGTGTAGGATTAGCAATGGCACAGAGCTCAGCGATATCCCCCAATTTATTCGCTCCCATTTCGATAATGGCAATATGATGCTCTTCAGTCAAGCGGAGTAGGGTGAGAGGCACACCAATATGATTGTTTAAGTTCCCAATCGTACATAAGGAATGGTATTTTTTCGAAAGAACAGCATGAATGAGTTCTTTCGAACTTGTTTTACCATTACTTCCAGTAATTCCGATTATTGGAATGGAGAATTTAGAACGATGGTGTTTTGCAAGATGTTGAAGATAAGCCAAAGCATCCTCGACATGAAATATGGTTTGATTGTTCGCGTAAACAATTTCATCTACTATCGCATACTTTGCTCCGTTTTCAATCGCAGCTGATGCAAACGTATTTCCATTGAAATGCTCCCCTTTTAACGCAACGAATAATGAATCTACTGGAATATTTCTGGTATCCGTGGAGACTCCAGTACATTCATAGAATAATTCGAATAATGTTTCCATGATGCAAAAATGCAAAAAAAAAGCCCGATTGCTCGGGCTTTTCAAATTATTCTTTCGGACTTTTCGGTCGAGAACTTCCGACACGATCCATCGCGCAGCGGAAACCAATGGTTGCCATTGCTTTATCTTCCTCCAAGAATCTTCTGTTTCCAGACGATAACCAATATGCTCGATCAGCCCATGAGCCACCTTTGTAAACTCTTGACTTATCAGAGATTAGTGTAGTAGGCCATCCGGATGCTCCAGCGTTGATCATATCATTGTTCAAATTGAAGTTTTCATGTTGATTTTGATACATCACTTGTTTAGAGTCACGCAGACCGTTATTAATATCATCTTTGCGTTTAGCATTGTTATAGTAGATAGAGGATTCTAAGTCACCATCCATGTAATCGATATAATCATCTTTACGGTAGTTTAATCGTCCCGCATTCTCTTCTACAGTTACATCTCTCCAGCGCTGTTTTCCTTTGGTCTCTGTGATGAACTCAGTTAAACCATTGCGTAGGGTCATTATCCAAGTAGTAATCGTTGGATCTGTACTGTATGAACGAAATTTACGCTCCAAATAATCTTTACTAAATAATGCCGTATCGATACCTAAGAATGCATTTGGCTCGCTTCTATCAAAAGCAATTTGCATTAATTCAAGGATGTCTTGTTTTTTTGAACCATCTTGAATTTCCATTGGCAAATCTTTATTGAATAACACTCTTTCAATAAATGCGGATGCAGCAATCGTTCTTCCTTGGTTATACAACGCAATAGCTGTATCCAACATGATGTTTAATGTATCCAAGAATTCGAATTGTAAACGTTCTTGAGACGTAAATTGCGAATTATTCGAAACATAGTAGTTAGATGGTGAATTAAACTGGTAACCTCTTGGGTCTTGTTTCGAATAAATCCTAGAATTCATTGGATTGTTATTCACGCCAGTTGGCTTCGGAGCGGCAGCAGCATTTGCAACAGCAGCAGCACTTGCTGCAGCAGTTGTGTCAACAGGTGTGCCATTCGTGAAGTTAGATTGGTAATTAGTACCAGCCGTTTGACCATATTTCTTGTTAGCGTATGCTAAGTATTTCACTCGTGCGAATTCATTCACAAATTCTTTCATTCCATGTACATCGTATACATTTTCGTTTGCTTTCACAGGACGATCGTAAAGTCCGTTAGGAACGAGTAATTGTGTTTGGTATTTATTGCCACGGAATGGCATAAATTCTTCAGAAACTTCACTAGTCATAGGACGATAAACATCCATTACCCATTCTGAAACGTTACCAGCCATGTTATAAAGACCGAAATCATTTGGCCAGTAATCATCTACACGAGCAGTAATGTCAGAACCATCATTTAAGTTACCTGAAATACCCATCATATCGCCTTTCCCGCGAACAAAGTTAGCTTGAATTGCTCCAGCGAATTGCTCTTCTTCTTGACGCACGTAATGTCCATCCCAAGGATAAATACGACGGTCATTTATGTTTTCAGAACCTTCATCTAAGTTTCCGATAAGTCCAAGCGCAGCGAATTCCCATTCAGCTTCAGTAGGTAGGCGGTAACTTGGCAATAAGATACCATCTTCCATTCGAACGGGGCGTGTACCTAATCTACCATTGTCCATATCCGCATAAACAGGATCATAGTTTTCTAGTTGATATGGATCACGAGGAACCGAACGTTTTGTTTTTGCATCAACCTTTGCTTTTGGCTTATTGTCCTTATTCATGACATATCCACCTTCGGATTCAATGGTATAATTACCGTTTAAGTAATTTTCTGTGCTAAACATGTTTTGCGGAACTGAAGCAAAGCGTTTGTCGTAGTTTGCATCGTTTGCAGCTCCAACGTCCGTACTTCCTTCGTCAGCAAAATGCCATTTTAGGATTCCTTCTCTTACTAAAATTGCTTCATTTACACGATCCGTTCTCCATTTACAGAAGTCGTTAGCTTGTAACCAAGAAACACCAACTACTGGATAATCTGCATAAGATGGATGACGTAAGTAATAGCTTACAAATTTTTCACGGTAACCCATTGCCGTTCTCCAAGACAAGGTGTCCGGTAAACATTTTTTGTACACGTGAGGATATGTTTTGTTATAAACGCGTTTCATCCAGTACATGTATTCTAACCAATGTAGGTTGGTAACCTCGGTGCGATCCATGTAAAAAGAGGCAACTGTTACACGCGCAGCGCGCGCATTCCAATCTTGCATCACATCTTGCTCCGTTCGACCCATTGTGAAGGTTCCTCCTTCAATCATCACCAATCCTGGACCAGTTTCTTGATCTTGAGCATCGAATTTTTCAAATCCACCGTTTTTGTAGTTGTTGTATTCCCAACCGGTTGAAGATGATCTTTCAGGAGAACAAGAGGAAAGTATCAATAGTCCAACTACAGATACTCCTATAAATCTATTCATCAATCGCTTCATAGTCTACTTTGCGTTTTATTAACGATAATAATCTTAATTAATTGTTTTAGTTACATTTAAAATGATGGGCAAGATATTTTCCGGAAATTCTTCGGTTTTTTCTTACACTTCAAGTTAATTCCCATAGAAATTTCATGAGAACCTCCTGAAACCCCACCTAAATTTGAAACTGTTAAATCGTAACTGTATCCAACTCTGAATTTATCTGTACTTATACCAAGACTAAGGATAAATGCGTCTTTGTTTCTATACCAAGCTCCTATGGTAAAACTTTCGTATCTTAAGTAAGCACCAATGTTAAATTCCTGAAAACCATTTTGGTATTGATAAATAATATTTGGCATTAACATCGTGTTACTTGAGTAGCGTCCACGTTGACCAATTTTAATCGTTGCCCCCATGTGACCTGTCACACGAATCGGTAAACGAGAATCACCCAAAATCATTGATTCATCAGGACGATTTAAGTGATGTCCAGCAACACCGAAATAGAAATTTTTTGTAAAGCCAACCATTCCAGCCGAAGCATCAAAGAATCCATGACGTCCATTTCCACGAATAACGTCTCCGGTTTGATAAATGAACCCTCTTCTTGGATCAATCATATCACCAAAGGTAAGTTTATCCCAATCTAAAAATTTCTGAAAGTACGCTGCTCTTGCACCAAACATCAAAGAAAATTTTCTATTTACCTTTAAATTGTAAGAATAAACCCCTCCAATCATCGACGTTTGAATCGTTCCTTGTCCTTGTTGGTCATGCATAGCAATCAAGCCAATTCCACCAGAAACATTTTTAGCATACGTATCAAAAGCCGCACTATAGGTAATGTAGTTCCCTGTAAGTTGAGGCCATTGGTTACGGTAGTTTAAAGCAATTCTTGGACAACCGCTAGCTCCTGCAAGTGCAGGGTTGAGATACACTGGATTCGAATAGAATTGTGTAAAGGTTGGGTCCTGAGACCAAGCAGTATTTGACATTGAAACAACAAATATATTTGTTACAGCAATGACGAGAGTTACGAATGTTTTCACAAACTTTGTTTTTAGCACGAACAATCTTAACGTAGTTTAGGTTTTAAAGGTTACAAATATCGAATAATTATTCAAATAAAATAAATATATTGACGTTTTTCTTGCATACGTTCATCGAAAAAACCCTAATATGATTCGAATTATTTTTTCATTCTTCTTTCTTTTTGTAGCAAATCCTTCTATTTCTCAAGTCGTTCTTGTTGATTTGAATTGGTCTAATATACACAATTACCACGATGATGGTAATATATTCCCAATTCACTTTATCGAAAATCAGGGTATTGACAACGGAATGCCTTATTATTTTCAAAAAACGAAAACGTTTTCATCACAACAACAAGTGGTACTTTCTGATCTAGTGACAGAGCCAATTCCCAGTTCTGATATCAATTTTTACAAGCGTTCATTTATTCAACTTCCAACTGATTTCACCTTGGAGGCTGCTGTAACAGATGAGTCCCAACAGGCTTTTGCTGTTTTTCATTTTATCCCAGTTCGATTCCATGAAGGAAAATATGAGCGATTGGTGCGATTTTCCTATCAGTTAACGCCAAATCCTGTCTCGAAACCAAAAGATTTTGCGCTAGAATCAGTGATGAAACCAGGGTCTGGTTCATGGTATAAAATAGCCGTTGCGAAGGATGGTATTTATAAAATGGACAAGGCGTTTCTAGAATCTTGCGGCATCAATACAACGGGATTAAATCCAGCACACATTCATATTTACGGTAATGGGGATGGGTTGATTCCAGAAAAAAATAATCTTCCAAGAACGGATGATTTAGCGGAAAACGCCATTTTTATTCAAGGTGAATCGGATGGTATTTTTAACGATAATGACTACATTCTTTTCTACGGTTGGGGTCCACATAGATGGTCCAGCACCGAGATTGTTTTTCCGTATCTTCAAATTCGAAACATTTACAGCGATATTTCCACCTACTTTATTAATATCAATAGCAATGAAGTTCCTCTCCGTATACTAAATGACGTTCAAAATGACTTACCTGCAGATTCTATTGTTCGATCTTATGACTTTAGGGAGTGTTATGAAAATGACCTTGCTAATTTGGTCGAAGGAGGGCAGCGATGGTATGGGGAATTATTCGATGTGGAACTAGAGCGAACATTTAATTTTTCTATTCCGAATTTGGATACAGTTAAATTGGATGTGAAATTGGACATCGCTGCTAATTGCCCGAATAACAACTTGTTAAATACAATGAAAGCAAGTGTTAATGGTCAAAACTTATTTACGAATATTCTGCCCATCAATTCTTCGGAATTTTCTCGAGGAGAATATAAATTCTCCATGAATAACCCACCGTCTTCTATTCCACTTAAATTAAATGTTTCACGCCAGTCACCAACCACATTGGCATACCTAGATCGTATTATCCTTCATACAAAAAGGAAGTTGGTTTTTTATGGAACTCAATTTGGATTTAGAATAAAAAACAGCCTAGCTACACAATTACTTTCCTACGAAATAACGGGATTGCCAAATAATGGATTTGTTTGGGATGTTTCTGATAAACATGTGCCAAAAAAAATGTTCTTAAATACAAGTGGAACAACTACTACCTTTAAATCATCTGGGGGATACAAAGAATTTGCTGCTTCCAATGGCAGCTCCTTTTTCACTCCTGATAGAATAGGTGCGGTGGGTAATCAGAACCTACATGGACTAGCACAAGCTGACTATTTAATCGTGTCGCATCCAGATTTCCTTTCACAAGCAAATCGACTTGCTGATTTACACCGTGCAGATGGCCTATCTGTTCATGTGGTTAATGTGATGCACGTATACAATGAGTATAGTTCCGGTATGCAGGATGCTTCAGCCATTCGGATGTTTGCGAAAATGTTCTATGATCGTGCTATTCAAAATGACCCATTATCGAAACCAAAGTACTTGTTGTTGTTCGGAGACGGGACCTATGATCCAAAAAATCGCTTGGACAATAACAACAATTACATTCCTACATATCAAGCCGTTTTAAGTGAAGATCATATTAATGCATTGGTTTCCGATGATTACTTTGGGATACTTGGTGATAACGAAGGTTTTATGAGCACTGATTTAATGGATATTGGCGTTGGACGATTCATTGTAAGTGATAATCTTCAGGCGAAACAACAAGTAGACAAAGTAGAACATTACTTAAAAAATGGTTCTGAACTTTTCCCAAATAATGCTTCTTGTTGCTTGGGTTCAACAGACCAAAGCTCAACGTTTGGTGATTGGCGCCTTAAGTTTGTACAAATCGCAGATAATGATCCATCCAACACCTTTGTAGAAGACAATGCGGAACCACAGTATAACTATGTAAAGCTAAATCACCGTGAGATGAATGGGGAAAAGTTATACATGGATGCATTCCCAATGGTGATATCTACAGGTGGAATTAGGTTTCCAGCACTGGCAGAATCCATTACAGATAGGGTTCAACGCGGAATCGTTATGATTAATTACGTTGGACATGGTGGCGAGGTGGGACTCGCTGAAGAACGGATTGTTACGATACCCCAAATCCAGTCATGGAATAACATCAATGCACTGAACCTATTCGTCTCTGCGACTTGTGAATTTACCCGTTACGACGACCCCAAAAGAGTCTCTGCTGGTGAATGGGCATTTCTGAATCCAACAGGATCCTCCATTGCCTTGATGACCACCACAAGAGCCGTTTACATCACAGTGAATGAAGTCGTCGGAGATGCCTTTTATCAACAAGTTTTCGAACGAGACGCTTCCGGTAATCCAAAAACATTTGGAGAAATTGCCATGCAGACAAAAAACAATTCAGGATCGAGTGGGAATAAACGCAGTTTCACATTGATTGGAGATCCTGCATTACGCATTTCACTTCCACGCTACAGAATTGTAACTGACAGCATCAATGGAATAAGTCCTCAAATACAAATAGATACCATCAATGCATTGAGTAAAGTCCGAATTAAAGGACACTTGGAGGATTGGAATGGTGGCGTATTAAATACATGGAACGGGGTACTCACACCAACTATTTTCGATAAGTTCAAAACCCAACAAACGCTGGGACAGGATCCACCGCAAGTATTAAGTTTTCAACAACAGCGAAATAAAATATACCGTGGAAAAGCAAGCATAGTTAATGGGTATTTTGATTTTGAATTTATTGTTCCAAAGGACATCGCATTGAATTACGGATTGGGAAAAATTAGTTACTATGGAAATAGTGCAATTTCGGACGCTCAAGGATTTGATACGATGTTGGTCATCGGTGGAATTAATCCGAATGGACTGAATGATGTGACCGCGCCAAGTATTCAATTGTTCATGAATGACGAAGCTTTTGTGTCTGGAAGTGTTACTGACGCAAATCCAGTTTTATTCGCAAAGGTATTTGATGAGAATGGGATTAATACGGTTGGAAATGGTATTGGTCACGATATCGTAGCTGTTCTAGATGGAGAATCTAGCAATCCATTTGTGTTGAATGATTTTTATTCAGCGGGTTTGAATGATTATCAAAATGGAGAGGTGAGGTATCAATTTCAAGGATTAACAAAAGGCAAACACATACTTGAATTGAAAGCGTGGGATGTCAACAATAATTCAGGAACAGCAAAACTCGAATTTGTCGTTCAGGATAAAGAAGTACCGGTATTGGATCATGTGTACAATTACCCGAATCCATTTACCACCCGCACTTCCTTCATGTTTGAACATAATCAATCCTGCAATCAGTTGGATGTTCAGGTTCAAATTTATACGATTTCGGGAAGATTAGTTAAAACAATTCAACAACAAGTTCAATCCTTAGGATTCCGCTCAGAGGGAATTGAATGGGATGGAAAGGATGATTTTGGGGATCAGTTAGCGAAAGGCGTGTACGTTTATCGATTGAAAGTGAAAAACATGGATGGTCAAATAGCTGAAAAAACAGAGAAATTGGTTATTTTGAAATGATTCCACAATAAAAAAGCGAGTTTTTCGTATATTTACCATTCATTAAGTAATGTTGTTTATGAAGCACGTTTTTTTCATTTTAACTTTTTGTTATTGTTCTTTTGAAGTCTATGCCCAGCCGAATGGCTCAGGCTCAGGCGTCACGGATAATGACCTGCAATTAAATACCATTACGACAGCTTTGCCATTTATGGCGATTACTCCCGACTCAAGAGCTGGTGGAATGGGCGATGCTGGAACGGCATTGAGTCCAACATCAACTTCAGTCTATTGGAACACTTCAATGCTCAGTTTTGCGAAAGAAAAGTCTGAAATGAGTTTATCCTACACACCTTGGTTGCGTCAATTAACCAATGATATTAGTTTGTCCTATTTGGCTGGCTATTATCGAATCAACAAAATTCATACTATTGGAGGGTCTTTGCGTTACTTTAGTTTAGGGGAAATCACGTTTACTGATATTAGCGGAAACGTACTTCGTGATGATAAGCCTAGTGAGTTTGAATTAACAGGAGCTTATGCCTTCCGTTTGGCAAAGAAATTAAGTATTGGAATCAACGGAAAGTTTGCGTATTCTAATCTTACCGGGGGTTTAACTGTTGGAGGAGTAAACACCAAAGCAGGAGTAGTTGGAGCCGCAGATTTTTCGATTACGTATCGAAACGAAGATGCTAAAATTGGAAATACAGATGGGACATATACGTTTGCAACTACCTTGAATAACCTTGGAAATAAGGTGGCTTATTCGGAGTTGTCAAAACGTGATTTTATCCCTATGAATTTGAAAATCGGCAATGCATTTGAAGCTGAGCTTGATGATTACAATAAAGTCACTTTCGCGGTAGATTTACAAAAGCTATTGGTCCCAACACCGGCATACTTTGCGAATGTTAATGGAAGTTATACGATGTTATCTGGAATGGATGGAGATGTTGGGATTATCAACGGTATTCTTCAGTCATTTTATGATGCACCGGGAGCAGTTGCGAAAGATGCAAATGGTGATTATATTCAAAACAATGATGGTTCTTATGCGGTTGTGAAGGGAACAAAATTGAAAGAGGAATTAACGGAAATTAATATTGCTGCAGGAATTGAATGGTGGTATAACGATGTGTTGGCATTTAGAACCGGTATGTTCTATGAAAATAGAAACAAAGGAAATCGCCAATTTTTAAATTTTGGTGCAAGTTTGAAATACAACATGTTCTCCATTGACTTCTCGTACCTAGCATCTGTAAGTGGTCGACAAAGTCCATTAGCAAATACATTGCGTTTCACGCTTAGATTGAATCTAGGTAGATCTGGAGGCGCTTCAAAAAGCGGTATTTAACATGCAGATTCGAATTGGATTTGGTGTCGATGTTCATCGCTTAGCGGAAGGCTACGAACTATTCATCGGGGGAAAAAAAATCGAATCGGATTTAGGAGCTGTTGGACACTCCGACGCTGATGTTCTGCTTCACGCGATATGCGATGCGTTATTGGGGGCTGCAAACTTAAGGGACATTGGATTCCATTTTTCGGATAGGGATCCTAAATACAAAGGAATCGATTCAAAAATTCTTTTAGCCGAAGTCATGACGCTGCTTCATGAAAAAGGCTTTCATGTCGTGAATGTGGATTCAACGGTAATCCTTGAAAGTCCGAAACTGAACCCTCACATTCCTGAAATGTGTCAAATAATTGCCGATTTATTGAAGGTGGATTTAGATGCCATTTCGATTAAAGCGACGACCCATGAAATGGTTGATTCTTTTGGAGAAAGACGGGCAGTAAAAGCATACGCTAGTTGCTTGATACAGAAATAAACTTTCATTACATATAATTACAAAATACGTACCGTTCATTTGCATTCAGTAACATGAGAAATAAAATCATTTCCACAGTAAAAATTCATGTCGACACATGGTTTCGCTCGGATTTGTCTAATCCGGAGCTGAGCCAGTATTTCTTTAATTACCGTATTTTCATTGAGAATAAAGGAAGTGAGTCTGTGCAATTATTGCACCGTCATTGGATGGTGGAACATTTAATCTATGGCACACAACATGTTGATGGTCCGGGTGTAGTCGGTGAACAACCAATTATCGCAGCAGGCGAACGATTTGAATATGTAAGTGGTTGCGAATTTTGGTTGCCTTTAGGAAGAATGAGCGGCTTTTACACTTTCCAAAACATGGAATCTGAACAATTGTTTTCAGTCCCAATCCCCTTATTTACGTTGGAGTTCCCTCCGTTGTTATCTTAGCTTCACATAGATCACCTTTTTCGTTTCAAAAAAGGGTTCTTCGTAAATATTTGAGAGCAAAAATTCTCTATTCAAGTGTTTCACAGGTTTCATTTCCTCACTCAAATCACCACCTTTTAGGTAAAGGATTCCGTTCACTAAGTTATGCTCAGATTTCTTTTTCACTTTTCCCTTTACCCATGTTAAAAATATGGGCATTTGAGTTACAGCTCTGCTAACAATGAAATCAAAATCTCCTTTAATTTCCTCGGCTCGAGCATGGTGCGCGGTTACATTTGTAAGTCCTAATGCCTGTGCAACTTCGTTAACAACTTTGATTTTTTTGCCGATTGAATCAACTAAAACAAAAGAAGTTTCCGGAAATAAAATGGCCAAAGGGATACCCGGGAATCCACCGCCTGTTCCAATATCGAGAATAGAAGAACCCGGCTTAAATGCACATATTTTTGCGATTCCAAGAGAATGTAAAACATGATGCGTATAAAAATTGTCGGTATCCTTTCGGGAGATCACATTAATTTGTGCATTCCAAAAAGTATATAACTCCTCTAGTTGCGCAAATTGTTTGATTTGTTCTGTATTTAAATCCGGGAAGTATTTCAGAATAATTTCCACGCTCTTAAATGCTATCTTTTGTTTTATCTATCATAGCAGCCATAAAATCTCTTGCACGAAAAAGTTGAGCTTTTACGGTTCCTAGCGGGAGATTCATTTCCTCCGCAATTTCTTCATAACTGAGTTCTTCGAAATAGCGTTTTTCTACCAATTCTCGGTACTTTGGTTTTAATTTACTTACTATTAAACGCATGTGAATGATCCGTTGACCGTGAATGATCGTCTCCTCTGGATTTAAACCGGTAGAGCGCGCATCGATGCGTAAGCGATTTCCGTCCTCCGTCATCATACCTTTGTCAATCGATGTCACTTCAATACGTTTTTTACGAATGAAGTCGATGCAGTTATTCGATGCAATTTTAAATAACCAAGTACTGAAAGCAAAACTAGGTGAATATTGATCGAGACGACTGAATGCTTTCCCAAACGCTTCGATGGTCAGATCATCCGCATCATCAGAATTTTTAACCATCTTCAGCATCATGAAGTATATGGAATCGCGGTAACGCTCCATTAAACCGGCATATGCAGCTTGATTTCCTTTGCGTGCAGCTTCCACTAACACCAGGTCATGTTTTGCTTTTTCCGATAAATGTTCGTTCTCTACCATCTATAGTACTTTTGTCGTTCTGATATGTAAAACAATATTGGCATTAACAAAGCATAGAACAAATCCCAAAAAGGAAGGTAGCGTACAAAGCTTTTCTCTTTTAATTGGGCTAGGCAACTTCCTTGTAACCACCATTTTAAAATTAGAGTAAATCCAAAAACACTGCTACTCAGCAAAATGAAATCTCTACTAAACAGCAAAGTAATAAAAGATACCCACATCAAAATCAGTGATAGTGGATATATTCCTAACAAGAGTTTCTTAATAAAGCGGTATTTTCCTGAAGTGGAGTAGTGGCGTGTCTTTTGAGTCATCCATCTTGACCATGTTGTTGGTGCCTGTGAATAACAGAAGGAATCTGGATTCAATTGTATGGAGTAATTTGATTTTTTAGCTGCTTCCTGAATAAACAGCACATCGTCACCAGTTGGAACGGAGTAATGAGACTTAAAACCATTCACGGAGTGAAAAACACTCTTGGTGTACGCAAGATTTCTCCCAACTCCCATGTAAGGTAATTTCGCTAAGGCCATGGAAAAATAATTCACTCCAATCCATGCTGTATCAAATCGAATTAGCCGGTTTAAGAATCCTTTGTTCTTTAGGAATGGCGCATAACCGATGACAATTTGTTTAGAGCGTGAATATTGACTGGCCATCTGTTTTATCCATTGGTTATTGCTTGGTTTACAATCTGCATCTGTAAGCACAAAATGCTCGTATTTGGCCGCTTTTATCGCTAAAGTGATGGGTAATTTCTTGCCGGGACGCAGGTGCTTGTTTTTACTTAATTCAACAACACGTAGGTTTGGAAATTGACGAGCATAAGCATTGAGGATCCATCCACTATCATCAATGGATTGGTTATTCACTACAATGACTTCGTAAACAGGATAATCTTGACTAAGAATAGCGGGTAGATTTTCATAGAGGTTGTCGGACTCATTTCGAGCAGCAATAATCACACTGATGGGCATCCAGTTTTGGTGGTCATCAATTGGTTTTGATTTATGGAAGGCAAGTTTGCTATAAATGAACAAAACATACAATACTTGCATCAAGGCAAACATGGCTAATAGCACGAATGCGATGGTAAAAAAATTAATTTCAAATGTTGGTATAAACTTCATAGGATAACTTCAGTACAAAGATGAATTCTCAAATCAAATACCCGTATCTTTGTTGAAGTTATTTTTCAACATTTTTATGCACTTTGAACTTCTGACGCAAAATAATGACTCAAAAGCACGCTTGGGTCGACTTCATACGGACCACGGAACCATTGAAACTCCGATATTTATGCCGGTGGGAACGGTGGGTTCTGTCAAAGGAGTTCATCAGCAAGAATTACGAGACGATATTAATGCCCAAATCATTTTAGGCAACACTTACCATTTATTTTTACGTCCAGGAATTGAAGTTTTAGAGGCCGCTGGTGGATTGCACCAATTTATGGGCTGGGAAAGACCGATGTTAACGGATAGTGGTGGTTACCAAGTTTACTCTTTATCAGGAAGTCGGAAAATCATAGAGGAAGGTGTCAAATTCCAATCCCATATTGACGGAAGCTATCATTTCTTCACTCCGGAAAGAGCCATTGAAATTCAACGCTCCATTGGTGCTGATATCATCATGGCATTTGATGAATGCACACCTTATCCATGCGAGTACAATTATGCGAAGCGCTCTATGGACATGACGCATCGTTGGTTAAAGCGTTGTTTCGAGGCAATGGATGCGTCGGAGCCGAAATATGGCTATGAACAAGCCTTGTTTCCCATTGTTCAAGGAAGCGTTTACAAAGATTTACGTAAGGAATCTGCTGAAACGATTGCTTCGTGGGATGCTGTTGGGAATGCAATTGGCGGATTGTCAGTAGGGGAACCCGATGAAGACTTGTATGAAATGACGGAATTAGTATGCGACATTCTACCAAAGGACAAACCACGCTATTTGATGGGAGTTGGGACGCCAACAAATATCCTTGAATGCATCGCCTTGGGAATTGATATGTTTGATTGTGTCATGCCAAGTAGGAATGCGCGTCATGGATTATTGTATACTTGGGACGGGACCATCAACATTAAAAATGAGAAATGGTCGAAAGACTTTTCTCCACTTGATGAAACGAGTGGAGTTTGGGTTGACCAAGTATATACAAAAGCGTATTTACGTCACCTAGTGAAAGCTAAAGAGTATTTAGGTATACAAATTGCCACGATTCATAACCTGGCTTTTTATTTAGAGCTAGTGAAACAGTCGAGAGAACATATTCAAGCGGGAGATTTTGTTGCTTGGAAAAATAAAGTCACACCAAAATTGTCAATTCGACGTTAACATGATATGCTAAAGATCATCGATCGATATATCATCAAGAAATTCCTTTCAACATTTTTTTTCATGTTGGGAATCATCATGTTGTTGTCTATTGTGTTCGACATTTCTGAAAAACTCAGCGAATTCATTTCGAATAAAGCCCCAATGTCAGAGATTATCTTTGATTACTATGTCAATTTCATCCTGTTTTATGGGAATACCTTTTCTTCCATGATCATTTTCATATCGGTAATTTGGTTCACTGCAAAAATGGCCCAGGATACCGAAATCATACCTATTTGGTTTAGTGGACGTCCAATTACTAGATTCTTAAGACCGTACATGATTGGTGCAACGGTTTTAATGGTTCTTTCTTTTGTCTTAAATCACTTTATTGTCCCGAGATCCTCCAAAGTGCGCTTGGCATTTGAAGAAAAGTACTATCGAGATGTGCTATCGGTAGAAGATTATCAAGCTGAATATCCGGGAAATGAGTTGGTTTATTTTTCGAATTACACTTCTTCTGAAAATCAAATCCATGATTTAACGATACAGAAATGGAACGATGACAACGAACCCATTTACTTTTTTAGAGCGCGAACGGTTAAGAATATCCCTGGAACAAATCGATGGAGGGTGAAGGATTTCTACGAAAAAAATTATGAATTCCCGAAAGGAAAACTTGTTCATATGGCTCAAAAGGACACGACATTTTCATTTTCTTTAGAGGAGATTTCTCAGCGTGAAAATGTAGCTGAGACCATGACTTATAGCGAGTTAACTCGATTGATTGATCGTGAGAAAATAAAGGGCTCTGCACTTGTCCCAAGCTACGAAATTGAACTTCATCAGCGCACTTCTTATCCCTTTGCAGCCTATATTTTAACAATTATGGGAGTATCTGTTTCTTCTCGAAAAAAACGCGGTGGGATTGGTGTGAATGTCGCTATTGGACTGATCATCGTTTTTATTTATATCTTTTCCATGAAGATGCTTACGGTAGCCTCAATGAATGTCGGTTTACCGGCAATAATTTCTGTTTGGATTCCAAATATTATGTTTGCATGTACGGCCTACATACTGTATCGTTTTTCTCAAAAATGAGAAAGTTTTTCTAAGTCAATCCATTCACCATCTTCGGCCGCTATTGTATGCTGAAAAACACTTTTCGCTTCTATCAAATGCTGTTCACTCGATTCGTATCGTGATGAAAAATGTCCGATAACCAAATGTTTAACCTTCATTTTTAGCGCCATTTCTGCCGCCTGTTTAGCGGTGCTGTGGTACGTTTGTTTGGCTCGAGCGGCATGTTGATCGGTAAATGTCGCTTCGTGGTACATGAGATGTGCATGTTCAATCGCCGACTCATATCCTACCCAAGGTTTGGTATCTGAGCAAAAGACATATTGGAGGGAGGGTGAAGGTGCGAACGTGAAGTTTTTGTTTTTTAACATACGGCCATCTTTTTCAACATCTAATCCTGCTTTCAATTTGGGAAGATCTTCTAACAATAATCCAGCTTCTTTGATAGCCACAGCATTTAAATGTAAGGGCTTCAGCTTTTCTTCAATGCGATATCCCCAGGTGGGTATGCGGTGTTTTAAGGCAAAACTTTTAATTTCTATGAGACGATCCTCAAAAATCGTTTGCAAGGACTTGTTCTCGATAGCAACAAATTGCACATCAAAACACAGTTTGTGTCCGCCAATATCAATAAATGATGAAATCAATTGTTGTAATTCCGGTGGACCATAAACGGTTAATCCGCGGGTTCTGCCCAGTAAATGCATAGATGAAATCAGCCCAGGAAGTCCAAAAAAATGATCTCCGTGCAAGTGGGAAATGAGAATATGTGTGATTCGTTGAAGTTTAATCCCGAATTTCCTCAACTGAAGTTGGGTTCCTTCCCCACAGTCGATGAGTATGTGTCGGTTATTACATTCGATGTATTGAGCCGTTGGATTTCGCTTACCTGTTGGAAGCGCTGCGCCACTACCTAAGATGCAAACGGAGAAACTCACGCGATAAGTGCATCAATCCCTTTGTCAACGGAATCTGTAATGACTAGAACTTTGTCTAATTGTGCGATTTCAACCATTTTTTGAACATTGCTTTGCAATCCACATAGGGCAAATCCACCATTTGTATCTTTACAAAGTCTGTTTGCAATGAGGACAGCGCTTAATCCGGAAGAGTCGCAATATTTGGTTTTGGAAAGATCCAATAAAATGAAATTGCTGCCAATTTTATTGAGTTGAAGGAAATGACTTTTCAGTTCGGGGGCATTACTTGCATCGAGTTTTTCGACGTTTGTTGATACAACTACTATTTTTCCTTGAGGATCTAATGAAAAGTTCATGACAATCGTTTTGTCAAATGTAAAAATTTTCAGCGTTCAATTTTCGATGCGAGCAAATAAATTACTGCCATTCGAACTGCCACGCCATTTTCAACCTGATCTAGGATGATGCTTTGCTTAGAATCAGCCACATCACTAGAGATTTCTACTCCTCGGTTTATTGGACCAGGGTGCATGATGATGATTTCTTTGGAGAGTCCATCTAAAATCTCCTTATTCAATCCAAACAGCATCGTGTATTCACGCAGGGATGGAAAGTATTTGATGTCTTGTCGTTCTAATTGAATGCGTAACATATTCGCAACATCGCACCATTCCAACGCTTCTCTCAGGTTATGAGAAACTTTCACACCGAGGCCGCTTATGTATTTTGGAATTAAGGTTGTTGGACCACATACCATGACTTCAGCACCCAGTTTTTGTAGGCAATAGATGTTTGAAAGGGCAACGCGTGAGTGTAGGATGTCACCAACAATCACCACTTTTTTTCCTTCTACACTTCCCAAGCGTTCGCGAATGGAAAAAGCATCCAGTAAAGCTTGTGTAGGGTGTTCGTGTGTGCCGTCACCCGCATTGATCACACGAGCCTTTACTTTTTTTGAGAGGAATAAGGCTGCACCTGGATTTGGATGCCGCATCACGACCATGTCCACTTTCATGGCTAATATGTTATTCACGGTATCGATGAGCGTTTCCCCTTTTTTAACAGAGCTACTCGCCGCGCTAAAGTTGACGATATCAGCGGAAAGTCTTTTTTCAGCTAGTTCAAAGGATAGCCTAGTTCGTGTGGAGTTTTCAAAGAAAATATTGGCAATGGTAAGATCTCTCAGGGATGGAACTTTTTTAATCGGACGATTGATAACCTCTTTGAAGCTATCCGCTGTTTTGAAGATTAACTCGATATCTTCTCGCGTTAAATCTTTTATTCCCGTTAGGTGATCAACACTTAAATTATTCATTGCTTTCTTTTGTAAACAAAACCACTTTATCTGCTCCTTCCGTTTCTTTCCACTCCACGGAAACGCGTTCTGAAATGAGTGTATCTACTGTTTTTCCGATGTAATCTGCTTGAATTGGTAAGTCACGGCTATAGCGACGATCTATGAGTGCCAATAATTCAACTTTGGAGGGACGTCCAAATGTCAATAATGCGTCGAGTCCAGAACGAATGGTTCTTCCGGTATATAATACATCGTCCACTAAAATGACGCGCTTGTTTTCAATACTAAAATCGATGTTGGTAATACTTGGAATCATCGGTTTTTCTCGACGACGAAAATCATCGCGGTAAAACGTAATGTCTAGATTTCCACATTGCACTTCTTTACCAAGAATAGATTCCAAATAAGACTTAAGTCTTGTCACAACATGGATTCCTCGTGGTTGTAAACCAACGAGAACAGTGTCCGAGAAGTCGTTGTGGGATTCGATTAATTCATGGGAAAGACGTTTCAAAGTGAGGTCCAAATGCGTTGGATTCAAGATGATTTGCTTTTCCATTAAGACAAAGATAGGGGATATTTGTGTTCTAAAGAAATACCGATTAATATTTTATCGATTAATTATTGTTTGATCAAGATCAGACAGGAGGAAAAAACTTCCTGTTACTAGGATTAGGTCATTGGGAGAAACTGAAGACTGAAGGGATGTAAGTAGTTTATTTACATCTGAGGACACCGATTGGACACGTGAATCTTTGGCTTTAATATCCGTCAATTCCGCCAATGTAAGGCTTCGATTATTCCGGAATTCAGAAAGATAAATCATCGCTTGGGGTGGGAGTAAAGACAAGATTTCGATGACATTCTTATCCTGAGATGCACCGTAGATGATGTGTAATTTGTCAAATTGCATGTTTCCCACATCCAATAGTGTCGCTTTAATGCCATCTTGATTATGGGAAACATCAAGGTAAATCAAGGGATTTTCGTGAACTTTCGCTAATCTCCCAAATAATCCTGTATTGAGCGCGAGGTTTGTAAGTGCTTTACTAATGGTTTCGTTGGATATAGAAACGTGTAATTTTGATAAGGCACAAAGTGCTGTTCTCAAGTTTGTCTTTTGAAGATTCGGTAATTCTATGAAGTCGAGAATCCCCCATTTTTCGCTATCCGCAAAGTATATCGGTGCACCTTGACTGAATGCCTGCTCAGTAAAAACAGTTGCAATTTCATCTTGGGTTTGTCCAATTACGACTGGCTGACTTGACTTTATGATTCCAGCTTTTTCTATGGCAATTTCAGGAAGTGTTTCTCCTAAAAATTGTGTGTGATCGAGTCCAATGTTCGTAATGACAGCAATAGTGGACTGCAGGACATTCGTTGAGTCAAGTCGTCCACCCATACCGGTTTCGATCACGGCATAAGTACAATGATTTCGTTGAAAATGGTCCATAGCCATGGCGAAAGTCACTTCAAAGAAACTCGGTTCGAAATCGAGTTCAAGTTCAATGACGCGTTGACAAAAGTTCACCACTGATGCTTCGTCAATTTGTACGCCATTGATGCGAATACGTTCCCGAAAGTCGAAAATATGTGGCGACGTAAACAAGCCTACTTTCTCGTTGTTTTCTGTTAGTATGGAACTCATGTAGGAACAGGTAGAACCTTTTCCGTTTGTTCCCGCCACATGAATGATGGACATATTTTTTGGATCAATTCCCAGGAATTGGAGTAAATCCGTCGTTTGCTTTAACCCCGGTTTATATGCACTTGCTCCGTTGTTTTGATAGGATGGAAACTGGTCAAATAGCCAGGAAATAGCCTGATTATAGGTTTCGAATTTCATCTTAAATCATTTGGGCTAAAAATACAGAAACACCAGCGAAATAACCAATAGCAGCAAGTAAAGTGATGCGTTTTAAGTACCAGAAGAACGAAATTTTCTCCATTCCCATGGCTACAACTCCAGCTGCAGATCCGATAATGAGCATGGACCCACCAGTTCCGGCAGCAAAGGCGATAAAATGCCAGATTTCGTGATCTAATGGGAATTGGAACATTCCCATGGATGCAGCGACAATTGGAACGTTGTCAATAATGGCAGAGGCTACACCGAGCAAGGTGACGAATACATTCACATCCATGCTTTCTTGAACATGAACGCCAAAACCGTAAATCATCCCCATGGATTCCATTGCGGCAATGGTCATTAGAATTCCTAAAAAGAAAAGAATACTTGGCAGTTCGATTTTCGTAAGTGCCTTAAATGTAGGACTCGAGCGGGAATTTGTTGCGCTAATGTCCGTTAATGAAAAATGACGTTTACTGATAATTTCTGCAACAATGGAAATCAGTGCTAATGAAAACATCATCCCCATGTAAGGTGGTAAATGTGTCGTCATTTTAATGATTGGCACAAGGATAATGAGAAATAAACCAAGGACTAAGATGATGACGCTTTGTTTTTTCGTTTTTTCACTTGAATCTATTTGTTGAATCGTTCCTTTAAACGCCTTCATTTTTGATGCGATAACTAAAGGAACAAGGAGGGAAACAATTGCGGGTAAAAAAAGATGTGTGATGAGACTGCCGGCATTCACTTTGTGGTTCATCCACAACATCGTTGTAGTGACATCTCCAATTGGCGACCATGCACCGCCTGAATTTGCTGCAATAATGATAAATCCAGCATACCATTTTCGTAAGTCAGGATCCGAAATGATTTTTCTAAGAATGCTGATGAGTACAATTGTTGCGGTTAGATTATCGATTAAGGCAGACAAGAAAAAAGCAAGAAGACAAATAATCCAAAGCAGGACTAACTTACTTTTTGTTTTGATGAGCGATTTAAAGACCTGAAAACCATCAAAGTGATCAATGATTTCCACGATGGTCATGGCACCGATTAAAAAGATGAGAATTTCACTTGTCTTCCCAAAATGGTGGAGCAAGGTGCTTTCTATCAGTTCTCTCTTTTGTACGATGGATCCCGTTAATTCAGGAATGCTCAATTGTCCGCATTTGGGGTCAAGGAGCAAGCCTATACTTGGGTCGAGCCAAAGTGCGGGGATACCAATAAAAATAACGGCCCACGAAAGAACCATCATGAGTAGGGCAGGAACCAACTTGTCGATTTTTAACGTATGCTCCATAGTAATGGCCGCATAACCGATAAGAAAAACGAAAAGAAGTGAAATAACCATGAATTACACGAGCTGTTTTAACGCAATTTCAAATGCCGTTTTGGCGATGTTTGTTTTTGCTTGGTTCAATTGATGAGCTTCTTTCAAGGCATTGTAAATAATCGAACTTGTATCTTCAAAAATCAATTTGTCTTCAATGGAATCAAGGTCATTGCTCATTAAGTAAGCAAACACCCTCGCCATTCCACAATTGGCAATGAAATCCGGAATTAAGGATAGGTTTGCATCTGCTTTCTCTGCGATTGGACCGAAGAAAATTTCTTTATCGGCGAAAGGAACATTTGCTCCGGAGGAAATGACTTTTACTCCAGCAGCAAGCAGTTGGTTCAAATTATCTTCGGAGAACATTCGACTACCAGCACAAGGAATAAATACATCAGCAGGTGTATTCCAAATACGTGCATTTACTTCGTCAAACGAAAGCATTTGGTCACTTTTTAATTCGTTTCCATTTTTAGAAAGGAACAACGTTTTTACTTCCTCGAAACTTAAACCCTCCTCATTTATGATTCCGCCCACACGGTCAATGATTCCAACTATTTTTGCGCCATTTAACGCAAGGTAGTAAGCCGCTGCGGATCCTACATTTCCCCATCCTTGAACGATGACTTTTTTATCTTTCACATCACCTCCCCACAAAGAGTAGTAATGACGGATAGATTCAGATACACCGTAACCGGTAATCATATCTGCAACGACATATTTACGGCTGACATCTGGACTTAAGGTTTTATCTTCAATCACTTTCAGGACCCCGCGTTGTAATTGTCCAATGCGGTTCATTTTCTGTGCTTCTTTTGGTTGAAAATGCCCATTAAAGACACCTTCTTGCGGATGCCAAACACCACAAGATTCCGTAATTGGAATAACTTCGTGTATTTCATCTACGTTTAAGTCTCCGCCAGTACCGTAGTAATTTTTCAATAAAGGAGAAACAGCAGCAAACCAACGTCTCAGCACACCTTCTTTTCTTGGGTCTTTCGGGTCAAAATTAATTCCAGATTTCGCTCCGCCAATTGCTGGACCAGCAACGGTAAATTTCACTTCCATGGTTTTTGCTAGAGATTCTACTTCGCGTTTGTCGAGTCCAACACGCATGCGCGTTCCACCGCCTGCTGCACCACCTCGTAAGGAGTTAATGACAACCCATCCTTCCGCTTCTGTTTCCGCATCTTTCCACTCAAAAACGATTTCAGGTCGTTTGTTCTCAAATTTTTGGAGTAATTCTTTCATTTCTTTTATTATTGTATAGGTTGCAAAATTAGGAAAATGGTCCTTACCCTGCCGGATTTTCCATTTATTTTCAAACAGTTTGTTGACTTATTGAGCTCGATGATACACACCTGTACAAAGTTCCATGCTCGCACCGGTTACACTTGGCACATTTGTACTTTCGCCACGTAAATGCCTTGCACCTAAAAAAGCAAAAACAATCGCTTCTTTAAAATCGATGAGCTGTTTAGACGGAACAATGCATATTCCGGAATAATGTACTTGAAGCCTTTCTAGAAAGAAGGAATTCTTCGCGCCACCGCCGGTAATGAAAACGGAAGCTAGTTGTTCCTCATTTAAAATTTTTGACACTTGGATGGCGACATGTTCCGTATGCGTGCAAAGTAAATCCGCTAGCGTATAATCCGTAGTTAATCGCGGCATATATTGTGCGTTCAGCCATTCTATACCGAGCGATTTTGGAGCCGCTTTAGCATAATAGGGGAGTGCGTTTAATTCATCGAGTAATGCTTCATTAACTGATCCTGACTTTGCAAGTTCGCCACCTTCATCGTAGGTCTTTCCAATTGTTTGCATCAGCAAATTGGAAGGTAAATTAGCAGGTGAAATATCAAAGGCCTGAATGATTCCATTCTTTTTAAAACTGATGTTTGAAAATCCACCAAGATTTAAAAATGCTTCTGCTTTGTCCCCAAACAGATGAAAGTCCCCAATTGGCACTAATGGAGCTCCTTGTCCACCAGCGATGACATCTAAACTTCGAAAATCATTAACGACATCGATTCCCGTGTGATGCGCAATGGTGGAGCCACACCCAATTTGTAGTGTGAATCCAAGATGAGGTTGATGATAAACGGTGTGTCCATGGGAAGCAATAGCAGAGATTTGACTTTTTGAAATGCGCTGCTCACTTAAAAAATTCAGGACCATTTCAGCAAAACAAACACCGAGTTCTTTGTCGAAAAGCTGGAGCTCTTCTGCGGACAATTGGGTGGCATGTTGAAGCTTTTCCAAAACAGAATCAGGATAGCTAAAAGTATGATAATGAAGTAATTCATACTCAATTCTGTCCGCTTGAAATTCAAATGAAACATGGGCTACATCTAAGCCGTCGAGTGAGGTCCCAGACATAAGCCCCAAAATCTCCATTTTATTCCTATTCATTTCTTTCATGCTTGGCAGAATTCGATTATTTTTGTTAAAATTAAAAAAATCAATCAACATGAATTTTGAATTGACGGAAGAACAACTCGCGGTAAAGGAAGCAGCAAGAGATTTTGCACAAAATATTTTGAAGCCGGGGGTGATAGACAGAGATAACAATCAGCGTTTTCCAGCTGAAGAAATCAAGCAATTAGCTGAGTTAGGCTTTATGGGTATGATGGTTGATCCAAAATACGGTGGTAGTGGCATGGATACAATGTCCTATGTCTTAGCCATGGAGGAAATCTCTAAGGTAGATGCTTCTGCGTCTGTTTGTATGTCAGTAAATAATTCACTCGTTTGTTGGGGATTAGAGAAATATGGTTCGGAAGAACAAAAACAAAAGTTTCTCGTTCCTTTAGCTACTGGAGAAAAAATCGGTGCATTTTGTTTGTCGGAGCCAGAAGCTGGATCTGATGCAACATCTCAACGTACAACAGCGATTGATATGGGAGATTATTATTTGTTGAATGGAACAAAAAACTGGATAACAAATGGTTCATCTGCTTCTACATACTTAGTAATCGCACAAACAAACACAGAACTGGGACACAAAGGAATCAATGCGTTGATTATTGAACGTGGCATGGAAGGATTCATCGTTGGTGCCAAGGAAGATAAAATGGGAATTCGCGGAAGTGACACGCATACATTGCTTTTCAATGATGTGAAAGTCCCTAAGGCAAATCGTATTGGTGAAGATGGATTTGGATTTACCTTTGCTATGAAAGTACTAAGCGGCGGTCGAATTGGTATTGCTGCTCAAGCATTAGGTATTGCTGCAGGAGGATTTGAGTTGGCGCTTGCTTATTCAAAACAACGCAAATCTTTTGGTAAAGAGATTTACAAACACCAAGTAATTGCTTTCAAGTTGGCTGATATGGCAACAGAGATTGAAGCGGCACGTTTGCTTGTGTATAGATCAGCAGCGGATAAAGATGCTGGAAGAAATTACGATCAATCTAGCGCGATGGCTAAATTGTACGCATCGAAAGTAGCGATGGAACAAACGGTTGAAGCAGTTCAAATTCATGGTGGATATGGGTTCGTGAAGGAATACCACGTGGAGCGTTTAATGCGCGACGCAAAAATTACACAGATTTATGAAGGAACTTCTGAAATTCAGAAAATCGTCATTTCTCGTGGATTGTTAGCAGATTAATTCAAAAATTAAAACAAGTGTTATGTTAGCTCCTTTTAATTTACAAAAGTGGATCGATGAAAACAGAGGTTTACTAAAGCCGCCTGTGTCCAATAAGAACTTGTACAAAGAAGCAGGTGATTTTATTGTAATGGTTGTTGCTGGCCCAAATGCTAGAAAGGACTATCACTTTAATGAAGGTGAGGAGCTTTTTTATCAGATAGAAGGAGATGTTTTAGTACGTATTCAGGAAAACGGTGAGGCGAAAGACATCCTTGTTCAGGAAGGTGAAATGTTTTTACTTCCAGCGAATACACCTCATTCACCAGCTAGAGGAGAAAATACAGTTGGAATAGTTATCGAACGTGTTCGCAAAGGAACTGATCTTCAGGATGGTTTGATGTGGTTTTGTGAGAAATGCAATCATCATTTGAAAACATATCGTTTCCCCTTAGAAAACATTGAAACGGATTTCCTTCCTCGTTTTAAAGAGTTTTATGGTTCTGAAGAAATGAGAACATGTGACAACTGTGCACATGTCATGGAAGTCGATCCGAAATTCGTTTAGAATTCTCTTTCTTTATTGAGGTTGGTAAGTGTAGCGGTGTGACTCTCCCGTTTGGAAAATATCCTCTACAATAACTAATTCTTTATTTCGCAACTCCATGATGCTGTATTCATGTGTCGGTTTTGATGTTGTGTCCTCGTAGAAATACAATGTCGCGTCTTTATCCACAAATTCCCAACGTCCATTTGTATACTCGCCTTGTATTTGTCCAAGTGCATTGTGTGTTTTAGACATAGAATAAGTTCCGTCTTTGTCGATGCTAAGTTTCGTGGTGTATTCAAGATCCAACGCATTGTTTCCGCTGAGTGTGTATCCCTTCAATTCCCAGTCATTACACAAACGTGCTTTTCTTGTTAACATAGAAAAATTAGGTCCTTCACTGTATTTATTGCAGGAAGAAAAGATCAAAGTCGAGATAAAAAGGGCTGCAAGTACAATTCTCATGGTTCAGTTTTTTTTCAAATGTACTAAACAAACTGCAATTTTCAGCATAAACTTTGTAATTTTGTAGAATGAAAATGCTATCCTATTTCGTGCTTATTGCAGTGCTTTTTTCTTGTCAAGAAACAAGTAAAAATTCAATACCTGTTTCTGATAATAGATCAAAGCCGACACCTGTCCATTCCAATTGTCAGGCCGACTACGCTGTGGAAGGCATGGTTTGTCAAATGGGTTGCGGTGGTTCTATTCGAAAAGAACTAAAATTGACTGGCGCTGTAGAACGCGTTGAGGTGAACTTTGTAGAGGAACTGAAGGAACAAGTAGTTCATGTTCAGTATGATTCCTCAAAAATAGCTATTCAAAAAATTACTTCGATTTTAAATTCCATCAACGATCGGCAATTCAAGGCAAAAGTAATTTCTAACAACGCTTTATAATGGATTTATATTATCGCGACATGGGGGAGGGACAGCCCTTGGTGATTTTACATGGCCTTTTTGGTTTTTCTGATAATTGGCAAACTCAAGCAAAGAAATTTTCAGAATACTACCGCGTGATTTTGGTAGATTTAAGAAACCACGGGCATTCACCTTGGTCTTCGGATTTTTCCTATCCAATCATGGTGGAGGATCTCGTTCGTTTATTTCAAAAGTTGGAGTTACAGCAGGTAATTTTACTTGGACACTCAATGGGTGGGAAAGTTGCGATGCATTTTGCGCAGAAACACACACATTACCTCGAAAAACTCATTGTAGTGGACATGGGAGTCAAATCCTACCCAATGCATCACCAGCATATTCTTGAGGCCTTTAATCGCATTGATTTGAATAAGTTGTCCGCTCGAAGTGAAGCTGAACAAATATTAAAGCAATTTATTGAATCGGAGGGAGTCCGACAGTTTTTGCTAAAAAACCTTTATTGGAAGGAAAAAGGAAACCTTTCGTGGCGTGTTAACTTTCCGGTATTGGAAGCAGCAATGCCAGAGATATTAAGTGCGCTTCCTCAAGTAGAAGTCTTTATTTCAACTTTGTTTATTCGCGGAGTCTTGTCTAATTATATTTTGGACGAGGATGTTTCCGCAATCGAACAGATCTTTACAGACTCTAGTTTGGAAAGTATACAAAACGCTGGACATTGGGTTCATGCGGAAGCACCAGATGCCTTTGTAGACTGTGTTCTTGGATTTTGTTTGAGATAAAAAAAACCGCCCATTTCTGAGCGGTTTCCCAATTATTTAATTCTTAATTCTTAGTGTTGAACGATGAATTTACGTGTTTCAACAGTTGATCCGTTTGTAAGGATTACCGTGTACATTCCGTTGGACAAAGCAGCAGTATTGAATGATGTAGCAACACCATTTACTGTTTGATTTGCGATTACTTTTCCAGTCAAGTCAATGATTTGAATAGAACCTTCTGTCACATTGCTTTCGATTGTAACCACATCCGTAGATGGGTTAGGGTAAACAGAAAGATTTGCAGTTGCTTCTTCATCCAATCCTAAAACACCCATGTTCATGCGGATAGCCAAAGAGTTTCCGTTAGAATATGTTCCACCATCATTGATTAAGTGAATAACCGAAGCATACCAAGGTTGAAGTACTGTTTCGTCATTCAAGATACGAATGATGTTTGTATTTGAAGCATCTACTTCAGTAATGACAGATGCATAATATGCACCGTCAGCTAAAGCAACAGGTTGAGGGAAGAATACAGTGATTTTTCCAGCAGCGATATCAGCTGCAGTAATTGTGTAATAATCACTTTCCGCAACATTACCATTTAAATCCGTAAGAGATTGGAAACCATCAATGGTAATCATTTCAGCAGTATCAATCATCGAAACTTGAATTTGCGTATTTGCTGTAGTCGCACTTGAAATTCCGATTTCCAAAGAAACCACAACGTTATTTGTATTTCCGCCACGAAGGTGGTACATGTTCGCAAAAATAGTTCCAGTTGTTGTTGTGAAAGAATTAGAACCCAAGGTAGTTGTAGTTTGTAGTTCTGCAGGATTCACACCAATTCCATCTGTTGAATAAACACTATTTGTAACAGCAAAGTTTCTTTTCCCAGTATTGTTTGTAAATAATGGACTACCAGCAGCCTCTTCAGAAGAAGAAATCGTGTATACTCCGCTGTAATTACCTACTGTCAAAGATGGAGTTTCAGTAGCACCATATGACAATGTATCTCCTGAAATAATCGATCCAACTGCATAGTTGTAGTTCAATCCTGCGCCAAAGTTTACGTTTGCCACTGTGTTTGTATTTGTTGCAGAACCGAAGTTTAATATACTTCCTCCGATATCATATGTCGCATCTAAGTGAGCAACTGGTGTTTTACCGTATTCGATTCCTTCATTGTTTGTTCCAACAACAAATGGAGACAATGAACGTAAGTCATAAGCTGGCTGCTCAACAATTTTCACATCGTCAACTAACCAAGCGTAATCCCATGCTCCGATGTAACGTAGACGGAATTTAACATTCGCTTGTCCACCTGCAACTGAAGTTACGTTTACTTGAGATGTCTCTTGGTAAAGCGTACTTGTTGCTTTGTCTAAGTTTACAGGAAACTGAACCCAAGTAGTACCGTTATCGTTACTTAACTCAAAAATTGTTTCTGTCGTTTGCCACATACGAATTCTTTGATTAAACTCAAGAATTACGTTCGGGTAAGAAGAACAATTGATAGAACCTGTGTACGTCATAACTGCGTCTTGCGTACCTGTACTTGTTCCAACTAAATCAGAATCAAATAATGCGTAACCGTTTTCATTCGTTACCGTGTTGTTTGGATCAACCCAAGCACCAGTACTATAACCGAGTGATGTTGACGTACTTGTTGAGATAACCCAGTCTTGGTTATCATTCGTAAAGTTCGCAATAGTCCATTGTGAAGCAGTAGAGAAATCATTTGACCAAATCGTCACCTTTTGCTGTGTAGCTGGTTTTACAGTTGGTTTTTGAACGATTTCCACATTCATTTCTTTTGCAGCAAGCTTTTGCTTCTGTGCAGAAACTCCTAGGCTAGCAAATGCTAAAGCCGTTAATAAGTAGATTTTTTTCATAATTGATTAATTTTATAATATAGCGAATTTACTAAAAAATCTTATGGATACAAATTGTTTCGCTTAATAATCGCGGTGAAACAAAAATTCTGCAAGTTCTTCCAATTCTTGACAAGAAATGGAATCCGGAAGGCTTCTTAAGGCAGTTATAGCCAATGAATAATGTTTCGACATCTCAGCTTTACAATGATCTTGGATTTGCAAGGATTCAAAAACCAAAAGTGTTTGAGCTACTTTTTCATCATCATTTTTCTCGTTTTGCAGCAAGGTAAGATGAATTAACTGTTCGTCGGAAGCTTTTGACTTTGCTAAAATGGAAAGCAGTGTTTTTTTATTCGCAAGGACATCCCCGCCTACTTTTTTTCCTACTTTTTCTGGATTTCCGTATAAGTCCAAAAGATCGTCTTGAATTTGAAATGCGATGCCTAAATGAACGCCGAAATCGTATAAAGCCATTCTGTTTTCAGGTGCTGCTACTCCAATAATGGCTCCCATTTCCAGAGCGCATCCTAGTAAAACTGACGTTTTCAAACGAATCATTTCAATATATTCATCACTGGAAACATCATTTCTTGTTTCAAAGTCCATGTCCATTTGCTGTCCTTCACATACTTCTATTGCGGTGCGATTAAACACCTGCATAAGGGCGGGGATCAAATGTGTTGGATTTTTACAAATTAATTCATAGGCCTTCACAAATAGTACATCTCCGGAAAGAATGGCAATATTTGAGTTCCATTTCTCATGAACCGTTTGTTTAGCCCTTCTCAGAGGTGCATCATCCATAATGTCATCATGAATGAGTGAGAAGTTGTGAAAAAGCTCTACTGCTAAGGCAGCATACATACTTTCAGCTTCAGATTTATGGAATAATTTGGCCGACATGAGGGTTAACATTGGCCTCATTCGTTTTCCTCCTAAGGTCATGAAATACCTGAGTGGGTCATATAAATTTAAGGGTGTTGAGGGAAAAGAAAAAGCCGATATTTCTTTTTCAATCAATTTACTATAGTTCTCGATGGTGTTCATTTTCTGTTCAGCAATTGGATCAAATAAGAACCGTATCCACTTTTAACAAGTGGCTCAGCGATTTGTTTCAGCTGCTCTTTCGAAATAAATCCATTTCTGTAGGCTATTTCTTCGATACAGCCTATTTTTAATCCTTGGCGTTCTTCGATTACTTGGACAAATTGTCCAGCTTGCATTAAAGATGCGAAGGTACCTGTGTCCAACCAGGCTGTTCCTCGGTCGAGTACAGCGACTTTTAATTTCCCTTGGCGTAAATATTCCGCATTGACATCGGTAATTTCATACTCACCTCGAGCAGATGGTTTTAAATTCTCAGCAATTTCAACCACACTATTGTCGTAGAAGTAAAGTCCCGGAACGGCAAAATTAGATTTTGGATGAATAGGCTTTTCCTCGATGGAAACTGCTTTCATTTGATCATCGAATTCAACCACA
>CAMAPI010000017.1 GCA_945860065.1 Chryseobacterium gleum | reverse complement strand
GGGTTATTATTTATTTTAAAACAAGAGTATTTTATGCCAACTATTCAACAGTTAGTTCGCAAAGGAAGAACTGCGGTGGTGAAGAAAAGTAAGTCTGCTGCGCTTGATTCATGTCCACAACGTAAAGGTGTGTGTGTTCGTGTTTACACGACTACACCTAAAAAGCCGAATTCGGCTATGCGTAAAGTGGCGCGTGTTCGCTTAACGAACGGAAAAGAAGTCAACGCTTACATTGGTGGCGAAGGCCACAATCTTCAAGAACACTCATTAGTACTTGTGCGAGGAGGAAGGGTTAAAGACCTTCCAGGAGTACGTTACCACATTGTTCGTGGTGCAGAAGATACGGCTGGAGTTCAAGGTCGTAGTCAGAGAAGATCCAAATATGGTACTAAACGTCCTAAGCAGAAATAATTAAAAGCTTTACAAAATGAGAAGAAGAAAAGCCAAGAAAATTGCGATTCTACCAGATCCGAAATTCAACGATCAGGTAGTCACAAAATTTGTCAACAATTTAATGCTAGATGGTAAGAAAAGTTTAGCGTTCCGTTTATTTTACGATGCCATTGAAATCGTAGATAAAAAAATAGAAGAAACAGAAGGATTAGATGTGTGGAGAAAAGCATTGGAAAATGTTACTCCAGCTGTTGAGGTTAGAAGTCGCCGCGTAGGTGGAGCTACTTTCCAAATCCCTACTCCAGTTCGTGAAGAACGTAAAGCATCTTTAGCCATGAAATGGTTAATAGGTTACGCTCGCAAAAGAAATGAAAAAACAATGTCACAAAGATTAGCTTCTGAAATCATTGCTGCTTCTAAAGAAGAAGGTGCTGCTTTCAAGAAAAAAGAAGACACGATGCGCATGGCAGAAGCGAATAAAGCATTTTCACATTTCAGATTCTAAGACATGGCAAGAGATTTAAGATTTACAAGAAACATCGGGATTGCCGCTCACATTGATGCGGGAAAAACGACAACTACTGAACGTATCTTATTTTACGGTGGTGTTAGTCATAAAATTGGAGAGGTTCATGATGGAGCCGCTACAATGGACTGGATGGAGCAAGAGCAAGAACGTGGTATCACGATTACTTCTGCTGCTACAACATTAGATTGGAAATACCGAGGTCAAGATTATCACGTAAACATTATTGATACACCAGGACACGTTGACTTTACAGTTGAAGTTAATCGTTCTTTACGTGTATTAGATGGATTGGTGTTCTTGTTTTCGGCTGTTGATGGTGTTGAGCCTCAATCTGAAACAAATTGGAGATTGGCAAACAATTATAACGTTCCACGTATTGGATTCGTAAACAAAATGGACCGTCAAGGTGCAGATTTCTTGAATGTTTGTCGTCAAGTGAAGAAAATGTTAGGAAGTCACGCTCTTCCATTACAAATCAATATTGGTGAGGAAGATAACTTCAAAGGAGTTGTTGACTTAATTAACTTTAAGGGAATCACATGGAATGAAGAAGATTTTGGAATGACATTCCAAGAAATTGAAATCCCTGCTGACATTATCGATGAAGCACGCCAATTACGAAGCGAATTATTAGAAGCAGTTGCTGAATTTGACGAATCTTTGATGGAGAAATTCTTCGAGGATGAAAATTCATTAACTGAACGTGAAATTTTGAATGCACTTCGCGAAGCAACCATCTCCGGAAAAGTTGTACCAATGATGTGTGGTTCTTCGTTCAAAAACAAAGGAGTTCAGGCAATGTTGGACATGGTAATGGAAATCCTTCCTTCACCAATGGACATCGAAGGTGTAATCGGAATCAATCCTAAAACGGATAAGGAAGAATTGCGCAAGCCATCAATTGATGAGCCGTTTGCAGGATTAGCGTTTAAAATTGCAACAGATCCATTTGTTGGTCGTTTGTGTTTCGTTCGTGCTTACTCTGGGAAATTAGTAGCAGGTTCTTACGTTTTGAACACACGTTCAGACAATAAAGAGCGTATTTCTCGTATTTTCCAAATGCACGCTAATAAACAAAATCAAATTAGTGAATTAGGTGCTGGAGATATTGGTGCGGTTGTTGGATTTAAAGACATCAAAACTGGAGATACATTGTGTGCTGAGAATGCCCCAATTATTCTTGAGTCTATGGTGTTCCCTGATCCAGTTATCGGATTGGCAATTGAACCTAAAACACAAGCAGATACTGACCGTTTATCAATCGGATTATCAAAACTTTCTGAAGAAGATCCAACATTCCGTGTGAACACTGATGAGGAAACAGGACAAACGATTATCTCAGGAATGGGTGAGCTTCACTTAGAGATCATCATTGACCGATTGAAAAGAGAGTTTAAAGTAGAAGTGAATCAAGGTGCACCGCAAGTTACTTATCGTGAAGCCATTACAGGTCAAACGAACCACAGAGAGGTTTATAAAAAACAATCAGGTGGACGTGGTAAATTTGCTGATATCTTGGTTAAAATTTCTGCTCAAGATAACGACGAGAAAACAGGTCTTGAATTCATTAACAGCATTAAAGGTGGTAATATTCCTCGTGAGTTTATCCCATCTGTTGAGAAAGGATTCAAAGATTCCATGAAAAATGGAGTTCTTGCTGGATACCCTATTGAAGCGATGAAAGTTGAATTACTAGATGGTTCTTACCACGCAGTCGATTCAGATTCTTTGTCCTTTGAGCTTTGTGCCCGTATGGCGTACAGAGGAGCATTGAAAGGATGTAACCCGATTTTATTAGAGCCAATCATGAATCTAGAAGTGGTTACTCCCGAAGAAAACATGGGAGATGTTGTAGGTGACTTGAACAGAAGACGTGGAATGATGCGTGGAATGGATGATCGTAATGGTGCGAAAGTACTGAAAGCGGACGTTCCTCTTTCCGAAATGTTTGGATATGTAACTCAGTTGCGTACCATTACATCAGGACGTGCTAGTTCTTCTATGGAATTCTCGCATTACTCGGAGGCTCCTAAAAACGTCGCTGAGGATGTAGTAGCCAAAGCAAATGGTAAAGTCACAGCTTAAAAGAAAAAAAGATGAGCCAAAAAATTAGAATTAAATTAAAATCGTACGATCACAACCTCCTTGATAAATCAGCGGAGAAAATCGTAAAAACAGTTAAATCTACAGGTGCTGTAGTGAGTGGACCAATTCCACTTCCAACACACAAAAGAATTTATACTGTATTGCGTTCACCACACGTTAATAAAAAAGCGCGTGAGCAATTTGAGTTGTGTGCGTACAAAAGACTGATGGACATTTATAGCAGTTCGTCAAAAACAGTAGATGCGTTGATGAAGTTGGAACTTCCAAGTGGAGTCGACGTTGAAATTAAAGTGTAATTTTTAACAACTAGTATATGCCAGGAATTATTGGACGTAAAATCGGGATGACTAGCATCTATAGTGCCGAGGGTAAATCTTTACCATGCACGGTTATTGAAGCTGGTCCTTGTGTTGTGACCCAAATAAAAACACAAGACAGAGATGGTTACGAAGCAGTTCAGTTAGGGTTCGGAGAGAAGAAAGAAAAGAATACTCCGAATGCATTGAAGGGCCATTTCAAAAAAGCGAACACTTCTCCAAAAGCGAAGTTGGTTGAATTCAAAGGATTCGATCAAGCAATTTTAGGAGATACTGTTTTAGTCGACATTTTCGAAGAAGGAGAATTTGTTGATGTAATTGGAACCACTAAAGGAAAAGGATTCCAAGGGGTAGTAAGAAGGCATGGTTTTGCTGGGGTTGGTCAAGCGACTCACGGTCAGCATAACAGACTTCGTGCACCAGGTTCAATCGGAGCTTGTTCTTATCCAGCACGTGTATTTAAAGGTATGCGAATGGCTGGACAAATGGGAAACAAGCGAAGATTGGCTTCAAACCTTCAAGTGTTAAAGGTAATTGCAGAAAAGAATCTAGTGATCATTAAAGGGTCGATTCCAGGTGCAAAAGGTTCAACTGTAACAATTAACAAGTAATGAAACTGAAAATATACGATTCAAACGGAGTAGCTACTGCGAAGTCAGTAACACTTTCAGAGGAGGTTTTTGGGATCGAACCAAACAACCACGCCATTTACTTGGATGTAAAACAACACTTGGCGAACCGCCGTCAAGGTACGCACAAATCAAAAGAACGTGCCGAGATTGCCGGATCAACTAGAAAGTTGAAAAAGCAAAAAGGTACGGGAGGTGCTCGTGCGGGTAGTGCTAAATCTGGTACACGTATTGGAGGTGGACGTATATTCGGTCCTCGCCCAAGAAATTACCACTTTAAATTAAATGTGAAATTGAAACGTCTTGCACGTAAATCAGCTTTCTCGTTTAAAGCGAAGAATGATGGATTAATGATTATTGAAGATTTGAATTTGAATGCAAAAACAAAAGACTTCAAAACCTTATTAACGTCATTGAAACTGGAAAACCAAAAAGTATTGTTGATTCTTGGAGAGAAAACAGACAACGTATACTTAGCGGCACGTAACCTTGGAAGAGTGAAAGTCGTAACAGCAGACTCATTTAATACATTCGATGTGTTGAATGCTGGGAAAGTTGTCTTGGCCGCAAGCTCAATAGATAAAATTCAAACTATTCTTAACTAAACGTTATGCATACAATTATTAGAAAGCCGATCATTACTGAGAAAGCAACTTTACAAAGTGAGCGATTAAATCGCTTTACTTTTGAGGTGACTCGTACGGCTAATAAAATTGAGATTAAAAACGCCATCGAGAAGGTGTATGGAGTACATGTCACAGATGTTCATACATTAAATTATGGTGGTGGTAAATCCTCTGTGAAGTACACCAATAAAGGCATTGTTGAACAGAAAAGCAAACAATGGAAAAAGGCTGTCGTAACCGTAGCAGATGGTGAAACCATTGATTTATTTAACAATTATTAATGTTCAACCATGAGTCTTAAAAAATTCAAACCAACAACACCAGGTCAACGTCACAAAGTGGCTATGGAGTTCGCTGATATTACAGCTTCTTCACCTGAAAAAAGCTTGGTTTCAAGTATGAAAAAAAGCGGTGGTCGTAATAACGACGGTCGCATGACAATGCGCTACTTAGGTGGTGGTCATAAACAAAGGTATCGTATCATTGATTTCAAACGTAACAAGTTTGATATTCCTGCAACGGTAAAAACGATCGAATACGATCCAAACAGAACGGCAAATATTGCACTTTTGTTTTATGCAGATGGAGAGAAACGATACATCATCGCTCCAACTGGATTAAAAGTTGGAGATCAAGTTTTAGCCGGAAAAAGCGCTACACCAAATATTGGTCACGCGATGTACTTATCTGATGTTCCACTTGGAACTGTGATACACAACATCGAATTGAAACCAGGAGCTGGAGGAATAATCGCAAGAGGAGCTGGAACATACGCACAATTGAATGCACGAGATGGTAAATATGCTATCATCAAAATGCCTTCAGGTGAAACGCGAATGATCTTAACGACTTGTTTAGCTACTATTGGTTCTGTTTCAAATTCTGAACACAACTTAGTTGTATCTGGAAAAGCTGGTCGATCAAGATGGTTAGGTCGTCGTCCACGTGTACGTGGAGTGGTTATGAACCCTGTTGATCACCCGATGGGTGGTGGTGAAGGAAGAAATTCTGGAGGACACCCTAGATCAAGAAATGGTATGCCTGCTAAAGGATTCAAAACAAGATCCAAAAGCAAGTATTCAGATAAGTTTATTGTAGAAAGAAGAAAAAAATAGGATATGAGTCGTTCATTAAAGAAACCGCCATTCGTTCATTATAAATTAATGAAAAGAGTTGACGATGCTCAAGCTGCTAGCAGCAAGGCTGTAATTAAAACTTGGTCTCGAGCGTCTACAATTACACCTGACTTTGTTGGATTAACATTCGCAGTTCACAACGGAAACAAGTTTATTCCGGTTTTTGCAACTGAAAATATGGTTGGTCACAAATTAGGAGAGTTCTCCCCCACCCGTAATTTCCGCGGACATGGTGGTAATAAAAAAGATAAGAAACGTTAAGATTTAAAGCAGTCATGGGAGCCAGAAAACGCTTAAGAGCTGAACAGCTTAAAGAAAACAAGAAATCAATTGCGATTGCGCATTTGAATGATTCGGGAATATCTCCTCGTAAGATGAGATTAGTTGCTGATTTAATTCGCGGAGTTGAAGTAAATAAAGCATTGAACATATTGCAGTTCAATGGAAAAGTTGCTTCGACAAGCCTAGGAAAGTTATTGCGTTCTGCAATTGCTAACTGGGAAACAAAAAACGAAGGTTCTGACATTAGTCAAGAAAAGTTAGTTGTTAGCCGAATTGAAGTTGGTGGAGGTACAATGTTGAAAAGAATTCAACCAGCACCGCAAGGAAGAGCACACAGAATTAGAAAAAGATCGAACCACGTTACGATCATAGTTGACGGAACGAAATAAGTTTAAGAAATGGGACAAAAGACAAATCCAATTGGAAATAGACTAGGTTACATCACTGGATGGGAGTCAAATTGGTATGGAGGAAAGGACTACAAAGATAAAATTGTAGAAGATGACCAAATCCGTAAGTATTTGAGCGCTCGATTGGCGAAAGCAAGTATTGCTAAAATCATCATCGAACGAACCTTGAAGTTAGTAACTGTTACCATCAACACCGCTCGTCCAGGAGTAATCATTGGAAAAGGTGGTCAAGAGGTTGACAAACTAAAAGAAGAGTTAAAAAAATTGACGAAAAAAGAAATTCAAATCAACATCTTCGAGGTGAAACGTCCAGAATTGGATGCTCGTTTAGTGGCTGATGGAGTTGCTCGTCAACTTGAAGCACGTATCTCGTTTCGTCGAGCTATTAAAATGGCAATCGCAGGAACAATGAGAATGGGTGCAGAAGGAATTAAGATAAAGATTTCTGGACGTTTGAATGGTGCGGAGATGGCACGTTCTGAAATGTACAAAGATGGTAGAACACCTCTTCATACATTTAGAGCAGATATCGACTACGCATTAGCAGAAGCACATACGACTTATGGTCGTTTGGGTATCAAAGTTTGGATTTGCCGTGGTGAAGTTTATGGTAAGCGTGACTTATCTCCAAACATCGGTGTCGCAACTGGTGGTGGAAACAACAACAACAATGGTGGCGATCGCAAACCTGCATCGTTCAAGAGAAAGAAAAAGTAATTAGAGACAGTTAAATTAGCAGGAAATGTTACAGCCTAAAAGAACAAAATTTAGAAGAGTACAGAAAGGAAGAAATCGTGGATTGGCGCACAGAGGTTCGACAATTGCATTTGGTTCTTTCGGATTAAAGGCTTTGGAACCAGGATGGATTACTTCACGTCAAATTGAAGCTTCGCGTATCGCCGTTACTCGATACATGAAGCGTGAAGGAAAAGTTTGGATCCGAATATTCCCAGACAAGCCGGTGACCTCTAAGCCAGCTGAAGTACGTATGGGTAAGGGTAAGGGAGCTCCTAGCCACTGGGTTGCAGTGATTAAACCGGGTTGCATCATGTTTGAAGCAGACGGAGTGCCTTACGAAATCGCTAAAGAAGCTATGCGTTTAGCTGCACAGAAGTTACCTGTGAAGTGTAAATTCATTGTTCGAAACGATTATGTTTTACCAATTTAAGATTGAAACATGAAACAAGAAGAAATCAATAAACTATCGATTGAGGATTTAACAACTCGTCTGGTTGACGTCAAAGGACAATTGTCTAATTTGAAATTGACTCACCGTATGACGCCAATTGAAAATCCATTACGCATTACAGCAATGCGCAAAACGGTTGCAAGATTGAGTACAGAATTAACAAAACGTTCAAATCAAGCTTAGGCTTGAATAAAAAAAATGAACATGGAAGAAAATCGAAATTTAAGAAAAGAAAGAGTTGGTGTCGTTACAAGTGACAAAATGGAGAAATCTATCGTAGTTGCTGTGGAGCGTAAAGTGAAGCACCCGAAATACGGGAAATTCGTGAAAAAGACCACTAAATTCGTTGCACATGACGAAACAAACGATTGCCACACTGGTGATATTGTTAAAATCATGGAAACACGTCCTTTGAGTAAATCAAAGAACTGGAGATTAGTAGAAATTGTTGAAAGAGCTAAATAACAGAAGATGATACAAACAGAATCTAGACTAGCGGTAGCAGACAATTCAGGAGCCAAAGAAGTATTGTGCATCCGAGTTTTAGGCGGAACCAGAAGACGTTATGCTTCCGTAGGTGATAAAATCGTAGTTACTGTAAAAAGTGCTATGCCAAACGGAGCAGTGAAAAAAGGTACCGTGGCGAAAGCAGTAGTTGTTCGCACTAAAAAAGAAATACGTCGTCAGGATGGATCTTACATCCGTTTTGATGATAACGCTTGTGTGATCTTAAACCAAGGTGGTGAAATGAGAGGTACACGTATTTTCGGACCAGTTGCTCGTGAATTGAGAGAAAATAACTACATGAAAATTGTTTCATTAGCACCTGAGGTGTTATAATTATTGAAAAATGCAGAAGAAATTACACATTAAAGTCGGTGACACTGTGAAAGTGATTTCAGGTGAATCCAAAGGTCAAGAAGGGCAAATCTCTGCCATTGATCGCGAGAAAATGCGTGCTACTGTATCAGGTGTAAACATGATTAAAAAGCACAACAAGCCAAGTGCAGCTAACCCACAAGGTGGTATTGTAGAGAAGGAAGGAACACTTCACATCTCAAACCTAATGGTAGTTGTAGGCGGTATTGCAACACGCATCGGTCGTAAAGACGAGAAAGGAAAATTAGTTCGTTATTCAAAGAAATCAGGGGAGGTGATTAAATAATGAGTTACACACCAAGATTAAAAGAAAAGTATAGAGGCGAGATTATGCAAACGCTTCAGGAACGTTTCGGATATAAATCCGTTATGAGTGTTCCTAAATTAGAGAAAATCGTTTTAAGCCAAGGTATGGGTGATGCGGTAGCTGATAAGAAATTAATCGATAGCGCTGCTGCCGATTTATCTCGTATCGCTGGTCAAAAAGCCATTACTACCTTGTCTAAAAAAGATATCTCCAACTTCAAATTACGTAAAGGAATGCCAATTGGTACGAAAGTTACGTTGCGTGGAGATCGAATGTATGACTTCTTAGATCGTCTACTTTCAGTGGCTTTACCGAGAACTCGTGACTTCCGTGGTATTAATCCAAAAGGATTTGATGGTCGTGGAAACTTCAACTTAGGAGTGAAAGAACACATCATTTTCCCGGAAATTGATATCGACAAAGTAAATCGTATTTTAGGTATGGACATTACATTTGTTACCTCAGCAGCTAGTGACGAAGAAGCGAAAGCATTATTAGACGCATTTGGATTTCCATTTATTAAAAAATAAGAAGAAATGGCAAAGGAATCAATGAAAGCGCGTGAGCGCAAAAGAGAAAGGTTAGTTGCTCGATACGAAAAGAAACGTGCTGAATTAACGAAAGTATTGAAATCGACAGACATGTCTGAAGAAATTCAATCGGCTAAATGGGATGCAATGATGAAATTGCAAAAATTACCTGCAAACTCTTCTAAAATCAGAATGCACAATCGTTGTGGATTAACTGGTCGTCCAAGAGGGTATATGCGTCAATTCGGTATCTCAAGGGTAACTTTTAGAGAAATGGCTTTGGCCGGAAAAATCCCAGGAGTCAAAAAGGGAAGTTGGTAATTAAAGAAAAAACACAGAAGAAATGAATACAGATCCGATAGCAGATTTTCTCACACGCATCCGTAATGCGAGTGCTGCAAGTTTGAAAATGGTGGAAATTCCTGGCTCAAACGTAAAACGTGCCATGGCGCAAATATTGTTTGACCAAGGATATATCCTCAACTACAAATTTGAAGATGATAACAAGCAAGGAACGATTAAAATTGCATTGAAATACAATCAAACTACTCGTGTTCCTGCCATTACTAAATTACAACGTGCATCACGTCCAGGACTACGTAAGTATAGTGGATCAGTTGATATGCCACGTGTGTTGAATGGTTTGGGTATTGCCATTGTCTCAACTTCAAGAGGAGTTATTACTGACAAAGAAGCACGCAAATTGAATGTAGGTGGAGAAGTCCTTTGTTACGTTTATTAAAAAGTTAAGAAATGTCAAGAATTGGAAAAGCACCGGTAACAATCTTAAGTGGCGTTGAAGTCACTTTCAAAGATTCAGTTATAACGGTTAAGGGGAAAAAAGGTGAATTATCACAAGCAATTGATGCGTGTGTGGGTGTTACCATCGAAGACAATGTGATTACATTTTCTCGTCAGTCTGATGCGCCAAATGATCGTTCTAAACATGGTTTATACCGTGCTTTAGTTCACAACATGATCGCAGGGGTTTCAGAAGGATGGAAAAAAGAAATGGAAATCATTGGCGTTGGTTACCGCGCTACCGCAACTGGTCAAATTTTAGAATTGGCACTTGGATTCTCTCACGCTATCATTTTGGAAGTTCCTAGTGAAGTGAAAGTAACTACAGTGACTGAAAAAGGAAAGGCTCCAGTTGTAGCACTTGAATCTTTTGATAAACAATTGTTAGGTCAAGTTGCAGCTAAAATTCGTTCGTTTAGAAAACCTGAACCATACAAAGGAAAAGGTATTCGTTTCGTTGGTGAAGAAATTCGTAGAAAAGCTGGTAAGTCAGCAGGTAAAAAATAATAGGTAGATTATGGCACTAAATAAAGTATTAAGAAGAGCTAAAATTAAGCGAAGAATTCGTAAGAAAGTTTTCGGAACAACAGCAATTCCAAGATTAACAGTTTTTAGAAGCAACAAGCAAATTTATGCTCAGTTGGTTGATGATATCTCTGGGAAAACTTTGGCATCAGCTGGTTCTTTGAAACTGGAAGATGCTCAAAAAATAAACAAGGTAAATCAAGCCTCTATTGTAGGTAAGAAAATTGCTGAAGTAGCTGCACTAGCAGGAATTGAAAAGGTAGTTTTTGACCGTAATGGTTACTTGTACCATGGTAGAATTAAATCTTTGGCTGATTCGGCTCGAGAAGGTGGACTTAAATTTTAATAAGAAATGGCAGCTCAAACAGTGAATAGAGTAAAATCAGCAGATATCGAGTTAAAAGACAAACTTGTATCTGTAAACCGTGTGACGAAAGTTACTAAAGGTGGACGTACATTTAGTTTTTCAGCGATCGTAGTTGTTGGTGATGAACACGGTGTTGTTGGTCATGGACTTGGAAAAGCAAAAGAAGTTACTGAGGCGATTGCAAAAGGAATCGACGATGCGAAAAAGAATTTAATCAAAGTTCCAATTCTAAGAGGTACTGTACCTCACGCTCAAAAAGGCAAATATGGTGGTGCTGAAGTATTTTTGAAACCCGCAACAGAAGGTACAGGAGTAATCGCAGGTGGTGCGATGCGCGCTGTGTTGGAAAGTGTTGGTATTCATAATGTACTGGCAAAATCACAGGGTTCTTCTAATCCACACAATGTTGTAAAAGCAACGATAGATGCTTTATCACACATGCGTGATGCTGTAGCAATTGCTCGTCAAAGAGGAATTTCACTAGATAAAGTATTCAACGGTTAATCTTTAGGAAATGGACACAATTAAAATAAAACAAGTAAGAAGTGCGATTAAACGTCCAGCTGATCAAAAAGCAACGATTATTGCACTAGGTTTTCGCCGCTTGAACCAAGTTGTAGAAAAAGAGGCAACTCCTCAAATAATGGGAATGGTGAATAAGGTCAAACACCTCATTCAAGTAGTGGATTAATATTCAGTCGAAGAAAAATGGAATTACATAAATTAATACCTGCTTCAGGTTCAGTAAAAAAAGTTAAACGTATCGCTCGTGGACAGGGTTCTGGTCACGGAGGAACGTCAACACGTGGACACAAAGGAGCAAAGTCTCGTTCAGGTTACAAAACTAAAATTGGTTTTGAAGGTGGACAAATGCCTTTGCAACGTCGTGTTCCTAAATTCGGTTTCAAAAACATCAACCGAGTAGAGTACAAAGCAATAAACTTGGATATTATCGAGAACTTAGCTTCTGTTAAAGGAATCGTTGAAATCACTCCAGAAGTTTTAAAAGCTAATGGCCTACTGTCTAACAATGACCTTGTTAAAGTTCTTGGAAGAGGTGAGTTAAAATCGAAAGTAAGCATCTCCGCTAATGGGTTCTCAACAACTGCTATTGCAGCAATTGAAGCTCAAGGTGGTACATGTAATAAAATCTAACTATCTTTGCACGCTCATAAATGAAACGATTAATACAAAATATTCAAAACATTTGGAAGGTAGAGGAACTACGTAAGCGTATCCTCTTGACCTTAGGACTGATACTTGTTTACAGAATCGGGTCATTCGTCATCATTCCTGGTGTCAACTACGAGGCGTTAACAACGAAAAGCAGCGACCAAAACTTGTTAGAGACTTTATTGTCTGTGTTTTCTGGAGGTGGTTTTACTCATGCTTCAATTATGGCTTTGGGTATCATGCCTTACATCAGTGCTTCCATCATTATGCAACTATTAGGAATGGCTGTCCCAGCTGTCCAAAAAATGCAAAATGAAGGTGAGTCTGGACGCAAACAAATTAACAATTACACAAGAATCTTAACGATTATCATTTGTGCACTTCAAGCTCCTAGTTATTTATCATTATATGTTGATCAAAAGCAAGCTATGCCTGCAGATGCATCAACATTTTGGTGGACTCAAACAATCCTAATTTTGATAGCAGGATCCATGTTTGCCGTTTGGTTAGGTGAAAGAATCACTGAAAAAGGTATTGGTAACGGTGTTTCTTTATTAATTACAGTTGGAATTCTTTCTCGATTGCCGGGTGCGTTTTTCGCTGAATTCGGTAAATCTGTTGAGGCTGGTAATTTAATCCGTTTGGTTTTGGAAGTAGTCTTCTTTATGTTGATCATTCTAGTAACCATATTAATTGTTCAAGGTGTTAGACGCATCCCGCTAAATACGGCAAAACGTATAGCTGGAGCACGAGCTGCTGAAGATATCAATGGAGCTAGAAACTATCTTCCAATTAAAGTAAATGCGAGTGGTGTAATGCCAATTATCTTTGCTCAAGCCATTATGACTATTCCTATGATGGTCTATTCTAGTGCTACAGGTGGAAAAGGTGATGGTGGATTTTTACAGCAAACACTTGGGGATCCTTACGGGTTTGGATACAACCTTTTACTTTGTACCTTAATTATTGTCTTTACATATTTCTACACTGCCATCATGATCAACCCAAGTAAAATTGCGGATGACTTGAAAAAAAGCGGTGGATTCGTGCCAGGTGTGCGTCCGGGAGAAGAAACAGCTGAACATATTGACTCTGTTGTTTCTCGCATTACTTTCCCAGGATCACTGTTCCTTGCATTAATTGCTGTTCTTCCCGCAGCTGCAAAACTTGCTGGAGTGAATGATGGTTTTGCCATGTTCTTTGGTGGTACTTCCATACTTATTATGGTTGGAGTAGTACTTGATACATTACAACAAATTGAAACTTATCAATTAAATAGAAATATGGACTCCCTTATGGACGGAACAAGAGTTAGAGGTCGTAGAGGTGCAAACGAATTTTCCGGAATGTAATATTATGGCTAAACAATCATCAATAGAACAAGATGGAACAATTCTCGAAGCATTGCCCAATGCAATGTTTAGAGTTGAGTTAGAAAATGGGCACGTCATTACTGCACACATTTCGGGGAAAATGAGAATGTTTTATATTAAAATTCTGCCTGGAGATCGCGTGAAAGTAGAAATGTCACCGTATGATTTATCAAAAGGAAGAATATCATTTAGATACAAATAATAAATTGAAGAAATGAAAGTCAGAGCATCAGTAAAAAAGAGAACTGCAGATTGCAAGATTGTTAAACGTAAAGGAAGAGTTTACGTAATTAACAAAAAGAATCCGAAATTAAAACAACGTCAAGGTTAATTAGTAGAATATGGCACGTATTGCAGGTATAGATTTACCAAAAAACAAAAGAGGAGTAATTGGATTGACGTACATCTACGGAATTGGTAGAAGTACATCCCAGAAAATCCTTCAAGACAATAGCATCGATGAGAACATCAAAGTTCAAGAATGGAACGATGATCAACTTTCTGCTATTAGAAATTCGATTAATGAATTTAAAACGGAAGGACAATTGCGTTCTGAGGTTCAATTAAACATTAAACGTCTTATGGATATCGGTTGTACACGCGGTATTCGTCACAGATCTGGTTTACCATTACGTGGTCAACGTACAAAAAATAACTCAAGAACCAGAAAAGGTAAGAGAAAGACTGTTGCAAACAAGAAAAAAGCAGCTAAATAATAAATAGGTATCATGGCAAAAACGAATCAAAAAAAGAAGAAGAACGTTAAAGTTGATGCTACAGGTGAAGCGCATATCCAAGCTAGCTTCAACAATGTAATCATCTCTTTGACTAACAACGCTGGACAAGTGATCTCTTGGTCATCTGCTGGTAAAATGGGCTTCAAGGGTTCTAAAAAGAACACTCCTTATGCTGCACAAATTGCAGGTGAGGATGCATCCAAAGAAGCACACGACTTCGGACTACGTAAAGTAAAAGTTTATGTGAAAGGCCCAGGAGCAGGACGTGAGTCGGCTATCCGTGCAATCCATAACTCAGGAATTGAAGTAACAGAAATTGTTGATGTTACCCCACTTCCACACAATGGTTGTAGACCACCGAAAAGAAGAAGAGTATAAACGATTTATTAATCAACACGGGAACAAAATCATCGAAGGAATGCCTTAATTCATGATTCCCGTTTAAACAAAACAGATATGGCAAGATACACAGGTCCTAAATCCAAAATTGCGCGTCGTTTCCGCGACCCAATTTTTGGCCCAGACAAATCATTGGAAAGAAGAAGTTACGGTCCAGGTCAACACGGTCCATCCAAAAGAAGAGGTGGCAAACAATCTGAATACGCTATTCAGTTGGGTGAAAAACAAAAAGCGAAATATACTTACGGTATCCTTGAGCGTCAATTTGCGAACATGTTCGACAAAGCGTCTCGCATGAAAGGAATTACCGGCGAAAACTTACTTCAATTATGTGAAGCTCGTTTGGACAACATGGTATATCGTTTTGGGATCTCCCCTACTCGTCGTGGTGCACGTCAGTTAGTAAGTCACAAACATATCACAGTTAATGGTGAAGTAGTTAACATTCCGTCATACGCCGTGCGTCCAGGTGACGTAGTAAGTGTTAGAGAGAAATCAAAATCTCTGGAAGCAATTAACGACTCCTTAACTTCAAGTAATAAAAAATACGATTGGTTAGATTGGGACAATTCCTCCATGCGTGGAAAAGTTTTAAATCTACCGGCTCGTGAAATGATCCCTGAGAACATCAAAGAGCAGTTGATCGTCGAATTATATTCTAAATAAACCTAAGCGATAGAAAATGGCAATATTGGATTTTCAAAAACCAGATAAGGTTATCATGCTCAACTCCGATGAATTCAACGGAGAGTTCGAATTTCGTCCACTTGAACCTGGATACGGAATTACTGTAGGTAACTCCTTAAGAAGAATTCTACTTTCTTCACTTGAAGGATTTGCTATTTCATCTGTAAAAATTCAGGGTGCAGACCACGAATTTTCTACGTTGAAGGGTGTAGTTGAGGATATTACCGAGATCGTATTGAATTTGAAACAAGTTCGTTTCAAACGTCAAATCGAAGGAACCGATTCAGAAACTGTTATCGTTTCTGTTGGTGGTCAAAATCAATTAACCGCTGGCGACATCGGTAAATTTACTAGTGCATTCCAAGTGTTAAACTCAGATCTAGTGATTTGTAACATGGAATCATCTGTGAAGATTGAAATGGAACTGACAATTATCAAAGGACGTGGTTACGTTCCTGCAGAGGAAAACAAATCAGCAAATGCTTCTTTTGGTACTATCTCCATTGATTCAATCTTTACACCAATCGTTAATGTTCAATACACAATAGAAAACTATCGTGTAGAGCAAAAAACAGATTATGAAAAATTGGTTTTTAACATTAAAACTGATGGATCTATTCATCCGAAAGAAGCGTTGAAAGAAGCTGCGAAAATTTTAATTCACCATTTCATGTTGTTCTCTGATGAGCGCATTACATTAGACAGTGAAATTAAAGCTGAATCAGAAGAATTTGATGAAACTTCACTTCACATGCGTCAGTTACTAAAAACAAAATTGGTTGATATGGATTTATCCGTTCGCGCCTTGAATTGTTTGAAAGCTGCAGATGTTGAAACGTTAGGTGACCTAGTTTCTTATGCGAAATCAGACTTGTTGAAATTCAGAAACTTCGGTAAGAAGTCTTTAACTGAATTAGAAGACTTAGTTGATAGCAAAGGATTAACTTTCGGTATGAACGTTGCGAAATATAAATTAGACAAAGATTAGAATTTTTAGTCATGAGACACGGAAATAAAATAAATCACTTAGGAAGAACAACAAGCCACCGCAAAGCAATGCTTCAAAACATGGCTTGTTCATTAATCGAACATAAGCGTATTTCAACTACAATCGCTAAAGCAAAAACGTTACGCGTATTTGTTGAACCGATTTTAACGAAAGCAAAAACGGATTCTACACACTCTCGTCGTGTTGTATTCTCTTACCTTCAAAATAAAGAGATGGTAACTGAATTATTCCGCGAGGTAGCTCCAAAAATTGCTAATCGTGCTGGTGGATACACGCGAATTATTCGTACCGGTTACCGTTTAGGTGACAACGCGGAAATGTGTATGATTGAATTGGTTGATTACAACGAATTATACAACAACGATAACGCGAAGAAAACAACACGTCGCTCTCGTCGTGGTGGTGCTAAAAAAGATGATTCAATAACCGTTGAGTCAACAGAAACAACTGAAGCAATTGTGGATGATGTTTTAGATACAGAAAATGTTGCTGAAACTACTGAAGAAGTAGTTGCTGTTGAAGAAGTAGTTGCTGTTGAAGAAATAGCAGTTGTTGAAGAAGTAGTTGCTGTTGAAGAGGCAGTTGTTGTTGAAGAAATAGCAGCTGTTGAAGAAGTAGTTGCTGTTGAAGAAGTAGCAGTTGTTGAAGAAGTAGTTGCTGTTGAAGAAGTAGCAGTTGTTGAAGAAGTAGTTGTTGAAGAAACAGCTCCAGAAGCATCAACTGAAGAAGCTCCTGTAACTGACGAAACAAAAAACAGCGAAGAAAACGCATAATTGACATATTGTTAATAAAAAAAGGCGGATTTATCCGCCTTTTTTTGTTTGTGATAACCTCATTTGGACAAGAGTTTCTAATTTTGAACAAAATTAATTCATGCAACAAAATCAACCAGCAATTTTACTCCTTGAAGATGGAACGGTATTCGAAGGAATAGCCATCGGAAAAATTGGAACAACAGGCGGTGAAATCGCTTTTAATACCGGTATGACTGGTTATCAAGAAGTATTTACAGATCCTTCATACGTTGGGCAATTACTTATCATGACAACTTCACACATTGGTAATTATGGTGTGCATCAAGAAGAGATAGAATCTGATTCTATTAAAATTGCGGGGTTAGTAACGAAGAAATTTTCAAATGGATATTCAAGGACCTCAGCAAATGAATCACTGCAGGACTTTATGGAACGCAATGGTACCGTAGGAATCTCAGATATTGACACTCGTTCATTGGTTAGACACATTCGTCACAAAGGCGCAATGAATGCGATTATTTCATCCGAAATTTTAGACCTTAACGAATTGAAAAATAAATTGAGTGACATTCCTTCAATGGATGGACTTGAACTTTCTTCACGTGTTTCAACAATTGAAGCATTTGAAGTAAAACCTGAAAATCCAATACATCGCGTTTCATTAATTGACTTTGGTGTGAAGAAAAACATCATTCGCTGCTTAGTGGAAAGAGGTTGCCATGTGAAAGTATTCCCGTTAAATTCAACAAAACAGGATTTGGATGCTTTTCAACCTGATGGCTATATGCTTTCAAATGGCCCTGGTGATCCTTCTGTTATGAAAAGCTCCATTTCACTGGTGAAGGAATTAGCGGATTCAGGAAAACCCGTTTTTGGCATCTGCTTAGGACATCAAATACTTGGATTAAGTCTAGGGCTGTCAACTGAAAAAATGTTCAATGGTCACCGCGGAATCAATCATCCAATTAAAAATCTAAAAACAGGTAAAGGCGAAATTACGACTCAAAACCATGGATTTGTAATCTCCAAAGAAAGCATTGTTGCACAAGACAAAGTAAAAGTAACGCATGTACATTTAAATGATCATACGATTGCTGGAATTGAATTGGCTGACAAACCTGTTTTCTCTGTACAATTCCATCCAGAAGCATCCGCAGGCCCGCACGATTCTAGATATCTTTTTGATCAATTTATTGATAACATGAATACTTACAAATCTTAACATGAGTTATATAACCGACATTTTCGCAAGACAAATTCTTGACTCACGAGGAAATCCAACAATCGAAGTTGATGTATTTACCAGTAATGGTATCCTTGGACGCGCTGCAGTTCCATCTGGTGCCTCTACAGGGATTCACGAAGCGGTAGAATTGCGAGACGGGGACAAATCCATGTACATGGGAAAAGGAGTCTTGAAAGCGGTTGAAAATGTGAATAGCATCATTAATGAAGCACTTCAAGGAGAAAATATATTTGATCAAAAAAGATTGGATCGCATCATGATCGATTTAGATGGCACGCCTAATAAATCTAAATTAGGAGCAAATGCAATTCTAGGGACTTCGTTAGCCATCGCTCGTGCAGCTGCGCAAGAAGCTGGACTAAGCCTGTTTCAATACATTGGTGGAGTCGGAGCAGTAACCATGCCCGTTCCAATGATGAATATCTTGAATGGTGGTTCACATGCCGATAACCTAATTGATATTCAGGAATTTATGGTGATGCCTTTCGGAGCATCTTCTTTTTCTGAAGGACTTCGATGGGGAACAGAAGTTTTTCATCACTTAAAAAGCGTTTTGAAGGAAAAAGGAATGTCCACAAACGTTGGTGATGAAGGAGGATTCGCACCAAGCCTTGGATCCAATGAAGAAGCAATTCAAGTGGTGATTGAAGCCATTGAAAAAGCAGGATTCAAACCAGGTGTGGATATGCACATTGCATTAGATGCCGCAGCTTCTGAGTTTTACAATGAAGAAAAAGGACTGTACCATTTTGAATCAACTGGAGTGGATATGACCTCCGAACAAATGGTGGACTATTGGGTAAATTGGTGCGAAAAATACCCGATCATTTCCATCGAGGATGGTTTGGCTGAGGACGACTGGGCAGGATGGAAATTAGCAACAGAAAAACTTGGACACAAAATACAATTAGTCGGAGATGATTTATTCGTGACAAATACGAAACGTTTATCCCGCGGAATCGAGGAAGGCATTGCGAATTCAATTTTAATAAAAGTCAATCAAATCGGGACCCTGACTGAAACCATTGAAGCGGTTCAAATGGCCACTAGAAATGGTTATACCTCTGTGATGAGTCACAGAAGTGGTGAAACAGAAGACAATACCATTGCTGATTTGGCAGTGGCCTTGAATACAGGGCAAATTAAAACGGGTTCTGCTTCACGCAGTGACCGTATGTCCAAATACAACCAATTACTACGCATCGAAGAAGAATTAGGAGATTCAGCCGTATACATTGGAAAGAATTTTAAATTTTTAAAATAAAATTGGCGCATCGATTTAATCTTCGTGTTTACGCCTTGATTATCGATGAATCGAATCGTATTCTCGTTTCCGATGAATGTCGCTTCGGACATTTTTTCACCAAATTTCCCGGTGGAGGAATCGAAGCTAATGAAGGAGTTCTTGATGCATTAAAAAGAGAATTACAAGAGGAGCTTGCGGCAGAAATGCTGGACTCCTCTTTTTTTTATGTCAATGATTTTCATCAAGTATCCGCTTTCGATACCGAACATTCGCTTGTTGTCTTTTATTACAAAGTTCGCATCAGTTCACCGAAAAAACTAGGACTTAACGCCTACTCCATTCCGTTTACGGAAGAAACAGAAAAACAGCGTTGGATATCCTTGTATGATTTACACGAAAGTGACCTGACCTTTCCGATCGATCAACTTGTTTTAGAGAAATTAAAAGCGGAGCTTATTTCTTGAAATTAGCGGCAAGCACAAGTTCTTTTGTTCCGTGTGTCCAAGAATAAAATCCTTCGCCAGATTTCACCCCTTTTTTACCGGCCATGACCATGTTGACTAACAACGGACATGGTGCATACTTCGGATTACCGAATCCATCATGCAAGACCTCAAGAATGGCTAAACAAACGTCCAAGCCAATAAAATCTGCTAATTGTAATGGACCCATTGGATGCGCCATTCCTAATTTCATCACCGTGTCGATTTCTTCAACTCCAGCGACACCTTCAAACAAGGTATAAATGGCTTCATTGATCATCGGCATTAATATGCGGTTCGCTACAAATCCAGGATAGTCATTTACTTCCACTGGAACTTTTTTCAATTGGCGAGAAGTTTCCATGATGGTATTTGTTACCTCATCAGAAGTCGAATATCCACGGATAATTTCTACCAATTTCATCACAGGAACTGGATTCATGAAGTGCATCCCAATGACTTTGTCTGCCCGATTGGTCACAGATGCTATTTTCGTAATCGAAATAGAAGATGTATTCGTTGCCAATATTACCTCTGGCGCTGTTACTTCGTCTAATTCTTTAAAGATTTTTAATTTTAAATCAATGTTTTCGGTCGCAGCTTCTACTACTAACTCTACTCCCTTTACACCTTCAACAATACTTGTGAAGGTTTTTAAGTTTTGTAAGGTTGCTGCCTTTTCTTGCGCCGTAATTGCTTCTTTGGCCACTTGACGATCCAAATTCTTCTCAATAGTAGCAATGGCTTTGTCCAAAGCAGTTTGAGAAACATCAATTAAATGTACTTGGTGATTAAATTGAGCAAAGACATGCGCAATTCCATTTCCCATTGTGCCCGCACCGATTACCGCAACATTTTTCATAAAAATCAATTTAGTTCACAAATATAATCATTGTATCTTTGTTGAGAATGGCTATGAATCGAATTCGTCAACTCCTTGGGTCTGATTTCTCAAAATCGCTGAGTATCCTGCTATCTGGAACCATCATTGCACAAGCAGTTGGCTACCTCATTGCCCCCATTCTCACGCGTTTATACACGACTGCCGAAATGGGTGAGCTCGGCTTTTATATGCGCTTAACAGGATTCATCGCCGCCATCGCAACACTGAGATACGAAGCGGCATTACCATTACCAAAACTAGACGGACATTCTTTCCTGCTTTATCGACTTTCCTATCGCATTTCCTTCATCGTCCTCATGATTGTGAGTGTTGTGTTCCTTTTTATGTATTCTAGTGGATTCGTTGGCCAATTTAGTTGGTGGTTTTATGTCCTTACAATTCTAAGTGCCGCATGTATCATCATAGTAAATATTGGGACAAGTTGGTCGGTTCGAATGGGACAATACGGAATGATATCACGTCAAAAAATCACCCATTCATCCGTTTCAAATGCATTAAAATGGGCGTTTGCTTACTTCCACTTCAGTACGTTTGGATTGATCCTAGCGACTTTTATTGGTTCATTCTTCTCCTCCCTTGAATTTTCCATGAACTTTGGAAAGATTCACCAGAAATTCAAACAGTTCATCTCCAAAAGAAAGACGCTTGCTTTGATGAAAAAACACAAGGAGTTTCCGATATTAAATTTACCGCATGTATTTGTGGATAATGGAAGGGACATGTTAATTGCCACGTTTATTTTCGCTTACTATTCCGAATCTGTTTATGGGTCGTTCAATCATTCCTATACAATGCTTAGATTACCTCTAATGCTTGTAGGTGTTTCTCTTGGACAATTATTCTACAACAGAGCATCTGAATTATACAAGCAAGGAAAATCAATGGTTCCTTTACTGAATAAAATGTTACTTTTCCTCACAGCACTTTCCATTGTTCCTTTCACTATTCTTTTCTTTTATGGTGAATTCTTGTTTGCCTTTGTATTTGGCAAGGACTGGGCTTTATCCGGCTCTTATTCAGAAACGATGTCCGTTTGGTTAATGATCAATTTCATTTTATCACCAATTGCCGCGTTGCCCTTGATTTTAAGTAAACAGAAAGTTTTCTTTATGATGGGGATTGTCAGTTCATTGATTCAAGTAATACCACTGTGGATTTTACCAATGAAACTAGGTAAAACACAAGCTGTTTTTCACTTGAGTCTACAGGTCATATCCTACACTCAAGCCGCATGGTTACTCATTACAATTGGCGTATTTTACTACTATGCGTTAAAAGCTGCCCCTGAAAAAATAGCCTCATAAATAGCTGAGAATTTTTCTCGGTTCGACTCTTTAGTCGCCTTTTGATCAATAATCGTTTTATTCCGCTCTTGAACCGACGATGAATCCATTAGTAATAAGCGCTCTACATCTTTACTCAAATCCCCTGAAGAAATGATTCCGTTCACTCCGTCTTCGATCCATTCTCTATTCGCTGGCAAGTCGGAGACAATAGGCAAAGAGCCATAAGCGAGAGCTTCTAATAAACTAATCGATGTTCCGTCCGTTGTTGGAATGGAAACATAAATCGTTGAACGTAAGTAATTTTGTTGATTGTCTTTTCCCGCTTGAAACCCTAAAAACTGAAAACTCCCTTTGGGCAATTTTTCTTCGGCAAGTTGCCGTAGTTTTTCTGTCTGTGTTCCACTCGCTGCGATATGTAATTTCCAATCTGAATTTTTCGAAAGAAATTCAGCCAATTGACTAATAATTTGATCAATTTGATACAGAGATTCATGCATTCGATTGGAGTAGATGACTTTTTTTCGTTCTGCTCCTTCTTCGACGGACTGAATTTCCACACCAAAGTTGGCGATTACAACCGGAGTTGGACCAACTAATTCGTTAATGGCATCCGCCATAAATTTCGCATCAGCGGTAATCGCATCGGCACTCTTGAGAATGTATTGTACCATCCAACGGTGAAGAAAACTAGTATGGGGTAAAGTCAAAACGTCACTTCCCCAAGTCGTCACCACTAATGGTCTTCTGCCTCTATTCGCTAAAGCAGTGATGAATCCATAGGCATTTGCTTGGTGAACATGAATGATATCGGGCTGTTCCTCATGGATGATTTTACGGAGAATTTGAACATTCCTCCACATCGCGATTGGATTCTTCAATTCAAAATTTACTTTTCTACATGAAAACTGCTCGATTTCTTGATTTGAAACCAATAAAATGTCTTCAAAGTAATTCTCAATTAAATTTCGGTAATTGAGCAAGTGGGCATTCCCCTTGCTACCACCTATTAACAATAACGATTTTGACTTAAGCATATGCCGTTTCTTTTGTTAGATGTTTTTGGAAAATCCATGCGATTCCTATACAAAACAATAACTCGATGTTTCGTTCCGTTAATGGATTATTTGTCAGCGCACTTACCATCATCATGATAATCATTAAACTACCCTTCAAACGTATGTCCTGGGAAGATGTGTATATGTTTTTTAATGGAACGAGAAATACCGAAATGTAAATGAAGAGTCCAAGTAAGCCATAACGCCAAGTCATTAAGATGTACTCGTTTTCGGAATAGATCTTATTCTGGTAGAAAAATTCTTTGTACGGTCCATGTCCAAACAAGGGTTCTTCGATGATCATTTTTCCCAGCATATTCCATGTTTCCAATCGTCCCCGAGCCGATCCACTATGAAACGCTGTTCCATCCAACAAACTATTGTTATAGGAAGTGAATTGAAAAAATGAAGTAGCGAACATCCATGCGATGAAGAAGGTGCTTATTGAGCCTAATACGATCAATCCCCATTGTTTTTTTGTCCAGACCCTAGGTTTGAAAATCGCCAGAAACGCAAAAATACAGAAGATAAAAAGTAAGGCCGTTCTTGATTGACAAAGAAAGACAAAGAGTAAACTCAACAAAAACAATCCAAGATTTTTTCGATTTACGTGTAATGGGAAATAATACAAACTAAAAAAACCAAATAAAAGCGCATTGATATTTGGATTCCCCATTGTTCCCACTAAGCGCTTAACTGCTGGTCCACCAAGAGAATCTTTTCCGAAATACTGAATTTGAAGTCCACCATTGTAATAATGCTCCAGTATCTTATTCAATGGAGCGAATTCAAAAAAATGAATTGTATTTATCAGTACCAAGATGCCAAATATCCAAGGAATGAATCTTTTGACTAATGAAAAGTCCAGTAAGGAAAAATACCAAATGACTATTCCGAATTTAATCCATTTATATACTTCGAAATAATCACTGTAAGGAGTATGGTGGCCTTGAATAAGGATGGAAAAAAGTACGACTCCGGAAAAAACAAATGGAATCCATGCGCCATATCCCGTGTTTACTTGCTTCCGATTCACCCAAATAAAACCAAGCATTACTGGGAAAAATACATCGAGAATGTGAATTGTTGGAAGTGATGAACTTAGCATAATTGCCGGTAAGCACAAGGATGCAAAGATCATAAACACCCCTAAATAAGTTGCCCAGACCTTACTCTTTGGTCCACTCATCATAATACGCTCTTAACTCAGGGTGTTGCCGCATTTGACGTTCATCTATGTTGCGGGTATCGCCAGTAACTTTCGCTGGATTCCCAGAGATGATGGAAAAATCGGGAAATTCTCCGCGCACGTAACTGTAGGCTGAGACGATTGAACCTTTACCTATTTTCGTTTTTGGCATAATCGTGGAATGTGGACCGATAAACGTGTATTTACCGATGTGCACCTCTCCCCGCTCATATCCTTTCATCTCTGTCTCACCATAATGCTTTCCGTATAAACGAATGGACATATGACTAGAATGAGAAGTGATATTGATAAACGTAGTGAGTTGACAGCCTTCTTCAATCGTGATTCCGTTGCTCGCTTCCAAGTAATTGTAATGTCCGATAAATACATTTGGTCCGACAGTCAAACAGTGTGGATGATCAATGTACGTTGTATTGGAAATACGCGTCTTTTCGATGCGCTTTCCATCCTTGTCAAAAATTCGACCGTTCATCGCTGGACGAAACAATAAAAAAAATCGCCTCAGTACTTTGTCAATAAATTTTTGTTTGCCCAACATATGATTTTGATTGCCTAGCGAAGATAATGAAATTTTCCTACTTCATTCCATCGTCACAAGTACTCACAAAAAAGATCCGATTCATTCAACGCATAAAATCAGTATTTTTGTTTGAATTCTGATGGACAAATCAACTGTGAACACTGAACCCATAAAGCTTAAAATTGTACACCTAAGTAGTGCGCACAATGACCGAGATGTTCGCATTTTCTTAAAGGAATGTCGTTCACTTGCTTTAAAGTATCCGAATGCAGAAGTTCACCTCATCTTAGCTGGAGTAGATGAAAGATTAGAAGATGGTGTCCGTGTTCATTCCGTTCCAAAACGAACAGGGAACATGATTACTCGTATGTTGCGAACAGTTAATCAAGTTCGAAAAAAAGCCTTGGAACTAAATGGAGATATTTATCACCTCCATGATCCAGAGTTACTCCGCATTGCTTTTCGCTTAAAACGCGGTGGAAAGAAAGTTATTTACGATGCCCATGAGGACCTTCCTCGTCAAATCAGTGGCAAATCGTACTTACCTGTAAAAGGTCTCATTGCTTTTTTGACAGAAATCATTGAAGATTTTATGAGTGCTCGACTTACGGGCGTCTTGGCCGCAACTCCGTTCATCGCTGAACGATTTAAAAAAATCAATCCAAATACCATCGACATCAATAATTTTCCGCTCGAAAGTGAAATCGAATTCATTGCCGAAACGGGCATTCAAAAGGAAAATAACGTGTGCTTCATTGGTGGGATTTCACCCATTCGAGGAACGAAAGAACTCGTAGATGCCATGGCGTTTACGGACTGCCAATTAGCACTTGCTGGAGAAATTCCTTCTGATTTCAGAACAACGTTGATTGAAAGTGCTGGTTGGGAAAATGTCCACGAACTAGGATTCGTCGACCGAAACACTTCGATGCTCATCAAGCAAAAAGCCATTGCTGGAATTGTTACTTTTCTGCCGTTTCCGAATCACGTGAATGCACAACCCAATAAAATTTTTGAATACATGGCTGCCGGACTCCCTGTAATTGGTTCGAATTTTCCAATGTGGCGCGATTTATTAGAGAAAAACAAGTGTGGAATTTGTGTGGATCCCGCGGATCCAAAAGCTATTGCCAAAGCCATCACTTATTTGAAAACACATCCAGAAGAAGCAAAAGCCATGGGCGAGAACGGAAAACGACTCGTTCAGGAAACCTACAATTGGAAAGCGGAAGAAAAAAAGCTATTCGAGTTTTATCAAGCCTTAATGTCTTAACATGAAATTCGAGAAAATTTACCTCTACGCCTTGATTTTCATGGTTTCCTTTTGGATTCCCATACCAATTATGTCTTCGCCATCTATCGTGCTTTTCGGACTCGTTGTCATTTATGGTGCCGGGAAACAAAAACTGAAATTTCAATTCAATTGGATTCTTTTTTCCTTTTTTGCCTTGTACCTGCTCTATGTGCTTTATTGTATGCCCAGTCAGCATATGGATAAAGCCATGGACTATCTGGAATACAAGTTGTCCTTTCTCATTTTCCCAATTTTATTTTCCTTTCGTCCTACATTTACGATCGAACGAAAATCCGTATTACAGTCCTTTGTGCTTGCTTGCTTGGTGTTATCTATCTTTTATTGCGGACAAGCCAGTTTCCACTACTTCCAAACGGGAGACATCAGCTATTTTCAGTCCTCAGCTTTTGCGACCAATCACCACCCAAGTTACGTGGCTGCTTTTCTTTCCTTTTCGATTTACATCCTCATTCAAGAATTACGGATTGAAAAGAATCCATCAAAAAGATATGCCTACTTGGCTATTATCTCTTTTTTCACCCTTTTGCATTTTCCACTAACCAGTTTAGCGGGAATCATTCTGTTATTTGGCCTCTACACCCTTCTTTTTATAAAATGGGCTTGGGAGAAATTAAATAAATGGCAATTTAGCTCCATGGTCATCCTTGGTATCTTAGGGATTCAATTGGTGTTTTTACTCCAACCAAGCTTAAAACGAAACATCACTTTCACGGCAGAGCTTGCCGGAAATTACCTTCGTTCCCCATCCGATTTTATCAAGGAACATCCGGAAGGTATGTCCGGAAATCAAGCGCGATTGGTGATTTGGACCATAACTGGGCAAATCATTGCAGAACATCCGATGGGCGTTGGACTCGGGAATTTAGAGGATGAAATGCAAAAACGACTTGTCGACCTAAACCAACAGGAACTTATCGAAAAGAACTATAATCCGCACAATCAATTTCTACAAGTTTTTGCAGAAATAGGAATTCTTGGACTACTGTTAATACTCACCATTCTTTGCTGCACTATTCGTTTAGCTTGGAATCGAAAAGATGATTTACTGCTGTTTTTAGTGTTTAGTTTGATGCTAAACTCCTTGTTTGAAAGCATGCTCCAACGTCAATCCGGCATCGTATTTTACACCATGTTGATTTGTCTATTCGTGCAGATTTTAACCGTTCCTAAAACGAGTGAGGTATGAAATTAAGTGTCGTGATTCCTTGCCGAAATGAACGCGCATTCATTAGAGAATGTGTAGAAGCTATCTTACATTGTGCTTTACCGGAATCTTGTCAAATGGACGTCTATATTGTGGATGGAATGAGTGATGATGGCACACGCGAAATTATTGAAACCATAATTGTGCTCCATTCGAATGTTCATTTAATCGACAATCCGAAACAACTGACTCCCTTTGCTTTCAATTTGGGGATTCACGCTGGGGGCCATGTTGATTTTGTGCAAATTGTTGGGGCCAGACATATTTTGAGTCCAAATTACCTCATGCGGTGTTTGGACGTACTTCAACAAAATTCTGAAATTTGGTGCGTTGGCGGGAAAATAAACAATGTTGCTATCAACAAAACAGGGGAATTGATCTCTGCTGTGATGTCCTCTGCCTTCGGAATGGGACTTGGCAACTTCCGCACGCTGAAAACTTCTGGATTTACGGATACCGTTACAAGTCCAATGTATCCTTACGAAGTATTTGAAAAAATCGGATTTTTCGACGAAGAACTTATTCGAAATCAAGATGATGATTTTAATTTTCGCGTAGCCAAAGCAGGTGGTAAACTCTACTTCATACATGATATCAGCCTAAAATATTACGTGCGAGCTAAGATTTCTGGACTTCGTAAACAATTTTTTCAATATGGCTATTGGAAAGTGTTTGTCAATCGAAAACATGGAACTATGACTACCATTCGTCAGCTGTTCCCGCCTGGATTCGTGCTTTATTTGTTGTTACTACCCTTGGTATTATTTTTACCCTGTGTTTTGCAAATGATTGGACTAATTCCATTGTCCCTATACTTGATCGGACTAATTTTCTTTACCACAAAACTTTTTCATTGGAAGGATTTCCTGCATACAATCGGGCTTTTCCCACTTATTCATTTAAGCTATGGATTTGGATACCTACTTGGCATGATTGACTTTCTTTTGCTCAAGAAAAATCCAAGTGAAAAACAAAAAGAACTGAGTCGTTAATTAAGCAAATTTATGTGATCCATCGCAATTGGGCATGCGCTTGGAAAGCCCACAAATGCAATCAGTTAATCCTTTTCCTTTGAGTATTCTAGAACGGACTTGCTCAATTCGGTTGATGCGCGTAGCCGCTTGTTTCGCACCTGAAAAATGAAGTAAATACCCGCGTTGTCGTCCCGGTGTCAAGGCAAAAAAGGCCGTTTTCAAGTTTTCGTCTGTATCGAGTTTAGCTTGAAACTCTTCGACCACTTCATACGCTTCATGAGCTTTCATTGCCACTTTTAATCCAGCTTTTTCCACTTCGATGGCTTCGAAAATATAGTGTTTCAAGGTGGCTTCAATTTCCTCTATTTCTTGGATATTTGTAAAACGAATTTGTCGGCCTGACTGAACTTGATCTGTTTGCTGATATAAGATTCCTTCCGAGTCTTGCAACAATGAACCCTTCATGAACATGATGGCAACATATTCCTTAAATCCATGGATCAAACAAATATTTTTTCCTTGAAACATGTAGCACGGATGCATCCATTTAAAACCTTCTTCCAAATGACAATCCAAGGCAATCACGCGCAATTTTGTTAATTCCGCTTGCCATTTTTTTTGAACTGCTAAGAAATCATCTACTTTTTCGTTTCTCATGGAAATGTGTTTTTACAAAAGTAAGTAAAACGGCAGCGATGGAAAACGATCCGTTGGTTGAAGTGAGTTTACAATATTAAAAGTAACTTTGTTTTATGATACCTTTCTCACCCCCTCGCATCGACCAACGTGTCGTGGATGAAGTTACTGCAGCACTTTTAAGTGGTTGGATTACGACTGGTCCCCGCACCAAATTGTTCGAAAAGAAAATCACGGAATACTGTGGCTGTCAAACCACCGTTGCTGTGAACTCATGGACTGCAGGAATGGAGATTTTATTACGTTGGTGGGGAGTTGGTGCTGGAGATGAAGTCATCATTCCAGTGTACACTTATTGCGCGAGTGCAAATGTTGTTTTGCATACGGGAGCGACACCTGTTATGGTGGACATCAGTGCAGATGATTTCAATATTTCCAATGAGAAAATCGCAGCGGCTATTACGGAACGCACCAAAGTAATCATGCCGGTAGATATTTCTGGATATCCATGTGATTACGATGCCATCTATCAAATCGTTGAAGCGAATCGTGCCATTTTCCAAGCGTCGAACGAAAAGCAAGAAAAACTAGGTAGAATATTAATCGCAGCAGATGCGGCACACAGTTTCGGTGCCACTTACAAAGGAAAAGTTTCCGGAGCAATTGCGGATGTGACAGTTTTTTCTTTTCACGCCGTAAAAAACCTAACCACTGCGGAAGGTGGAGCCATTTGTTTCAATCTTCCTGCCGGATTTGACCACGAGGAAATTTACAAAGAATTCTGTATCAAAATCCTTCATGGACAATCCAAAGATGCCATGGCGAAAGCACAAAAAGGCGCGTGGCGTTACGATGTGTTGGAGCCTGGATTCAAATGCAACATGACGGATCTTCAAGCAGCCATTGGACTCATCGAATTGGAACGTTACCAAGAAAACCTCGATCGCAGAAAAGTGATTTTCGAAGCCTATGATGCCGCTTTCCAACAAACATCTTGGGCAATCATACCGGTGAATCACACCGCGGACAAACAGACGTGTTACCATTTATACCAATTGAGAATTGCAGATGTCAGCGAAGAACAGCGCGATGCGATTATCCAAGAGATTTTCGAACAAGATGTGTCCGTAAACGTACATTTTCAACCTTTACCACTCTTGACAGCGTATAAAAATTTGGGCTACCAGATGGCTGATTATCCAGAGGCATGGAATAAATATTCAACGGAAATTTCATTGCCCGTTTATTTTAACTTAACGGATGAACAAGTGCAGCAAGTAATCGCCGCCGTGAAAACAGCCGTTTTCAAGGTCCTTCAAAAATAGTTTATGAATAAAACACTGTTTTTTTGTCTTGTACTTTGTCTGTTTTCATGGACAAATACATCCGCGCAAATTAAACCAAATCCAATTTGGGAAAAAGACTTTGTCGATACCTGTGTTGTCATTCCTCTTGGCGTCGATTTCGGTGCTTGTGCCATGGCTCTTGGCTGGGCCTTGAGTGACTCCGGTTGTGTCATGTTATCAGGTTGTAGTATGACCGGTTCAAACGGAACAGACTATTCCACTTCTTTTTTCCAAAGTTCGTACCAATGTAATAGTGCTTGTATTCTAGATACAACCGTTTTTGTGGCCTGCATAGATAGTTCCTTGATAGATTTAACTGCATTGTGTCCAACAGTCTATTTACCCGTTTGTGGCTGTGATTCTATCACCTACTCAAATTCTTGTGAAGCATTGAACTATGGCGGAGTGGTGTCTTTTGTAGAGGGTGAATGCACGAGTGCAACACTTACACAAAATTGGATGAGTTTTATCGGTATTCAACCTAATCCATTCTCTGATTATATGGAGTTTGAAATAAATGGTTTGACGAATATCCAATTAACCATTTTTCAAGCACATGGACTAGAAATCCTACGTAGAGATTTAACGTTGGGTAACCAACAGATAGATTTAACTCATTTGACGTCTGGCACTTATTTTCTACGCATAGAAAATCGTCAAACTGGACAGTCCTTTGTGAAAATTGCCGTGAAATACTAAAATCTCATTTTTTGGTGTTTTTTGACGTTTTTGGTGTTTTTTACTTCATTTATTGCCTTTTTTGGTGTTTTTTGTTTGTTTTTATGTCATTTATTTGACTAACTTAAATGGAGAAATTTAAAAAACCTCGATTTATGTTAGTCAAAACCTACTCAAGTACCGTCTTCGGTATCAATGCCACAACCATCACGATTGAAGTCAATTTAGGCATTGGCGTTAACTTTTATTTAGTCGGATTACCCGATAATTCCGTCAAAGAAAGTCAACAACGCATCAAAGCTGCCTTTAAAAACAATGACCTTAAATTCCCTGGAAAGGAGATCACCGTAAACATGGCTCCCGCAGATATTCGTAAGGAAGGCTCCGTTTTCGATTTGCCCATCGCCATTGGAATTCTAGCGGTCAGCGAACAAGTAAAAGCGGATCACTTAAGTGATTATTTGATGATTGGTGAATTGTCACTCGATGGTTCCGTTCAAGCAACAAAAGGAATTTTACCCATTGCTCTACAAGCGAAGATAGAAGGCTTCAAAGGAATCATTGTGCCAAAAATAAATGCACAAGAAGCTGCAGTTGTTCAAGGTATCAACGTCTTCGGTGTGGAGAATATTGGAGAAGTAATTGCATTTATGAATGATGAAAAGACATTGGAACCAACATTTGTCGATGTTTTAGCATCATTTCAGCATAATACAGAACTTTTTGACGATGATTTTCGCGATGTGAAAGGACAAATGAATATCAAACGTGCCTTTGAAATTGCGGCCGCTGGCTCACATAATGTCATCCTTATAGGGCCTCCTGGTGCCGGAAAATCGATGTTAGCTAAACGATTATCAACTATACTTCCGCAAATGACCCTCGAAGAAGCATTGGAAACAACGAAGATCCACAGCGTTGCAGGTAAGATCAAAAATCCGGTCGGACTCATTACGCAACGTCCGTTTCGGAAACCACATCACACAATTTCTGACATCGGTTTAATCGGCGGGGGATCCTATCCGCAACCCGGTGAAATTTCATTGGCGCACAACGGAGTACTTTTTCTGGACGAACTTCCCGAATACAAACGTGATGTGTTGGAAGTCATGCGTCAACCCTTGGAGGATCGCGTGGTCAATATTTCACGAGCACGCTTTTCTATTGATTATCCAGCGGGATTCATGCT
>CAMAPI010000016.1 GCA_945860065.1 Chryseobacterium gleum | reverse complement strand
ATCATTAATGAGATCGGTCAAGCAACAGCAGCTAACATTTACGCAGGCATCAGTGATTGTCCTGCTCCTGCTTCTCAAGCAACAGATGTTGCAGCGTTAAGCTACACTGGAGCTTTGGTTCACTGTGAAGGTGCTTACACACCATCTGTTCAAATCCAAAACAACGGTACAACTGCATTAACAAGTGCTACTGTAACGATCACAATGGGTGGAACAACAGTTTCAACAGGGACATTCTCTGGAAACCTAGCTACTTACGGTGTTGCTAACGTAACATGTTCTCCAATCGCTGCATTTATGGGTGGTGCTTTGGCTGTAACAGTAACAACAACTGGAGATGCTTCTGCAACAAATAACGCTACATCTGCAACAATTTCTTCTGCAGCTAATGCGGTTTCTCAATTGGTTACCGTAAACATTACAACTGACTACTATGCTTCTGAGACTTCTTGGAACATTAAAAACAGCGCTGGTGCAGTAGTTGCACAAGGTGGTGGTAGCTGGGCAGATATGACTACTGGTGCAGCTGGACAAACAGTTCAAACGCCAGCTCAAGTTACATTGACTCCTTCACAATGTTATACATTCGAAATCTTGGATGCATACGGTGACGGTATCTGTTGTTCATACGGAAACGGAGCTTACTCTGTAACTGATGCGTTAGGTACAGTTGTATGTTCAGGTGGTGCATTTGCAGCAAGTGAGCAAAAAGCGTTTAAAACAGGTGTTTTAGGATTGAATGAAATGGAAACAATCGCATTGAATGTTTACCCTAATCCAGCTTCTGGTTTATTGAACGTTTCTTTCGAAGCAAACAATGCTGATTTCGTAATTACATTAACGGATCTTCAAGGACGTGTAATTTCTTCTAAAGAAATGTCAAACTTGAACGGTACGCAATTGGTTACTTTCTCAACTGAAAACGTAGCTTCTGGAAGTTACATCGTTACAGTTGCTTCTAACGGTACACAAACAACGAAAAACGTAGTGGTTAGATAATCACTCTCACGATTTGGAAACGCCCTCATTGAGGGCGTTTTTTTTTGACTATACTTTATGTTTATTCCTTTTCAGTCTGATATTACGATTCCTCTTCCAACGAAGTTTACCTTTCCATTTTATTACGCCCCGCATCCCATTGCACTTAAAGCAGTAGGACTCCTACAAGACTGTTTAAAAACGGGAAACTTTCATCATGATTTTGGAATTGGAAATACACAACGAAACGGAGCTATCGGAAAAATGTTTGGTGTGCTCGTTGTGGAAAATCAAGCGGGGGAATTAGGGTACATCTCCGCGTTCTCTGGGAAATTAGGAAATTCAAACCATCACGAAGGGTTCGTTCCTCCCGTTTATGATCTGCTAGATCCATCGGGCTTTTTTAGAAAGGAAGAAATCGAGGTCAATGATTTGACACTGGAACTGCATCGCTTGGAAAAAAATGAAGCATACATCCAATTGAAAAACCAAGTCGAAGATTATCGAATGACGTTTTCCAAATGGATTGAAGATGAAAAAATACAGTTAAAAAAACATAAAAAACAACGTCAAGAAAAACGAGAGGCCGCTAATCAACAAGATAGTTCAGCTTATCATCGCCTTATTGATGATTTGAAAGAAGAGAGTATCCGGCAGCAAATTCAATACAAACAGCAGCATTACACAAAAAAGTTGGCGCTTGATCAATTGGAAGAATCTTTACGGCAATTGGAAGATCAGATAATAGCATTGAGAGAGAAGAGAGCTGCTATGTCTGCTGATATTCAACGTAGGATATTTCAATCATATACGTTTTTGAATTTAACACAGGAAACCAAAAGTTTACTAGACATTTTTAAAGATACACCTTTCAAAACTCCGCCTGCAGGAGCAGGCGAATGTGCAGCTCCTAAATTGCTACAATATGCGTTTTTAAATCAACTCAAGCCAATCGCTTTGGCAGAATTTTGGTGGGGAATATCACCGGAATCTGAGGTGAAAATCCACCAGGAATTTTATCCAGCTTGTCGAGGGAAATGTGAACCCATTCTTTCACATATGTTAACAGGGATTGAACTAGATATCAATCCAATGAGCATCAATCCAGCGGAAGGAAAAGAATTAGAAATCTTATTTGAAGACGAATACCTTCTCCTTGTCAATAAGCCAGCAGAATTTTTATCGGTCCCAGGAAAAACCATTGCCGATTCGGTTCAAACAAGAATCCAGCACCTATATCCTTACGCTACTGGACCCTTACTCGTACATCGACTCGATATGTCTACCTCTGGAATCATTCTCATTGCTAAAAAGAAGGATATTCATGAGTCTCTGCAAAAACAATTTCTGAAACGTAGCGTTGAGAAACGATACATTGCACTTCTCCAAGGATATGTAAAATCTAGTCATGGAGAAATTCAACTTCCACTTCGCGTGGACCTAGAAGATCGTCCTAGGCAATTAGTATGTTATGAACACGGAAAGCATGCTTTGACTAAATATGAGGTCTTAGAGCGCACGAAAGGATACACACGCGTCTATTTCTATCCACATACCGGAAGAACGCACCAATTGCGAGTCCATGCGGCACATGCAAGCGGATTAAACGCTCCAATTATTGGGGATGATTTGTATGGACAGAAGTCAGATCGCTTGTATCTGCACGCTGAATACTTTAGTTTTTGGCATCCAATCACGAAAGAACGCATCGAAAGCACGTGTCCCGCACCATTCTAACTAGGATCTTTCAACCCAGTCACCATGTTCTTTGATTAAATCAATCAAAGCATCTACGGCTTCTTCAGCGGCAACATTTTTACGCACCACCGTTTTCTCTTTGTATAAATGTATTTTACCTGGACCAGTTCCAACGTATCCATAGTCAGCGTCCGCCATTTCGCCTGGACCATTGACAATGCAGCCCATAATTCCGATTTTAATTCCTTTTAAATGGGATGTTCGTTCTCGAATTTTCGCCGTTGTTTCTTGTAAATCAAACAAGGTACGTCCACATGAAGGACAAGAAATATATTCTGTTTTCGAAATACGTGTTCGAGTTGCTTGCAGAATTCCAAATGCCGTCGAATTGATTAGTGTATTCGGCTGTTCTCCAGTGATCCAAATACCATCTCCGTATCCATCAATGAACAATGAACCGGCATCACTGGAAACATTTAACTGGAATTTCTCAGAATCCGTTTCCAGCGAATCTACATGGAGAATGACCGGAATATCATTCATATTATCAGCTAATTGACTGAAAAAATGCCTAAATAATTGTGTTTTATTAGCGTATTTCGTAGAAACAATCAGTGTCAATTTTGCATATTCAGCAAGTGTCGTTGGAATCTCTTCTTCAGCGGCCATCGTTAAAAATCCAGCTTGGTTTTTTGGTATTTCGCTTAACTGGTCGACCGTGAGCAAAGGATAGTACCCAACCCGCTCAGAATAATGTTCCTTCCATGTGTGGCAATCACAAATAACACCTAGTGTTCCCGGGACTTCAAAGTTGAGTAGATTTGAACCAATGTATACATAGTCAGCAGCAAGATCTTGCAGGTTCCATTTATCTAAGGTGACTGAATAATTGTAACCAAAGCCGTAGAAATTAGCTGGAATAAGTCCCGTCTTATCAGACATATCTGCGATTACCACGGGCACATGTTTTCCGCCGATGTTGTGAATTTCACGAGTAATTCTTCGTGAATATTCAAAGGGATTGTGTGCTAGTTTCGAGGAATCAGGCGTAAGGGGAAACACCGATTGATTTTGGTATTTTTCCGCCAATTTTCGCGCCACTGGAATTTCGAATTCTGGTTCTTCTGTCAAGGAAACACGGATGGTATCTCCAATGCCATCTTCCAATAAAGCGCCAATTCCAACAGCAGATTTAATACGTCCATCTTCGCCATCACCCGCCTCTGTAACTCCTAAATGAAGTGGATAGCAGCGTCCATTCTGCAACATGCGATGTACCAATAAACGATATGCTTGCACCATCACGAGTGTGTTACTTGCTTTCATCGAAATAACGAGTTCATGATAATCATTCTTCTCACAAATATGTATGAATTCCATCGCGGATTCCACCATTCCTTCGGGAGTATCACCGTAACGACTTAAAATACGATCAGATAAGGAACCGTGATTCGTTCCTACGCGCATCGCTGTACCATGTTCTTTGCATAGCAACACAAGCGGAGTGAATTTTGCCTCTATCCGTAAAAGCTCCGCCTGATAACTTTCATCCGTGTAATCAATTTCTTCGAACTTCTTTTTATCGGCATAGTTCCCTGGATTTACACGAACTTTTTCTATCAACTTCGCTGCAATTTCTGCCGCATTAGGAGTAAAATGAATGTCGGCAACTAAAGGAACATGGTATCCTAATTCGGCTAATTTTTGGTGAATGACACCTAAATTTTCTGCTTCGTTTTTACTTGGTGCGGTTAGACGGACCAATTCGCATCCAGCCTCAATCATCCGAATACTTTGAGCAACGGAACCTTCGGTATCCATGGTATCAGTTGTGGTCATTGATTGCAATCGAATGGGATTGTCTCCGCCCAATGTTAATTGACCGATACGCACCTCCATCGTTGGAAGTCGTTTTCGGTTAAATGGATCAATGCAATAAGTTGGATTCATGAACTAGAGGTGTAGGTAAGCATAACAAAAGTACGGATTGTTTGTTTTTTATATCGGGAATTTGGTGTGATATTTGTTTCGTCGAAAATTAAAAAGATCAATGAGTGTTTTAAAAGGACTTTTACCCGTATTCATTTTGTTTTTATTCATGTCCTGTGAACATGATGAAAAGAAATTCTCACCGATGAAGATTCAGCCGAAAGCGGTGATTCAGCAGACACCTAAAGTGCACAAGTCCCCAAAGACGGAGAAGCAAACACGACGAATCATCCCGCCAGAAATCCCTGTTGTTCGAATTGATCCAGACCCTGTCCCCGAACCATATCCGTATTACTTAGTAGAACCTCCTGTCGTTTGTCCAACAGTTGATCCAGTTGTGATAAAAGCAGATACTATTTATGATTTTCCTGCGATCATGCCGGAATTTCAAGGTGGTCAGCAAGCATTATTGAATTACCTTCAAACAAATATGGTGTATCCGGAAGATGCTAAAGAGCTTGGAATAGAAGGGAAAGTATTTGTGAGCTTCGTTGTTTTTGAAGACGGAAGTATTCAACAAGTAAGCATCCTTCGAGGCATCAATGGAAATAAATCTTGTGAAAAAGAAGTTATGCGTTTAATTAAACGCATGCCCAATTGGATTCCAGGCAAAAATGAACTTGGACGCACCATCAAAGCAAGAGTGAAAATGCCCGTTGTTTTTCGACTAGATTAGTCAATCATTGGCAGCTCCATGCGAAAGGTTGTCCCTTCGTTTTCTTTTGATTCAAACGAAATCATTCCTCCATGTTTTTCAATGATTTGTTTTACTAAGGATAGTCCGATGCCACTTCCCGAAGACTTGGTCGTAAAATGCGGCGTGAAAATGCGGAACGATTCTTCGCTTGAAATACCACAGCCATTATCCGAAACCTGAATCAAGCAATAGTGATTTTCTGCGGTTACCTGAATGTGTATTTTTCCGTTCGGAATCCCGGCCAATGCTTGCTGTGCATTTTGCAGCAAATTCACCAAGACCTGAATCCATAAATTGCGGTCTACATTGACCATAATAGCTCTTGATTCAGGATGAAATTCCAGCTTAATCTGATCTTCATTTTCGTAAAGGGAAACTACTTTCCCGACGATATCCACCATGTTTTCGCGCTGTAAAATCGGTTCTGGCATTTTCGCGAAGTTAGAAAATTCGTTGGCCATTCTGGTGAGTCCATCGATTTGTTCAATGATGGAGTCTAGGACACGATTTAATTGTTGTTCCCCCTCTTTATTCTTTGGGTCATAACTTCGCAAGAGGTGCTGTATACTTAATTTCATGGGAGTCAATGGATTCTTGATTTCATGGGCAATTTGCTGAGCCATTTCCCTCCACGCCATCTCGCGTTCAGTAGAAGCTAAATGTTGTGCAGCAATCTTAAGTTCATCTAATTTGTCATTGTACGCTTGAACGATTGCGCCGATTTCATCTTTCTGCTGGTATTTAATGTGTTTATTTTCTTTTCCAAACTGGATGCTAGACATGTGCTTTTTCAAAACGACAAGTGGCTCAATGAGCCAATTCGAAACGAGTAGTCCAATAATCACGGAAAGCGCTAGCAATAAAATAAAGACATTGATTATAGAAGTAACAAACGTTTCAATTTGATTCTCGTATTCTTGTTGTTGTCCAAAATGCTGCAAGTTGATAAACCCTATTTCCTGATGGTCTTCATTGAAAACGGGTAAATACGAAGAGATATAGGCGAGTTGACCAATCTCTTCTGTATGTGAAAATGAGCTACTATGTTTGTCGATCAATTTGTGCATTGCCTTCGGATTCATTTGTTCACTAATCAATCCTAAATCGAAAATCTTTGAACGCGAACTAGCGACTAGAAGTCCTTTCGAATTATAAATGTTGACATCTGTTTTAAAAACAGACGCTATTTTTTGTAATGAATTCTGCAGTCGATCACGGTCCCGACTGATGACTAAGTCATCGTTGTTGGCCAGTTTAGATTTTAATTCTTCTTGAATGGAATTCAGTTTTTCCTCGATGCTCCTTCGTGTAAAGCTTTCGTATTGCTTACCTACGAACACCCCGCTTCCAATACCATAGAGCAGTAAAGACAATACGATCACCATGACAAATGCAATCTGAATTTTAAATGCAAATGACAAATCTATTCCTCGGAGGACAGCTTTTCCGTTCACTAAATAAATCACAATAAGCAGTATCCCCCAGAAACAAAAAATATAAGCCAATGAGGTAATATAGTCAAACCAGGATTTTGATTTCACAGAGATAACAATCGCATATTCAGAAGATTTACGGTAAAAATAGTGGTTGAATCCTTCCAGTTGAAAGGACCCTTCTTTCGCGCGATTTCCTAATAAGGCATGAATAGAAACGGGAAAATTATAGGCCCCAGATTGATGAATTAATTGTCCCTCGGAATATTTCGCAATGGAATATTTTTCCAAAGAATTCATGACATTGGCCTTGTCCGAAATCAACAAACGCGGGAAACCGATTTCTTCAGGAATGCGTTTTGATTTAAGACGAACACTAAGAGTTAATCGCTGAGCACCCTGTTGGATTTTCTCAAGTATAATATATGTCAATCCATTTTCTTCATCCGGCATAAAGTAGATGGACCCATCAATGTCTGATTTCTGTCCATGCTTAGAGATGAGTACTTTTAATTGTTTAAAGGTATACTGTCCCGTGGAGAAACAAGGTCTTTCTTGGGAGTCAAAGATATCGAAGTACAATTCGTAACCATCCCACAATCCATGAAAATAACGTTTTTCTAATATGTTCGAAAGTAAGTGACTATTGATCGTCGTTTTGGAGCTATCTGCGAATTGTCGGAACAGGCGGTCTTGAGTCAGTTTTTCTTTGAGTTCTAAGTATTCAAGTTCTAGATTTACATCCCTTTCAGCAGCCAAATTCATGGTATAAATGGCCCGATTTTCTAAGTCTTTTTGCTCGTTTTTTTGGATTAATTCGTGCACAAAAATGAAAGAAAACGAACACAGTAATAATAACTGAAAGGAGAATTTCTGTAAACTGTTTATTCGTTTGCCGAAAAACAAGTGAAGTAGGACAATGAAAATAGGAAATAACCATGTAATGAGGGAAAATCCCGTTTGTCCGCTAATACTCCAATAAACAACGAAGAATGCAGCTGAAATGACAAGCGCAATAAGCAATTGTCTAGGCCTTTCTTGAAAGACACTTATCATCCCGAAGGCAATGATCTGGAAGCTCAGAAACAATAATCCAATTAAGGCCAAGAAGACAAAGGAAAGGCTATTTAAATCGAAAAAATGACTGAAGTTTAACGGAATGCTGGAGTGTAAAAGAAGCATTTTAATCAAGGAAATTATAACCCACCAAGTCCCTAAAACCCCAAGGTATTGTATCCACTTGGAAGATGGGTGTTGGTTTTCCTTAAATGACTTGAAGAGTGTCATTAGTCCAAAGGCAATGAATACGCTATTTATGCAAAAATCAAAAAAACGGGGGAACCACTCATTGTAGGCAAATAAATTCGCGTCCATAAAACCGGCTTGTTCAAAGAGGGATTCTAAGGGGACCTCAAACAATAGTATGCGCACGCAGAGTAAACTCAAGACGAATATCCATCGCCACCTTTTTTGTTTCTCTACCAATTCATAGCAAGCGTACAATAGACTGATTAACCCAATTAAAATCAACGGTAAAATCACCCAACTATTTGTTCCTTGGTTGTCATGAATCGGAATGATGGAAAAACAATAGTGTTTGGACAGGCTGTAAATAGGAAAGCCTTGATTGGCATCTAAAGAAATGCGAAATGGAATAAGGCCAAAAATGGAATTCGGTTTTGAGCTTATAAATTCATTGGAATATGCATATTCACTTAGAATGGAAAATGAGGCGGAACAACTGTATTTCCCCTTTTTATAAACAGCGCCATAATACCAACCATTTTGCAGTTTGAATACCCCATTGTTCGGAAATTGAATGGTGGTAAAATTAGAAACAGGCATTTGGTTTGTGTTCCATTTGACCAGACGATCTTGTTGGTAAATGTGAACATTAAAGTGTTCGTTCACAGGGATTTCGCCTTGTGTGTGGTACGCATGAAGTGCCGAAACAGCACTTTTTTTTAGTTTTTTCTCTTGTTGTAGAAAAACCTCTTGAAATTTTTCGATGGAAACGGAATCTTCGTTCGCTTGATTAACTTGCAGGAAGAGAAAACACGAAAAAGAAAGGAAGGCAAGTATAAAATACTTGATATTCAGGGTTATGTCTACCCATTTTTTCATGTTTGCAGTTCCATTTTTGTCAAGCCGGAAAGCGCATGAAATAAGTGTACAAAATCGGCATCTGCACGGTGGTCATTTCTGAAAATAAAATGAGCTTGCTCTTTGTAAGGTTCGATGTAATCTTGGTAACACGGCAGCACATGATGATCCCATTGATAGATGATTTCAGACCTTTTATAACCACGTGTTTCTTGATCCCGGTAGATACGTCGATCTAATTGTGTTTGGTGGTCAACATCTACGAAAATACTGAAGTCCAGTTTTTCAAATACTTTTTCATAATGAAACAGAAACAAGCCTTCCACAATAAGCACCTCGCTCGGCTGAATGGTCAATAAAACGTTCTTATTTGGCGGGGCATTGAAAAAGTATTCTTTTACTTCTATTGGATTACCGGCAACTAATGCATGAAGGTCTTCCTCCAATTTAAATTGGTCCAATGCAGTAGGCAAGTCAAAGTTTACTTTCCCATTCGCATCTATGGATTGCATGTCAAGCGGATGATAATAATTATCCATGGAAAATACGGAAGGCGTTATTCCCCCGAATGATTCTGACAATCTACGAAGTAATGTGGTTTTACCCGAGCCACTACCCCCACATATTCCAACAACAAATGGTTTCTTTTTCATGCACGATACTCCTCACAAATATACAACATGTACTGCAGGTTTTTATGCCAAACGATGTCGTAAATAAAAGAAAAGTCGTAACTTTCTCTTTTAAATTTTATCCTTATGAAAAAAACGCTCTCCGTTCTATTCCTCCTTTTTTGTACAATTTCCTTAAATGCTCAACTGAAATTGGGCGCTGTGCCCGTGATGTTGGATGATCAACTCCAAAGCACCATCGGGGAAACGACCTCCTTGAATGATTCTAAAAAAGCAAACGGGATACTGGTTGTTTTCTCGTGTAATACCTGTCCATTCGTTGTTGGAACTGAAGATTTTCCTGGATGGGAAAGACAATACAATACACTTTACGACTTGGCTGAAAGCTTGAATATCGGGATGATCTTGGTGAATTCAAACGAAGGAAAACGAACAGGTGCTGATTCTTACGAAGAAATGCTGAAACATGCAGAAGCACAGCGCTATAAAATGCCCTATTTAGTGGATGTCAATTCAACAATGGCTAATATTTTTGGAGCGAAAACGACACCTCACGTATTTCTTCTAAATGCAAAAATGGAGTTGGTGTACATGGGTTCTATCGATAACCTTTGGGATAAACAACGAAAAGAAGATGTGCCTTACCTAGTGGATGCTATGCAACAACTAGCGGCTCAAAAGAAGATAAAAACAGACTCAACTGCACCTAAAGGATGTGGGATTAAACGAATCACAAATTAATATTATCGATGAAAATAACTCTTACCTTATTACTCACAATACTCGCTTTTAATGGATTCTCTCAACAAGGAGACGGAGCAAAAAAAGCCTATAAAACGTCAATTAATCTGAGGGAATTGACAAAAATCAATTTTTCGCAACCGGATATTCAGGCCTTAAGAGCGGAGGATGAATTAGTCGATGGATCCGGAACTGCTCCTTGGCGTTTTGGTTGGAATAACTACACCAACCTGAATACGGATAATACAGGTACCTGGACCACCCTTCCAAATGGAGACCGAATTTGGCATTTAGTGGTGCATTGTGAAAATGCCTTAACCATTAATTTAACATTTGACCATACGGTTATTCCTACTGGAAATCAGTTGTATATATTCAACCCTGAAAAGGATTTTATTCTCGGAAATTTTACGGCGAATCATTTATATGATGGACAATTGGGGACAGAATTAGTACCTGGAAATACTTCTATTGTGGAGTATTTTGTTCCTAAAAACAATGCGCAAGGTCATGTGCAAATTGGTGTTGTCACGCATGGGTATAGAACAGCTTCGGAATTTCAATCGAAAGCATTTGGAAGTTCGGGCTCTTGTAATAGAAATGTGAATTGTTCAGAGGGGCTACCATGGACACAACAACGCAATGGTGCCGTGATGTTAGTTTCTGGAAGCAGTGGCTTTTGTTCAGGTTCTTTAATCAACAATACCTTAAATGATGGAAAACCATACGTGCTAACAGCTGACCATTGTTACAGCAATCCTGCTTCATGGATTTTTCGTTTCAATTGGCAATCGGTGGATTGTAATAATCCAGCGGCCTCTCCAACATTTCAATCTTTGTCAGGAGCAGTGCTTCGCTCTAGAGCGGCGGCATCTGATTTTTGTTTAGTAGAAATCACGGGCGGATTATCGGCCGGAACAGTCCCGGTAGCTTACACCCCCTATTTTTCAGGCTGGGATCGCTCTGGTAACACGCCAACTTCAGCAGTAGGAATCCATCATCCATCTGGAGACATTAAAAAAATCTCCTTTGAAAACGACCCTTTGATTTCAACAACGTTTGGAAATAATCCGCCAAACAGCCACTGGGGAGTAACAACCTGGGATAGTGGTGTGACCGAAGGAGGCTCTTCCGGTTCTCCATTGTTTGACCAGAATCACCGAATTATTGGTCAACTTCATGGTGGAGCATCTGCTTGTGGAGCAGCCAATCTATCTGATGAATACGGCAAAGTAAGTGTATCCTGGGAGCCAGCTGGAAGTAACACAACGAATCAATTGAAATGCTGGTTAGACCCAAACAATGTCGGAGCACAATTCATTGACGGATTTGATCCTTCAAATGCAACAGTAGCACTTCTAGACGCAGGTCTTTCAAGTCCAATGTTGGAATTGACGGCTTTCTGCGGGACAAATTATACGCCAAAAGTAACGATCGCTAATTCTGGAACCAGCGTGCTTACATCGGCTGTTGTGACGTATTCAATCGATGGCGGAGCGAATCAAATCTATAATTGGAGCGGCTCTTTAGCGCAGTGGCAAACAACATTAATCACCTTGCCAGCAATCAATTTGACACCTGGAAATCATACGTTTAATGCGAGTGTTTCAAATCCGAATGCAGGAATTGATGAGAACGCCATAAACGATGTTGCCAATAGCTCCTTAACGGTTGATCCGATTGATCAAACTATCGGATTATTAAAAGTCACGTTGTTATCGGACAACTATCCAGATGAAACGTACATGGAATTAACTGCGAGCAATGGAAACGTTGTTTGGTTCGAAGGAAATGAAAGTTTTGTGGGTAATTATGGAACGGGAAATAGCCCTGCACCGACGGACCCTACCGCGCCACTAGTTGGAAATACAACATATAACTACGACATTCCAATTTCGCTTACCGATTGTTATACGTTTACGATTTACGATTATTATGGAGACGGATTAGCTGCTGCTCAGTGGGGAGCATCCAATGTAGATGGTAATTTAACCTTATTAGATAATGCTTCTGCGGTATTGTATACGCTTTCAACTGCGGATTTCGGTGACATGGCATCAGACATCATTAAAAACACGGATGATTCAGGAGTGGAAGAACTTGGACTCATGCAATGGAATGTTTATCCGAATCCGACAAAAGGAAACTTAAGCGTAGCTGTTCAACACGGACAAGCAACAGATTTGGTGATTCTTGATTTGTACGGCAAAACTATTTTGCGTCAAACCATCCAAAACAACTTAGGAAACCTGACTACAGAGTCTTTGTCCAATGGAACTTATTTTGTGAAAGTGAATTTTGCGAATGGATTAACTTCCACGAAGACATTCATTAAACACTAATAGGCGATAGGAATGGCAGGAATTTATGTGCACATTCCTTTTTGTAAAAAGCGGTGTTCGTATTGTGATTTTCATTTTTCAACGACCTTTTCGAAGTATCGTCCCGATCTGATCGCAGCAATTTGCTTGGAATTGGTCTTGCGGAAAGATGAATTGAATTCGGAATCCATCGAAACGATTTATTTTGGCGGTGGAACCCCGAGCTTACTCAGCATTGATGAGCTGACACAAATCTTAGCGTGCATTCATGAAAACTTCCAGCTTTCGCCTGCTCCGGAAATAACGTTTGAGGTGAATCCAGAAGATGCGCACGAAGCGAATTTGTTGGCTTGGAAAAAACTGGGGATTAATCGCTTGAGCATAGGACTTCAGTCCTTTCAAGAAAGTGATTTGAGTTGGATGAATCGTTCGCACACCCTAGAACAAGGAACGGATGCAGTTCGCCTCGCTCAAAGCCTTGGATTCACAAACCTCAGCATCGATCTCATCTATGGTTTACCTGGATTATCCAATGAACAATGGATGGAACATTTGAACCGCGCGATGTCCTTGAATGTCCAGCATATTTCTTCTTATTGTTTGACCATCGAACCGAAAACGGCCTTGAATGATTTTGTAGCGAAGGGAAAATTGACTCGTCCAACAGAGGACCGACAAAGTGAACAATTTGAATTGCTTGTGAGTACACTAGGCTTAGCTGGATTCGAACAATATGAGATTTCCAATTTCGCAAAGGATGAAATGTATGCAAAACACAATTCAGCCTACTGGAACTTTTCACCTTATTTAGGCGTGGGTCCAAGTGCGCATTCTTTTAATGGGGAAGAACGCAGGTGGAATGTCGCGAATAACACAAAATACTATCAGCAAGTAGGAAAAAATGAAAATTGGTTTGAAAAAGAAGTGTTAAGTCTGGCTTCGCAATGGAATGAGTGTTTTTTGACGGGACTAAGAACGAAGTGGGGCGTGACCAAGGAAAAAGTTCAGAAACTAGGTGGATTTCAAACGGATGAACACAAACAACTAGCTACGTATCTTGCCAATGGAATGATGCTGGAAGAACCAAGCTGTTTTCTCCTCACTGAAAAAGGAAAATTACAAGCTGACGGAATATCTTCCTCGTTTTTTCGCTTGGATTAATCGCTTAATTTCCCGATGAAAATGGCGCTTCCATCTATACGAACCGGACGCTTCAGAAAGGTGTATTCGTCCATAATAAATTGACGCATTTCCGCTTCAGAAAGATTTTTATCTTTCAATCCTAAGGACTTGTATTTAATCGCTCGTTTGGAAAACAGGGCCTCGTAAGACCCTGCTAATTCCTTCATGAAATCTAAACCCTCAGCTGAAATACCAGCTGACTTAATGTCAATGATTTCATATTCGGAAGAATCCGAAAATGCTTTTATTAATTTGCGACAATTGTCACAAGAATTTAACTGATAAATGCGTTTCATTCACAAAACTCATCGTAAGCGGCAGCAAGATTAGCCGCAATCATTTGTGCGCTGCCGCCTTCAATGTGATGACGTTCCAAGAAATGAACTAATTTACCATCCTTGAATAAGGCAATGGATGGTGAAGATGGAGGATAAGGCAAGAAGTATTTTCTCGCTTGTGCGACTGCATCCGTATCAACACCTGCAAAAACAGTTGTTAATTTGTTTGGGAATTTATCGTGGTGTAGCGACAACTTTACTCCAGGACGCATATTTCCAGCAGCACAGCCACAAACAGAATTTACAACGACTAACATCGTCCCGTTTGCTTCGTTAATTGCTTGATCTACTTCTGTGCTATTTGTCATTTGTTCAAACCCAACACTTGTTAGGTCATCTTTCATTGGTTGTACTAATTCTGGTGGATACATTTTTTCCTATTTTAGATTACAAAATTAAGGATAAGATTCAACTTTGCGGGAACCTTAGTTACTTTCTTTCTGATAGTGATTGAAGTATTTCTTTGGGAGAAATATAGAATGTCCGACCATTTTTTATGTTGGCTAGCGGAGTAATGCCGAAATGTTTTAAAAAGCGTTTGTCCTTCGTGTGCTCATTCCAAAATAACAAGAATGATTTAGAGACTTCATAATCTTTTGCTTGTGAAACAACCGCCGTTGCGAAGTAGTCGAAACAGGCGTTTTTAGGAAAAATGACAACGCGTCTTTTAGTTGTTAATAGCGGCTTATTGCCCAAGTAGGCGCTGTATTTCATCAGCAATAACTGGGTGCTCGCGGTACTGTCTGACCCTTCTTGATATTTTACCCGGTGGTCTTTTAGTCCACGAAGCCATTCCTTCAAACTCCGTTGATTTTCTTTTTTCTTGTTTTGATGTTGGTATTGATAGCGGATCTGTGCTTTTAACACTTCTATAGATGGCACATCCGGACTCGCCCACAAAAAATCAGTGCTTAATTCTCTATAAGCGAGTGGTTTTTCTAAACTATCCTTTATATAAGTCAGCACAAATGGGTCTCTTCCAATCAAAAACCAGTTTTTTTCAAATTTTGGTAGCCTGGTAAGTTGTTGTTGCGTCGTTTGGTCAATCTTTTGAAAGGCATGATTCCCAAGTGATTTTATACTCAATAGGGATTGAACGAGCACCAAATCGATGTTCGTATTGTATGCGTCTTTTTTCAAACGAAACAAAATGGAATCCGCGCGCATGTGTATAATTTCAATCTTTACTTTTTCTTTTTTTGCGAATTCTGAGAAGAATTGAACGTCCTTTTGGTAAAGAAAATCGGAAGCAATGACCAGTTTTTTATGCGCTAAGGATTGTGCCTCATCGATGGAGCATGAAATGACACTTGCGATCAAGCACATAAAAAGAAATACAAATTTGATTTTAGCCACCAGTTAATTTTTTAATTTCATTCAGCTTCATCAATGCTTCAACAGGCGTTAATGTGTTAATGTCAAGCCCGATTAATTCTTCATGTATCTGCTCTAAAACAGGATCATTCAATTGAAAGAAACTTAATTGCATGTTGGGATCTTTGTCCTTCTTTCCTTTTTTACTTCCACCAGTTGAACCCACATGCGCATGAGAAAACTCTAAATCCTTTAACACTTCCTCTGCTCTTTGTAGAACCACAGGGGGCATTCCAGCCATCCGTGCCACGTGAATCCCAAAGGAGTGCGCACTTCCACCAGGCGTCAATTTCCGCAGAAACAAAACGCGATCCCCAAGTTCCTTGACCGAAACATTGTAGTTTCGGATGCGCTCAAAACTTTTACTCATTTCATTTAACTCATGGTAGTGAGTGGCAAACAAGGTTTTACATTTGGCTTTTGCATTTTCATGGATAAATTCCGCAATGGACCATGCGATAGAAATACCATCATACGTACTTGTTCCGCGTCCAATTTCATCTAATAAAATCAAACTTCGCGGAGAAATGTTATTCAAAATACTCGCGGTTTCATTCATTTCGACCATAAATGTGGATTCTCCAGAGGAGATATTATCCGACGCCCCAACACGCGTAAATACTTTATCCACCAAGCCTATTTTAGCTGCGTCTGCTGGAACGAAAGACCCCATCTGCGCCATGAGGACAATAAGAGCGGTTTGACGCAAAATCGCACTTTTACCACTCATGTTTGGACCAGTGATCATGATGATTTGCTGGTCGTTATTATCAAGTAGGACATCGTTAGCGATATAGCTTTCCCCCGCCGGAAGTCTACGCTCAATTACCGGATGACGTCCATTTTTTATGTCTAAGACAAAACTATCGTTGATTTCTGGACGAACATACCGATTTTCCTTAGCGGTTTGCGAGAAAGAATACAAACAATCCAAATGAGCAATGAGTAAGGCATTGTGTTGAATGGGCTGAATGTAATCAGCCATACTGAATACCAAGTCTTGGAACAACTTTGATTCAATGGCGTAGATTTTTTCTTCCGCCCCTAAAATTTTCCCTTCGTATTCCTTTAGCTCTTCCGTGATGTATCGTTCTGCGTTCACCAAGGTTTGCTTGCGCACCCAATCTTCAGGAACTTTATCCTTGTGGCTATTTCTAACCTCAATATAATAGCCAAATACATTGTTGAACGCTATTTTTAAACTTTGAATTCCCGTTCTTTTTGATTCCCGTTCCTGAATTTGCTCCAAGTACCCCTTCCCGTTAAATGAAATTTCTCGAAGCTCATCCAAATCCGTGTCAAAACCCGAACGAATAATCATTCCTTTTCCAACTTGTGCAACGGGTTCGTCACATAAAGTTCGGTCAATCAATTCGATTAAATTATGACACCCATTTAATTGTTCGCGTAGTTTTTTCAAGGAAAACAGATCGCTATCATTTAACAAGGCCTTAATCGGTTCAATTTGTAATAGGGTCCTACGTAAATGCATGACCTCTTTCGGATTGACTTTCCCAACAGCTACCTTCGAAATAAGGCGTTCTAAATCTCCGATTTCTTTGAGACGCTGTCCAATTTCATAGCTGATTTCTGAATGACTGACTAAAAAATCAACGATATCTAAACGCTCCTCGATCGGTTTTTGGTCTTTTAAAGGCAAAACAATCCATCGCTTCATTTGTCGCCCCCCCATGGGAGTCAAGGTATGATCTAACACATCTGAGAGCGTTACTGCATTGTCGTTAGCGGAGTAGATTAACTCTAAATTACGCACCGTAAAACGATCTAACCAAACGTATTTTTCTTCTTCGATTCTTGAAATCGTCGAAATGTGTCCTAGGCGATGGTGCTGGTTTTCATTTAAGTAATGAAAAATTGCTCCTGCAGCTACAATCGCAGCAGAAAGGCCCTCAATACCAAATCCTTTCAAGGATTTTGTTCCAAAATGCTTTGTGAGCATTTCATTCGCGTACTCACTGGTATATACCCAATCCTCCACCCGAAACGTAAAATGATTTTCGCCAAACTGCTGTTCGAAATCTGTTCGCTTATTTTTTTGGTAGATAATTTCTGTCGGTTCGAAGCCACTAATAAGCTTGTCGATGTATTCTTTATTTCCTTGTGCTACCAAAAACTCTCCGGTGGAAACATCTAAAAAGGCAACACCGATGTCGGTCTTTTCAAAATGAATCGCACAAAGAAAATTGTTTCTAGATTGCTCGAGTACCTGATCGTTAAAGGAGACTCCTGGCGTAACCAGTTCTGTCACACCCCTTTTGACAATGGTTTTTGTCATTTTTGGGTCCTCAAGCTGATCACAAATGGCCACACGTTGGCCCGCTCGCACAAGTTTTGGTAAATAGGTATCTAAAGAGTGATGCGGAAATCCTGCCAATTCAATTTCGGAGGCCGAACCACTTCCACGCTTTGTTAAAATAATACCCAAAATGCGCGAAGTTTTCACCGCGTCCGCTCCAAATGTCTCATAAAAATCTCCCACACGAAACAACAGTAAAGCTTCCGGATGCCGGGCTTTAATTTGATTGTATTGTTTCATCAAAGGCGTTTCAACAACGGCTTTTTCTGTAGGTGATTTTGACAAGTTGGGCATTTTATAATTGGAACTTAAAATTAGGAATTTTTATGTGGTCTTCTGCACCTATTTCCAAGAACATTTTAACAATTACTCTTAACTTTGATTCAAATGACTACAGAATCTAAAAACAAAAAATTAAAGCTTTGGGAACTAAACCGTGTTTCTGATGAAGCGTATAAAGAACAAGCCAAAAACCCAATCATCATTGTGTTGGATGATATTCGTTCTTTGAATAATATTGGTTCTTTTTTTCGTACTTCCGATGCGTTTAATGTGGAGAAAATATACCTCTGCGGAATATGCGCTTGTCCACCGCATCGAGATATTCACAAAACAGCCCTCGGCGCAACGGAAACGGTTGCTTGGGAATACCGTTCGGATATTCTTGAGTTAACATCCGAATTGAAACAACAAGGGTATGCTGTATGTACAGTTGAACAAACCGAACAAACAACCCTCCTCCAAAACATACATGCTTTACCGGATGAAAAATTCGCCCTCGTTTTTGGAAACGAAGTAAATGGCGTGAATCAGCAAGTAATCGATGCGTCTAATTATGTCATTGAAATTCCCCAATTTGGAACCAAGCACAGTTTAAACGTCAGTGTTTGTGCCGGGATTGTCATGTGGGAATTTTGTAAACGCTACATCTAAAGGACATGAAACAACTCGTTTTTATTTCTTGCCTTTTCCTAATCGGAAGCTTTTCAGCCCAAGAAATAAAAAATGTTCGCTTATTAGATCATTGGTTTTCGGAGACCATCATGACTAGTTCGAGTCAAGTGCGCTTCAGTAGTTGTTGGGCTTTTGTACAAAATGGAAAGGAATACGGGGTCATTGGCTCCACGGAAGGCGCACATATTTTTGAACTGACGGACCAAGATAGTTTGCGTTTGGTGGACTTTGTTCCTGGACGTTTTCAGTCCGCTCAAGCCATCACACGGGAATACAAACACTACCAAAATTACTTGTACGCTGTGTGCGATGAAGGTCCGAGTAGCCTTCAAATCATGGATTTATCGTACTTGCCCGATTCTGTACACCTTGTTGCGGACTTACAAGATCAGTATTTCGGAAAATCACACAATCTTTTCATCGATTCGGCAAATGCACTGCTTTATTTGACCTTAGTCAATCCGATTGTTAGTGGAAATGAACTTGGTATCATCCCCTTACGGGTTTATTCCTTGTCCAATCCGATTCTTCCTACGCTTCTTTGGGAAGGGCCAAACGATATCCCAGAGGTTCATGATCTTTACGTAAAGAACAATCGAGCGATTTTAAATTGTGGCTTTGACGGACTGCGCACCTATGATTTTAGCAATCCAAGCAATCCGGTTTATGTGAATAATTTGACCTTCTATCCGCAACAAGGATACAATCACCAAGGATGGCTGAGTCCGGATGAAAGCACCTATGTTTTTGCCGATGAAACGTCGGGATTACCGTTAAAAAAATGCCATTTTTCCTCTAGTGGACAAATACAAGTCCAACAGTTTTTTGGGACGGAGAACGCCCCTTATCCTAAAACACCGCATAACATTCACATAACCAATGAGTTTGCGTTTGTTTCGTACTACAACGACGGACTTCGGATTTTTGATTTGCGCAAGAATCCACCCACAGAAATCGGCGTGTTCGATACTTACATCGATAATGCCATAACGAATGGATTCTCCATGTGGGGAGCGTGGGGAGTGCATGCATTGTTGCCCAGTGAACGCATTTTAATTTCAGACCGAAACAATGGCTTCTTTTTATTCGAATTCGACCGATCGAAGTTCTTAACGCCAAGCACGGAACACGTACAATTATACCCGAATCCATCGTCTGTTGGAGAGGAAGTTTTCGTGAGATTACCAAATGATGAGGTTTCGGAATTCGATATAAACATCGTTGATGCCAACGGGAATCTTATCGCTGATTTTCAAATCCAGCAGCAATCATATGCGACTTTACCGATGGAAATGGCCGCAGGCTGTTACTTTGTTCGCGTAACATGGAACAACTACCTAGGGGAGAGTCAGACGGAAATGCTCAAGTGGATAAAATACGATTAAACCAAGCGAATGTAAAGAAGGTCATTCTCTTTACTCACCTTCAACAAGTTGTTTTTCGTCAAGGTTTTTACACTGTTGTCCCAAACTTTATTACTCATTTCAGCAAATTGAGCTCTCAAATCAGGTAAAACGGACTCACCTAGTTTTTGCATTGCTGCATAAATGGCTTGTTCGCTCTCGTTGAGTTCAATTTTCACACTTTTCGTTTCCGGTCTCATTTGAGGGAAGAATAAAATCTCTTGGATCGATGCGTTGTTGGTTAAGTACATAATCAAACGGTCCATTCCGATACCAAGTCCACTTGTTGGCGGCATTCCGTATTCCAATGCACGCAAAAAATCTTGGTCGATAAACATCGCTTCATCATCTCCTTTTTCTTGCAAACGAAGTTGCTCTTCGAAACGTTCGCGTTGATCGATCGGATCATTTAACTCGGAGTAGGCATTCGCTACTTCTTTTCCGCAAACCATTAATTCAAAGCGCTCCGTTAATTCAGGATTGTTGCGGTGAACTTTACACAGGGGAGACATTTCTTTTGGATAGTCCGTGATGAATGTTGGTTGGATGTAATTTCCTTCGCATTTTGCTCCGAAAATCTCATCGATTAATTTTCCTTTCCCCATCGTTTCATCAACGGCGATACCCATTCCTTTTGCCGCAGCAAATAGTTCATGCTCCGTTTTTCCATCGATGTCGAATCCAGTGAAGTCAATGATCGATTGACGCATGGTTACGCGTTTGTACGGCGCACGGAAATCAATGTGGTGCTCACCAAAAGTAGCTTCTGTTTTTCCATTCACGCTCATTGCACAATATTCCAAAAGACGCTCGGTGAAGTCCATCATCCAATTGTAGTCCTTGTAGGCAACATAAATTTCCATCGCTGTAAATTCCGGATTGTGGGTGCGGTCCATCCCTTCGTTTCTGAAGTTTTTGGAAAATTCATATACCCCATCAAATCCACCTACAATTAAACGCTTTAAGTACAATTCATTGGCAATACGCATGTATAGTGGAATGTCCAATGCGTTGTGGTGCGTCATAAACGGACGCGCAGATGCCCCGCCAGGAATCGCTTGTAGAATCGGTGTTTCCACCTCCATGTAGCCAGCTTCGTTGAAGAAGTGGCGCATGGCCGTGTATAATTTCGTTCGTTTCACAAATACTTCCTTCACATGTGGATTTACGACTAAATCAACGTAACGTTGACGGTAACGTAATTCTGGATCGGTGAAGGCATCATGAACATTTCCATCCGTATCCGTTTTTGGTAGGGGAAGTGGACGTAGTGACTTGCTCAACACAGTAAAGGACTGTACATGAACGGAAATTTCTCCTACCTGTGTTCTAAAGACATATCCTTTCACGCCGATAAAATCGCCTAAATCGAGTAATTTTTTAAATACGTCATTGTAAAGCATTTTATCTTCTCCGGGACAAATTTCGTCGCGGTTAAAGTACACTTGAATTCTACCAGAAGCATCTTGTAATTCAGCGAAGGATGCTTTACCCATGATGCGCTGAGACATCATTCTTCCAGCCAAACAAACTTCCTTTCCGTCTTCGAAATCCTGCTTCAGATTACTTGCATACGCATCAACGGGATATAAAGCAGCTGGATAAGGGTCGATGCCCAAATCACGTAGTTTTTGAAGGGATTCTCTTCTCAGGATTTCCTGTTCAGAAAGTTCGAAATGACTCATTGGATTTGAATTAAGACTACAAAGATAAGTCATCTCTCGAAAATTCTTCATGCCTCAAGGCAATTGAACGAAAATTTATGTGACAAACTGACAAATCCACGTTCATAAATAGGCTTTTTTAGCTGATAACTGTACCTATTCTTGTCCTACCTTCGTCTAACAATTATGAAATCATTTCTCCGACTTCTTCTTAAATGGGTATTCATACCAGTTCTCAGTATTTGTTTATTGATTACTCTTTCTCTTTATTTCTTGAAGGACCGCATTTGTGGACTCGTTTTGACAGAAGTAAATACGTATTTAAACGTTCCGCTGCAAGTTTCGGACATGGACCTGGTTTTCTGGTCATCCTTTCCCAATTTATCGGTGGATTTTGAGCACTTGTTTATTCAAGAGTCGCTGCCGAATGCACAGGTTTCCGACACCTTGTTTTACACAGAACAATTGCGCTTAACCTTTAATCCCTGGGATATTTATCAGGGAAAATACCACGTGAAACAGGCGAAAGTGAATCCAGGAAAACTAGCCATTCGCTACGATGCACGCGGAAAAGAAAACTTCGACATCTTTAAACCCAGTCCGAGTGAGACAAAAACAGACTTTCACTTGTCCTTAAAAGAAGTGAAAATCGATGGACTCCGATTCATTTATGACAATGTTTCTTCCAAGCAATACCTTTCCTCAACGTTTGAGGATGCGCGCATTAAAGGTGATTTTTCTTCCGACGCATTCGTGGCAAATGCCATGGGCAAAATGAACTTAGTCCGCTTGAAAAGCGGGGACATTACATTACTACGCAATAAAAATACGGAGTTTAATTTCGCGATGGATGTCAATCAACTAACGGGATTATACACCCTCAAAAATGCGGAATTAAGCGTCGAACACTTGCCTTTCTCCGTGAACGGAATGGTGAGTCCCGATAGCCTTCAATTTACTGTGCAATCGAAAAACATTCAATTGACACAATTGGTCAATGAATTCTCCTTAGATGCCGCAAAAGATGTGAAAGCATTCAAAGGCAGTGGGGAAGTTGATTTTCAGTTGGATTTAGCAGGGGCATTGTCCGCAGTTGAACCCATTGGAGTGAATGCTGATTTTAGCATTCAACATGGAAAATTAACGGAGCCCGAACATGGATTGAACATACAGGACATTGAATTAGTCGGAAAATACAGTAACAACGAAGTGGAAGGAGAATTTATTTCGATGAAAAATGTGCGCTTTCGCACAGCTGGTGGACCCTTTTCCGGTGAGTTTGAACTGCGAGAATTTGATCAGCCAAAAGTGGAAGGGAATGCCAAAGGAAATGTAAACCTAGGATTGATTCATGCGATTTTCCACCTGCCTTCTATTGATGAGGTACGCGGTAATTTGGGCATTCAAACCAACTTTAAATTAGCAACAAATCCGGAGGGGGAATTAGCGGTAGAACAATGTAGCGGACAGCTCGAATTAAAAAACATATTCCTAAAATTAATGAACGATAAACGTCAGTTTAGTCAGGTGAATGGACGCTTATTTTTGCGTGGAAATGAAGCAGGAATCGAAAACACATCCCTCAAACTGGGCTCCAGCGATGTCAAACTCAATGGCATTTTCGGAAACATTTTTCCATACATCAATGGAAAGGGCGCTTTGAAAACGAGCATCTTACTCGAAAGCAACTACTTAAACGTAGAAGACCTTGGTTCAACAACAAAAGAAATGAAAATTGAAGCAGGGGAGGTGTATTCCTTGCCAGATAACATTCAAGGTGAAATCAACTTGCAAATTGAAAAACTGCGGTATGGAAAACACCAATTTGAACACCTCATTAGTAAAATGAACATCGAGCACCGTCGTTTGCATTTCCCACAAATGAGTTTGGTGAACGCCGAAGCTCTGCTCAGTGGAGCCTTGATCATCGAAGAGAAGGAACCCGAAAAATTTATGCTCACTACCCAGATCGCCGGAAAAAACTTGAACTTCAAATCACTTTTTAAAGAATGGGAAAACTTTGATCAAACGGTCATTCGTGAGCAAAACATATCCGGACGAGCGGAAGCTAATTTGTTCTTTCGAGCGCCATTTACGCTAGCCAAAGGAATTACTTACAGTGGCATTGAAGCGAAAATCGACCTGAAAGTCTACAATGGACATCTAAAAAATGTGGCAGCCTTCAAAGACATCACAGAAAGTTTAAAAACGAAGTCCGGGAAATTGGTGCTCGGAAAAGAAAACATTGACCTGTTGGAGAGGAAATTGAAAGATGTCGATTTTGAAATGATGGAAAACAGCATCATCATTCAAAATGGAATGATTGAAATCCCTAAAATGACCATTCTCTCCACGGCATTAGACATGGATCTTTCGGGCCGACATTCATTTGAAAATGTCATCGATTATCGGTTTGCCTTCCGCCTTAGAGACCTGAAATCCACGAAGAATCAAACGGAATTTGGCGAAGTCATCGACGATGGAACGGGTGTCCGCTTATTCTTGCGCATGCACGGGACACTCGAAAAACCCATCTATGAATGGGATAATGAAGGACGCAAAGCCCAAGCGAAAGAATACCGTCAAGAAGAAAAAGTTCAAGCGAAATCCATGTTGAAAGCGGAATTCGGCTTTTTCCAAAAGGATTCCACTGTGAAAGCCTACATACCGAAGGATGTTCCCAAAGAAGACCTGAAAATTAAATTTGGTCCAGCGAGCAAACAAGAATTCATGGAAGAAAAGAAGCAGACAAAAGACTCGAAATTGAAAAAGACCTTGAATTCATGGAAGGAACAGCAGGAAAAGGAACAACAGTCTGCAGTGAAGCTTGGATCAGGAGGAGGTTAAGTTAATGAGCTCCTTTTTTTAAAATCTCGGTTGTCGAATATCCTTGCACCAAATCTATGGTTTCCACGAGACCACCAACTTTTCGAACGATATCGGAACCAACGATATACGTAGATTTGGATGGGTCCGTCTCGTTTTTATCGTAATCTGCTCCCTTCACCAATACATCTGGATTCAAAGCGTTAATTAGTTCCAACGGAGTGTCGTTATCGAAAAAAACAACTAAGTCTACGAATCCCAAAGCAGCAATGAGTGTTGCGCGTGCGTCATTCGGATTGATGGGACGATTTGGTGCTTTTCCCAGTCTACGAACAGAATCATCGGTGTTGATGGCAACGATGAGGTGCTTCCCTAAATCTGCCGCTGCCGCTAAATAGCACACGTGTCCAAGATGTAATACGTCGAAACAACCATTCGTGAAAACAAGTGCTTCGTTTTTGAGCTTGTACAAAGCAACGCGCTTTTGAGCTTCTTCAATCGAAACAATTTTTTCTTGGATATACGCCAATCTTGCCATGTGATTTTTTTGGAAAGGTAGTGGTTTCGAGAAATGAAACCAAGAAAATTAATCCAACAAATTGGTGGATTCGTTTGGAAAGACCAAGCAAGGCTTGAATGTTTTCGCTTCTTCAAATTCTAAAAATCCGTAGCCAATAATGATGATGACGTCGTCTACGGCTACTCTGCGTGCAGCGGGACCATTCAAACAAATCATACCAGATTGACGATCTCCTTTGATGACATACGTTTCAAAACGTTCACCGTTATTGATGTTGACGATTTGAACACGTTCACCTTCAATCAAATTAGCAGCCTCCATTAATGACTCATCAATGGTGATGCTACCGATATAGTTCAAGTCAGCTTGTGTGACACGAACGCGGTGAATTTTAGATTTTAAAACTTGAATTAACATAACAATTTCCGACGCAAAAATAAATCAAATAAACGGATTAGAATAATAAATTGTCAATCAAACGAACACTTCCACAATGTGCAGCAATGCAACAAATTTGATTTTCTTGCCACTCCTGTAATTCACAAAGTGTTTCGGGATCGACAATCGCAAGGTATTCAATGGATAAAGATCCTTGTTGAAATAAGCTTCGAGCAGCGATCAATGTTTCCTGAATGGAATGTTTGCTTTTTGACGCTTCAACAAAACGCAAGGTTTCACTGATAATCAAGGCTTCTTGGCGCTCTTTTTCACTCAAGCGCATGTTTCGACTGCTCATCGCAAGTCCGTTTGTTTCTCGTACTGTTGGACACCCAATTATCCGTGTTTGAAATCCGAAATGTTTCGTTAAAAGTCGGATAATCGCCAATTGTTGGAAGTCTTTTTGTCCAAAATAGGCCTGATTTGCCTCCACCAAGCGAAAAAGATTATGAACGACATGCACCACGCCTACAAAATGTCCAGGACGAAAAGCGCCCTCCAAAACACGACCAATCGAACCGAGCTCCATGGGAATAAATCCATCGTTTTGAGGGTACAATTCTGCTTCATCTGGCGCAAAGACCACGCAATTAGTCAAGCCTTCCAGCAGTGTCAAATCAGCCTCCAGCGATCTTGGATACTCCTTCAAGTCCACGCTATTGTTGAATTGCTTGGGATTGACAAAAATACTAATCAGGGTGTAGTCGTTCTCTTGGATGGATTTTTGTATCAAACTTATGTGTCCGTTGTGAAGGGCCCCCATGGTTGGAACAAATCCAAGCGTTTGGGAATTTTCGCTCAGCTTTTTACGAAACTGATGCAACTCTTCTGCTGTATGAATGACCTTAACTTTCGACATAGGATTGAGAGAATCGTCGACAAAGCTATTGCTTTTTATGAAAGTTCATTTAAATTTCTTAATTTTGTACTCCTATCACTACTGAATGGAAAAGAAAAAAATCCTGTTTATTTCGCAAGAAATCTTCCCGTTTTTACCGAAATCCGATATTTCATCGACAGCGCGCAGAATCCCGCCACTTGTTCAAGATCTTGGAAAAGAAATTCGTGTGTTTACACCTCGTTTTGGTGCAATCAACGAAAGAAGACATCAATTGCATGAAGTTATTCGTCTATCTGGACTGAATATTTGTATTGACGACCATGATCATCCATTGATCATCAAAGTAGCCTCCGTATCTGCGGCGAGAATGCAAGTATATTTTATAGACAACGACGACTACTTCAAACGCAAAACAACCCTACTTGACGAAAAGGGCAAATGTTTTCCAGACAATGACGAGCGTTCTATGTTCTTCTCACGAGGCGTATTGGAAACCGTTAAAAAATTGGGCTGGCAACCGGATGTCATTCATTGTCACGGTTGGATGACCGGAATAATGGCCTTGTATATCAAACATGTGTATAACAAAGACCCACATTTCAAGAACACGAAAGTGGTGATTAGTTTGTATAATGATGACTTTAAAGCTACTTGGGACAAACGCTTTCATGAGAAATTAGCATTTGAAGGATTTCCGAAAGAAATCTGCAATAAATTGTTAGACCCAACGCATGAAAACATCATGAAGGTTTTTGCAGAATACGCCGATGGAATAAACATTGCCTGCGAAAATTTAGCGCCGAACTTGAAAGCCATTTTTGATGAAACGAAGACCTTGAAATTGGACTATATTCCAGAAGAAAATCAAGGGAAAGAACTTTCAGCTTTCTTTGATAAAGTAATCGAAGAATCCGTTTTAGCTTAATCAAAATACGTGCATTCAACATGAGAAGCTTTTCATCTATCTTACTCGGATTGCTCATCTTTTTCGTCTCTTGTCAAAAGAATAAGCACGAAATCGGTAAACCAGCGATTGACCAAGATCAATTATTAAATGGAATTACGACGGATACATTCGACTTAATCACGTATACGATCGATGAAGATTCCGCCATTACCGACAACATGGCCAATGTCCTTTTGGGAAGTTATATTGACCCAAAATTCGGAAAGGTGTCCGCATCCTTTTATACGGAGTTTAGACTCAAATCCTTGAATCCAGTCTTTGGAGACCTTGGAACCATTGTCTATGACTCATGTGTTTTGGCTTTGCAATACGTTGGATATTACGGAGATCTAAGCGCTCAAAACTTTGAAGTTTATGAGTTAAATGATAGCCTATCCATGGATACCGTGTATTATGACTTTTCCACTACTCCAATTAAACCAGGGAATCTGGTGCCAGTTGGAATGGGAAGCATTATCCCAAAACCATTGTCGAATACAGTTGTGGGTGGAGATACACTCGCACCACAATTACGCATCCCGCTCGATACAAATTTTGCGAAGAGCCTCATTCAAGAGTCAGCATCCGCAAATGGAACCTTCACCTCGAATGTGAATTTTCAAGCATTCTTCAAAGGATTCAAAATTCAAGTAAACAATCCTTCTCAAACCATTGGAAAAGGAGCGATATTCTATTTCAACATCAATAATAACGCTGCTTCAAAATTGACCATTTATTATTCGCAAGGCGGTGTAAAGAAAAGCTATGACATCGTGATGAATAGTCAAGCAGCTGATTTTGTTCATATGGATACAGATCATTCAGGAACTCCATTGGAGATGGTTCTGCAAGACAGCACCAAAGGACAATCGACTTTTTATGCTCAGGCATTTCGTCAACGAGCAGTCGTAAAAATCCCTGGCTTAGATAATCTTCCGAAGAATATCGTGATTCACCGTGCTGATTTGACACTTCCTGTTCAATTTCAAAATGGATACCGCTACAAACCAGGCTCCGCTGTTTCTGTCGCGGCACGTCTAAAGGCTAGTGACACGAGACTTTCAAACTTAAATGTAGTTGGCGCATTCATCGATAGCAAAAAACATTTTGCGATTGATTTAAGAACCTATACACAAGCGATCATCGCTGATAAAATTGATAATACGGGTGTTGTTGTTTCTCCTGTTTTCTTTAGAAACTCGGCAGAACGCATCGTTTTTAATGGTCCGAACACGATCAATAAAATGAAACCCAAACTCATTTTGACTTATACAACCTATTGATTTATGTGTGGAATTGTAGCATATATTGGCAAAAAGGAAGCATTTCCGATTGTCGTTAAAGGACTGAAAAGATTAGAGTACCGAGGATACGATAGTGCTGGTGTGGCCTTATTGCACGACGGAAACCTGAATGTATACAAGAAAGCAGGAAAAGTAAGCGTGATGGAAGAGTTTGCGCTCGAACAAAACGTCGTTGGACATGCGGGAATCGGACACACACGTTGGGCAACGCACGGCGAACCATCTGATGTCAATGCGCATCCACATACCTCCATGGATGGAAAAATTGCTTTGATCCACAACGGAATCATTGAGAATTACGATGTGCTGAAACGCGAACTTCAAAACCAAGGATACCTTTTTAAAAGTGAAACGGACACGGAAGTGATTGTTCACTTGGTGGATTACATTAGTAAAAAAGAAAATGTATGGTACGGTGAGGCCTTGCGCTTAGCCTTATCTCAAGTTCACGGCGCATATGCGATCGTGGCAATTTCTAAAGACTTTCCAAATCGCTTAGTTGCCGCAAGAAAAAGTAGTCCATTGGTGGTTGGAATCGGTGCTGAAGGAGATTTTTATTTAGCTTCTGATGCGACACCAATTGTCGAATACACGAAAAAGGTTGTTTACTTAGACGACGAAGAAATCGCGGTCATCGACCTAGAAGAAGGACTTAAATTATACAACATTGCCGACCAAGAGCGCACACCGTTTTTCCAGCAATTGGAAATGGAATTAGAGGCGCTTGAAAAAGGTGGATATGAGCATTTCATGCTGAAAGAAATCCATGAGCAACCGCGTTCCATTCACGATTGTTTCCGTGGTAGATTGAATGCAGATGAAGCATGGGTAAAACTTGGTGGACTGAGTGACTACGAGCAAAAAATGATTTCAGCGAATCGCTTAATCATTGTCGCATGTGGTACATCTTGGCACGCAGGACTTGTTGGTGAATACCTCATCGAAGACTTAGCGCGCATCAATGTGGAAGTTGAATATGCAAGTGAGTTCCGCTACCGAAATCCGATTTTGAACGAAAATGACGTAGTAATCGCCATTTCACAATCAGGAGAAACTGCGGATACCATGGCTGCGTTGGAATTAGCGAAATCAAAAGGAGCAACGATCCTAGGAATTTGTAACGTTGTTGGCTCGTCTATTTCACGTTTGACCGATGGTGGATCTTACACCCACGCTGGACCAGAAATCGGAGTAGCATCCACAAAAGCATTTACGGCACAAGTTACCGTGTTAACCTTAATGGCACTTTCCTTAGCGCACAAAAAAGGAACCATTAGCGAAACGCATTTTAGAACCTTGTTAGCGGAACTAGAAGCGATTCCAGAAAAAGTAAAACAAGTACTTGAAACGGATTCCTTAATTCAACAAATCGCTGCCGAATACAAAGACGCAACCAATGCATTGTACTTAGGAAGAGGAAGTTCTTTCCCAGTAGCTTTAGAAGGCGCATTGAAATTAAAAGAGATTTCCTATATCCATGCAGAAGGATACCCAGCAGCAGAAATGAAACATGGTCCGATTGCCTTAATCGACGAAAACATGCCAATTTTTGTGATTGCGACACAAGGAAATTCCTACGAGAAAGTTGTTTCGAACATTCAAGAAGTGAAAGCACGAAAAGGAAAAGTCATCGCAGTCGTAACCGAAGGAGACATCCAAGTACGTGCAATGGCGGACCATGTGATCGAAATTCCTGAAACGAATGAGTTCTTAGTTCCATTATTGGCAACCATTCCCTTCCAACTGCTTTCCTACCACATCGCAGTGATGCGTGGCTGTAATGTCGATCAACCGAGAAACTTGGCGAAGTCGGTGACCGTTGAATAAATCGGTCGACTAACATTCTCCCCATCATTTTTCCATCGCTTTTACCCATAAAGGCGTAAGCTATTCCCTTGCATTTCCAATAAGCCCTACAAAGTATTTCCAACAAATTCCACCTCAGGAGCAGCCGAAATCCACGCACATAGCAGCTTAATAGGCACTTTTCTCTCTCTAAACATTCTTGCACGAAAAATTTGGATTTATCATTTCTTTCTTTATATTTACATAATTGCAACTGATTGAAAATGAATGTTTTCATGAAAATTGCGAGGACCTACTAAACTAAAAACTAAACCTAAACCCGCAACTGGCATGAAGTCAATTCATACGATTATATCCCGCGTATACGCTATTTTGAACGGGAAACGGAACGAATCTCCTGCAACAGATCAAACAGAAAAATTATGGAAGAAATGCTTCTCGCCTGTGGTGGTATTCCTGCTGTTGAGTGGTGGCGCTTGGGGGCAAACAACTTGGACATATACATATTCATATACAGGATCAAATTATACTTTCACTGTGCCTGCTGGGGTAACTTCGGTTACAGTATATCTTCATGGTGGTGGTGGAGCTGGAGGAAGTTGTGGAAATGGTAGCTCAACAACTAGTAATGCTGGTGGTGGTGCCGGCGGAAGTTTTTCATCCAAAATATTATCCGTAATACCCGGACAAACTTATACAGTAACAGTTGGTGCTGGAGGCGTAGCAGCAACAGTGGGAAGTACAAGTGGAGGAGCAGGTGGAAATTCAATAATTACTGGCCCTGCTGGAACTATTACAGCCTATGGTGGAGGTGGAGGTGGAGGTGCTGCAAATAATCAAGCTGGGGTCGCTGGGGTTGCTGGAGCTGTAGGATCAGGTACAACAAATTTTTCTGGAGGAGCAGGTGCCGCTGGCAACCAATCAACCACCTATGGCACCTCTGGTGGTGGTGGTTCAGGATCTGTTGGGGGTGCAGCTTCAGGAAAAACTGCTGGAACTGCTGGCACAGGAACTTACATTGGAGGAACTGGGGGTGGTGGATTCTCCAACTCCACCTGGAATAATGGAGTATCAGGAAGTGTTCCAGGAGGAGGAGGAGGAGGGGGTCACAATTTTACAACTACAGGATCGGTTGGTGGAGGGGCTGGTGGAGCGGGTAAAATATACATTACCTATATTGACTATTGTCTTCCATCAGGAACATCAAGTTCTTACTGGATTTCAAATGTAACTACCACTAGTGGTGGAACAAATATTGCGAATACAACTGCATCAAATGCTGGTTACGGCAATTTCACTGCTCAATCTGCAAGCAATAGCATTGGAACAGCAACAAATTTTTCTGTGGCGTGGAATGCATCGAACAATGGCTGCGGTGTTTGGATTGACTGGAACAATGACTTTGATTTTGCGGATGCAAATGAGCTAATTGCAATAACCACAGGTTATATTTACAGTCCTTTCACAGGGACAATTAATACACCAGCAGGCACTCCTGTAGGAAGCTATAGAATGAGAATTGTGATGGATTATTATTCTTATACTCCAATTTCTTGCCCTGCTAGCATAACAGGTGAAACAGAAGATTATACTTTTACAGTTGCTGCTGCTAACACAGCAGCTGCAGCAAGTGCAACTCCTACCTTGTGTATCAGTACTGCATTAACAAACATAACTCACACCACAACTGGCGCAACTGGAATTGGATCTGCATCAGGTTTACCAACAGGAGTTACTGCTGCTTGGGCTTCTAACACCATTACTATTTCAGGTACACCGTCTGCAAGCGGTACTTTTAGCTATACTATTCCTTTAACAGGCGGTTATGGTAGTGTGAATGCTACAGGAACGATTACAGTTCAAAGTGCAGTAACTGCAGGAGCAATAGGCAGCGACCAGACTATTTGTAGCGGCGGAGATCCTGCAGCATTTACAAGCGCCACCGCTGGAACAGGTAGCGGAACAATCACTTACCGTTGGGAAAGCAATACCAATTTTACTACACCAAGTTGGGCGACCATTGCAAGTCAAACTGGAACTACCTATGATGTTCCAAATGGATTAACTACAACTACACAATACAGAAGAGTAACCATTTCAACACAAAACAGTGTGGCATGTGAGTTAGCAAGTTCAGAAGTTACTGTTACAATTAATGCTCTCCCAACTGTAACAGCAACAGCGAGTCAAACAGTTTGTGCAGGAACAAGTGTTACACTTGCTGGAAGTGGTGCAACATCTTATACTTGGACAGGAAACATAACAGACAATACAGCTTTCAGTGCAACCTCGACTCAAACATATACCGTAACAGGTACTGATGGTAATGGATGTGCGAACACCAACACTTCAACAGTAACAGTTAGCCCTCCTTCCGTTGCTGGCACCATTGCGGCAGCTAGTTCAAGTGTTTGCTCGGGGACAGGCACAACCTTAACTTTGTCAGGCAATACCGGGACCATTGAATGGCAAAGTTCAACGGACAATGTTACTTATGGAACGATCAGCGGGGCAACAGCAAGCTCCTTGTCTACAGGAAACTTAACGCAAACGAAGTATTTCAAGGCTTTGGTGTCAAGCGGGACTTGTTCAGC
>CAMAPI010000015.1 GCA_945860065.1 Chryseobacterium gleum | reverse complement strand
AATAATTACCGTAAAAATCAAAAGTAAAATAGTAATAAGCATGGGTCAAAAAATTTGTTTTACGTTTAGTATCCGGCAGCCTTTGCCTCAACACATACAAAAGTACCATTCGCATGAGCGACGAGTTCTTTATTTTGGTTGAGCACATCTGCTTGCATAAAAATAAGTTTTTTTCCTTTTTTCAAGCATTTTGAATAAGAAATTAATTCATCACTGCATTTAACTCCCGACAAAAACTGAATCGACAAGTCAACGGTAGAAACCACTTTTTGTTCATCCGCAACCAGAGACAGCGCGCCAACACCGAGCGTCGCGTCTAACAAACTTGCGATACATCCACCATGTGCATGCATCGGAGTTGCCAAGTGTTTTTCTTGAATATTTAGACGGTATGCCACAATTCCAGGTTCTAAGACTTCAAATGACATGCCTAGCCATTCACCGAAACGATTCTTATCAATATATGCTTGAATGACATCCATTTCTTATGATTTTGCGAACGGAATATTTGCTTGAGAAAAAGAAATCGCCGCCGCAGCGTTTACATCAAATAAGACTTGTGCGGAATCTGCTGTCTTCACCCAAGCTCTTACCTTCACATGCATGCCTTGTTCTGTGATTTGATCCAGGCCAACGACAGAAGGGACCTTCGTAAGGATGCGTTTATCCTCCGATAAAATTCCTGAGATTGTTTCTTTTACCTCATGGAAAGACGCATCATGCGTGAATATAAATGTCCATTCTACCCGTCGTGTTTTTTCCTTTGTGAAGTTGACAATGTTTCCATTCGCAAGTGGCCCATTCGGAAAAATGACCACCTTATTGTCAGGCGTAGTTAAGTAGGTGTTGAAAATTTGGATTTCGCTCACCGTTCCCTGTTCACCTAAGGCTTTGATTTCATCACCAAGTTTAAAAGGCTTTAAGACCAAAATCATAATTCCACCAGCAAAATTGGACAATGTTCCGGAAATTGCCATACCAACTGCGATTCCAGCGGCACCAATCAAGGTTAAAAAGGAAGTCATTGGGATTCCTAATTGAGTAATGGCACTCACCACAACCATTATTTTCAATGCCATAGATAAGAAACTAGCCAAAAAGGAAACCAAGCCCGCATCCGTTTCGCTCTTTCTGAGCATGCGCGTAATAAATCTTGTCAAGATTCCAGTGAGCCAAAATCCACCTATGGTAATTAAAGCCGCAATTACGATATTCGTTAATAGCGAAAACAGAACAGCATTCAAGTGATGAGGCTCCATTCCAAAAAGATTTTCAATTACATCGATCATAAGCTAGGTCAGAATTTTCAACAAAAATAAAAATACTTCGCACAATTGACTCGATTCATCGTCAATATCGCCCATTTCGATCAATTATCGTATGAATCTAGCGATAAAATCCATGTTCATTAGGATTAAATCACGCGAAGGAATGCTTATCTTCGCTGTATGAAGCACGAAGTTTACATGCAACGTTGTATAGACCTCGCTCAACTTGGATCAAGTTGGGTGGCTCCTAATCCAATGGTGGGATGTGTGATCGTAAAAGATGGTCAAATCATCGGTGAAGGTTACCATCATCGTTACGGTGAGGCGCATGCAGAAGTAAATGCTATCGCATCTGTAAAAGATAAAAGTCTAATAACTGGATCAACGGTATATGTCAACCTTGAACCATGTTCCCATCACGGAAAAACTCCCCCTTGTTCAGATTTACTCGTTGAATCAAAAGTTGCCGAAATTTTTATTGGCTGCAGAGATACGAATAAACTAGTTTCAGGGAGAGGAATTGAAAAATTACAACGTGCTGGAATTGACGTTCACGAGGGGATATTAGAAACAGAATGCCGACTATTAAACAAACGCTTTTTTAATTTTCATGAAAAAGGGAGGCCTTATGTCATCTTGAAATGGGCTCAAACAAAGGATGGATATCTCGACCGCATTCGTACCGAGGACGAAAAAGGAATTAATTGGATTTCCTGCGAAGAATCAAAGGCGCTTGTCCACAAATGGCGAAGTCAAGAACATGGGATTTTAGTTGGGAAACATACCGCTATGAACGACAATCCAACACTGACCGTTCGTGAATTCACAGGAAGGAATCCGATCCGAATACTCATAGATAGTCAACTACAAGTAAAAGAAAACATCAATCTATATTCAGCCGATGCGCCAACGATTATTTTTAATCGGATAAAAGATGAGAAAAAAGACAATATTGAGTGGGTCAAAATTAAAGAAACGTCCACCAAAGTCATTCTAGAAGAACTGTACAAACGGAACATTACATCCATCATGGTTGAGGGCGGCAGTCGAACCCTTCAGTATTTTATCATTGATAACGTTTGGGACGAAGCATACGTAATTGTTGGAGATGTCTATTTTCAAGAAGGAGTAAAAGCCCCCCTATTAAATCGTATTCCTGCGCATTCACATGCGTTTGGCACTGACACTGTATATTACTTTAAGCGAAGGTAATGGAGCTACTTTTCGCCATTCTTTTTTCGAGTTTCATTTTTGTACTCTTTAAACTATTTCCCAAATTCAACATTGATACATTCCAGGCAATTGTTGTCAACTATTTCGTGGCATTTTTTTGTGGCTTCATTTTTTTTCCATTCGAATGGAACGACCTAATCTCCGTTTCAGGTACATGGTTTGGTTTTACACTGAGCGCAGCCATTCTCTTTATTGGATTGTTTTTAATCATGGGACTAAGCGCGCAGAAAAACGGACTATCCAGCACATCTGTAGCTGTCAAAATGAGCATGGCACTTTCCTTACTTGGCATGATGCTTTTTTATTCGGAGTCCATACAATTCATAAAAATCGCCGGGATTTTATTAGCCATCATCGGTGTAATTGGTATGACCGTTCAAACAGATGACAAAACCAACACTGTTTCTTCGACATGGATGTTGTTGGTTCTTTTCGTTGGTAGTGGGATCTTAGACTTTCTATTGAATTACATTCAACATCTGGTCTTACTGCCAAACCAAACAGCTTTTTTCACAGCCTATGCCTTTGGACTTGCCGGGATAATTGGAGCATTGATTGCCATTGTACTCATCGTTCAAGGCAAACTTTCGCCCTCTTGGAGAAACGTTATTGCGGGAGTTCTTCTCGGGATTCCAAATTATTTTTCGATTTACTTCCTGATGAAAGCATATCATGTCTTTACCTGGAGCAATAGTAGTATTTTGGCAGTGATTAACGTGAGCATTGTGATGATTGCCTCCATTATCGGAAGCTTATTTTTCAAAGAGAAATGGAATAAAATTAAAATTATTGGTTTCATTTCATCTCTTATTTCCATTTTGTTTATCTATCTTTCTGTATGATTTCATCGGCATTCAAACTTATTCTAGTACTCTTTATTCTTCCAGTTTATGGCTGGAGTCAAGCGAGTTTTCAATTAGCCGTATTAAAATACAACGGTGGAGGTGATTATTATGCCAATCCAACGGCACTTCCAAACCTCATTCAATTTTGCAACCAAAACCTGAGCACAACGATTTCTAAGGATGTCCCGTATGTAGATGTTGGAAGTAAAGATCTTTTCCGTTACCCATTTGTTCACATGACTGGACATGGTAACGTCGTGTTTTCAAAAACAGAAAGTGAGAACCTGAGAAACTACTTATTAGCCGGTGGATTCTTGCACATTGATGACAATTACGGAATGGACGAATTTATTCGAATCGAATTGAAGAAAATTTTTCCTTCAAATGAACTATCTGAACTGCCTAATAATCATCCTATTTACAATCAGAAATACAAACTAAACGGACTGCCAAAAATACACGAACACGATGGGAAACAACCGCAAGCGTTTGGCATTGTTATCGATGGAAGACTTGTGTGCCTCTACACTTATGAAACTGATTTAAGTGATGGATGGGAAGACCCTCAGGTTCATAACGATACGGCTGAAAAAAGAAAACAATCTTTACAAATGGGTGCGAATATTATTACGTATGTCTTTTTAAATTAAGAACCATGAAAACAACTTTTTTTACGGCGATGTTTTTTGCTTTTTTTAACATTTTCGCTCAAATAGATCCATTTTTAGGGATTGTACAAATGGACGCTTGTGATTTTACGGACACCTGTGCATATGTTTTGATTCCAGAGCCATCAAATAACCTCTGGGTGTGCGGAGAATCACAGAAAACGACCCTTACTCAAAACGGAAAGGTGATGATTACAGACAGCGTGTACACTTATCCGAATGGAACGAACGCTTCTTTTGAAATTCATTGGCCAGCTTGGCAACAATATCCATTCAGTTTGATTATGGGATTCCATCATTCCATGCATTCAGATAGCCTTTTAGATGGTGGGATTATTGAAGTTTCACGGGATTACGGGCTCAGCTGGACAAATGTGATCGAGGACCAGACGAACATGCTCTTCTTGAGTAACGAACTTTACACGAGCGCAGATACCTTATTTACAGGTGAAAAAGGATTTTCAGGTACATTTAGCGATCGCTACACAGAAATAGAATGGGTTTGGATGTTTCCCATCAAGGACATTCCCACAGATACCATGTATTATCGCTTTAGATTCATTAGTGACGGCATTGATAACACGAAAGAAGGCTGGATGATTTCAGACATTACTTTTTCGTTTGCTGACTTAGGATCGGGTATAGAAGAGATGTCGTTATTTGACTTTTCCATAAGCCCTAATCCATCGAATGGATGGATTAACATCAGTAGCTCATCTGAAGTGAATAAAGCGATTCTGCGTGATTTAAACGGAAATGTAGTTCAAACGGAATTGTTGGATAATAAAAAAGTCCTGAATTACTCAGGACTTTCAAAAGGTTTATACTTCCTTCAACTCGAATCAAGCGATTATCGTCGGAGTGAAGTAAAAAGATTAATTATAGACTAATGTTGGTGTCCATCGTGATCATGACCATCGTGCTCATCATGTGCCGTTGGCGCAACAATATTTACCATTTCAATCTCGAACACCAAATCTGAATAAGGAGGAATTACCCCTGGACGACCATTTTTGCCATACGCTTTGAAGTAAGGAATATAAATCGTGATTTTCCCACCTTTTCCTACCATGGCGATGCCTTCTTCAAATCCTGGAATCATTTTTTGGTCGATGTATCGAAAATCTAACGTTTCATTGCGGTCACGTGAAGAGTCAAACTTCTTTCCATCAGCACGGAAGGTTCCCGTATAATGCAAGGATACTTCAGATCCCTTAACAACACGGTCCTTTGATCCTTTTTCTTGAATTACGTAAACCAATCCACTTTCAGTCATTTTGGCTTTCTTGTGAACCTTTTTTACTTCAGCGAACATGAACTGCTTGTATTCATCTTCAGTCATCGCTTCGATTTTCGCAAACGCTTCATTTTGTCTATTCACTTCGATTTGTTTACCTAAGTATACTTTGTCAAATGCCTCTTGCGCATTCCAGTTTTGAGCTTCTGCACCAACCCTAACTATTGTCACACTTAGCATTTTATCGCCCATTGCGATTGAATCAACAACAGATTGGCCTGTAACAACATGTCCAAAAACCGTATGTTTTCCGTTCAACCAAGGTGTTTCTTTGTGCGTAATAAAAAACTGACTACCGTTTGTTCCCGGACCAGAATTTGCCATGGACAAAATTCCCGGACCGACATGTTTCAAGTTCTCGTTGAATTCATCTCCAAATTTGTATCCTGGATCTCCGGTTCCGTTTCCTAATGGACAGCCGCCTTGAATCATGAAATCTTTAATCACACGGTGAAATGTCAAACCATCGAAATATGGCTTACTAGTAATCACATTATCGACTTTAAAATTCTTTCCTTCCGCTAAGCCAACGAAATTCGCGACAGTCATCGGTGTCAATTTATATTCTAACTGACATACAATCGTTCCTTTTGTCGTATTGAAAGAAGCATAAATTCCATCTGCGATTTCCGTTGCGTTTTGTGCAACTGAAGACGACAACGTTGCTATAACTAAGCTAACACTTAAAAATAATTTTCTCATCTTACTTTTCAATTTCAATTAATTCAACTTCAAAAACCAATGGCATGTAGGCCTTAATCGTTGGAGACGGCGAACTTGGTCCATAAGCTAATTCTTGAGGAATGTAAAAACGGTATTTGGATCCAACTTTCATTAATTGAACACCTTCCGTCCATCCTTTAATAACTTGATCCAAACCAAATGAAATCGGCTCTCCACGCTCAACAGAACTATCAAACACCACTCCTTCAGGAGTTGTTCCATGGTAATGCACTTTTACTTTTGACGTTGCTGTTGGGCGCTCTCCTTTTCCTTCTGTTAAGACTTCGTATTGCAATCCAGAAGTAGTAACTGTAACTCCTTTTCTTTTCGCGTTTTTCGCTAAAAACTCCTCGCCTACTTGTTTGTAGGCCATATTGTTCTTTTCATCCTCAGCCTGAGTCATCTGTTGTTTTTGTTGAAAATAACCATTCAACATCGCATTTCCAGGATCCGAACACATAGGTGCTTGTTTCGTCATCGCGTCTTGCAGACCTTTGATCAACATATTGACATTCGCCTCGCTGAAATCCTTCACGATACTGGAGCCAATATTCATTCCAACCAAGTAGCTAACAGAATCTACTTTTGATAATTGTGCATTTGCGTTCACGCTGAACATCAATGCGGTAATTGCTAGTGTTTTTTTCATCATTTTATTCATTATTAATTACGGGTATCTATTCCCCAAAGCATTTTATTTCGGATAGTATCGAGGAAATTATTGTCCTCAAATTTAACAACATTTATCATAAATTCCGCTTTTGTCACCACAACATCTTCTCCTTGTTTGATGTGTTTCGAAACCCCATCCAAGCTCAGTAAGTAACTGCGATCTCTTCCTTCCACACTGAGTGTAATCGGCATGTGGTCAGGAACAACAACTGGACGAACATTTAAATTATGAGGGGCAATTGGCGTTAATATATGTACTTGGCAACCAGGAGTTATGATAGGTCCGCCACAACTAAGACTATAAGCTGTTGAACCTGTTGGAGTGGCAACAATCAATCCGTCAGCCCAATAAGAATTCAAGAATTTTTTATCTAAATAGGCATGAACAGTCACCATGGAGGAAGTATCTTTTTTCTGCAATGTCAGTTCATTCAAGGCAAAATTATCTTCACCAAAAACATCTTCCACCGTTGAAACGCGTAATAAAGAGCGCTTTTGGAAATCGAATTGCTTGTCCCTAACCTGTGCTATTTTATCATAAATATGATCCTTGGAAATATTGGATAAGAATCCAAGTCTACCCGTATTGATTCCCATGATTGGGACTCCAGAATCGCGAATATAGGAAACAGCCTGTAAAAAGGATCCATCTCCGCCAAGACTAATCAATAGATCAATTCCGGCATGAAAATCTTTGTGGTTATTGAATGTATCATAGCTCGTAGCAATACCTGCTTTCGCAACCAGTTGATCTTTCAGTTCCACCTCTAAAATAGCCTTCCATCCAAAGTCATCGATATGTTTAAGCACTTCGACGAAAAACGCGCTTGTTTGTTTATTTATTTTTCGACCGTAGATTGCTACTCTCATCGTTACAATTTTAAGTATTGAATTAACGTATCATATCGCCATTGCATGTCCTCGTCTTCATGTCCATCCAGGAAAGAAGCTTTCACCGTGTAATCATAACGTTCAAATGTACGAATGATGCTAGTTAAATCGAAACTATTCACTTTAAGCGTTACATCTATTTTGGTGGAGTCTTGTTGAGAGGTCATAAAAACGCTTAATATACGCGCATTATTACTTTCAACGATTTGTGCAATTTGTGAGAGTTGGTAATCGATTGAATTGATTTCCAAAACAAGAATTCCACCGTTCTCTTTGATACTACCGGTATTTGCTAAAAGGGTCATCACATGGTATACGCTACAACAACCGAGGTAGTTTTCTTGTTGATCTAAAATTGGAATGACACTTAACTTAAATTCTGCCATTTTGGCTATGACATCATACATATGTGCTTGTCCAGATACGAATGGACGAGGTAAATGCTGGAATAATCGATCTAAATTTTCGTCCAAATTGAGGTGATCTAGAATGTCCGATTCCGAAACCACCCCGACAAAGTTGCCGTTTTTAAGCACGGGAAGATGAGAAACCTTAAATTCCTCCATCCAGCTCAAGGCCTTTTCACCTGAATCCGTATGGATTAGAGGTGGTATTTCGTCTGTTATTAAATCAATTGCTCTCATACGCGCCGCCAAAGTAGTAAAATCCTTTCAGAGTTCTTACTTTTGTATGTCAAATTTTGTGCCATGACAAGACTAAGTGTGAACATCAATAAAATTGCTACGCTTCGAAATGCCCGAGGTGGACAAATACCCAATGTGGTACAATTCGCCATTGACTGCGAACGATTCGGGGCACAAGGCATTACGGTTCATCCACGTCCAGATGAACGTCACATTACGACTCAAGACACGTATGACATCGCGAAAGTGGTGAAGACAGAGTACAACATCGAAGGGTATCCAGATCGCCGTTATTTGACGCTCATTTCGGACATTCGACCTACACAAGCGACATTGGTTCCTGATGGGCCAGATGTTCTTACCTCAAATGCGGGTTGGGACACGGAAAAGCACCAAGTTTTTTTGAGTGAAACCTTACAAGAAATTTCATCACATGGTGTTCGAACTTCGTTATTTGTCGAGCCAAATAAACATTGGATTGAGCTGGCCAAAAAAGCTGGAGCAGACCGCATCGAATTGTACACTGGTCCGTATGCTGAACTTTTCGGTAATGACCCTGTAAAAGCACTAAGATCCTATCGTGAAGCGATTGAGTTTGCTGTTTCTATTGGCTTGGGTATCAATGCAGGACATGATTTAAATCAGGATAATTTGCGCTATTTCAAGACGGAAGTTTGTCAGTTGGATGAAGTCTCCATTGGACACGCCTTGATTTCAGATGCATTGTACCTTGGCATTGAAAACACCATTCAACGTTATTTACATCTGTTGCGCGACTAATTAAATTTGATTGATGGTCCTGTGAGGATAAGGGATATGAATTTTATATTCCCTAAACAAGCGGTCGATTTCAAAACGAATTTCCGACTTATAAATATCGATATCCCAACTGTGGTCTGCCCAAAATATTAATTCCAAGGCTAAACCATTTTCACCGAAATCTGCTAAACTCACAAATACCGGATGGCTTTTCTTGACTTTCGGATGCGCCATGGCTGCTTGAATTAACAAACGTTTTATTAATTCTGTATCAGCACCAAAATCTACGGTTACATTAATTTTAAACCTCGTCAATTCAGAACCGTGACTCCAATTTTCAATTTGTTCTTGTGTTAATCTTGTATTTGGGATGATGAGTACATTTCCTTCACGGGTTTGAATTTGAGTCGTTCGAACACTAATTCTCAGGATTTTTGCGACGATGGCATCTGAAGATTTCTGTGAACTTTTAGATGTTCCATGAATTTCAACAATATCTCCTACCCTCAAATTACCTTCTACTAATAAAACCACACCCCCAATCATGTCCTTAAATACATCTTGTAAACCGAGTCCAATCCCAACTAATAATCCAACCGAACTGGTGAGAATAATAACCAAGTCAATATTTAGTAACTGAAAGCAAAAAAGGATGGAAAATACATAGATGACATATTTCGCAATCTGAATGTACACGTATTCGGATGCAGCATCGTAATTTGTATTTCGTTTGAATTTGCGACCAATATATAATTTACTCAGGTTAACAAGCATTCGGGCTCCAAAGAACACGGATACGATGATCAACAAATCTTTAAAATCAATTTTTATGGACCCCAGGTCTATGAACTTATAGGTCAAGAACATGTTAAAATTCACACGGTAGTTATTGAACTTAAAACTCAATAAAGCCACATAAATCGCTAGTAAATAGACACTTTGACTTAGCAACTTTAACCAAGCCAATTGTCTTCCCTCTAGGTTGATATGTGTGGTTTTCACGTAACGTTTGAGTAATCGGTGAACGATACGGCGTAAAATAGCAGCAATTAAGAAGATGAGAGTCAAAAACACCAAGTTCCAAAAGCAAATTTTAAACGGACCGATATGAAAAAGTGTGGTGCTCAACATACTATCTAGTAATGATCCTCCCTAATTTTTCCGAAAACTCTTTTCGCACTTTTGCATACACCATTTGTTCAGATAGCAACAGGATTAAATCTTCTCCTTGTGGATTTTTCTCCTTCAATTCACGCTGTAAGCCTTGGATATGTTGCTCAACTTTAATCAGTTTAAAGTGATAAATCGCATTCATTACAGATTCATATAAATTATCTGACTCTGATTTCGTGTGTATATTATATTTCCCAACCCAATTATGACTTAATTCTCGGTCTTCGCTTTCCAAATCGCTCACATATGCCACAATCTCTTGATTTTCCATTCGTTTCAAATAGGAAGCAGACAAGAGCGTATTGTCCTTTATTCCATCCATAAATAAACCATATATTTCACGGTAAAGCGGTTGTTCAATGCGTAAATCATCACTTTCAATTTCTTGAATGATGAGTTCGATGACACTTGTTGATTTGTCCTCGTTTCCAATTTCCTTTATGAGAATCTCACGGGTACCATATTTAATCATCAGACGAATGATTTCATCCTCATGCTTAATATCGAAGGAAGATTGATCCGACCCTTGACTTGATAGCTCACTCTGCAACAAATTAGTACTTTCCTTCGGGAGTTCTATCTCGTTTAACATCGGCTCTTGCAATTGCTTGGCCATGGTTGACTTCCGTAAACGCATCAATTCGTTGTTGACAATTGACTCAGAAATTTCAAATTGACGAGCAATTTCCTGTGTATAAACACTTCTCGTGATTTGATCGGGTATTAAGGAAACGGAATGAACGATTTCTTTGATCAACTCCGATTTACGGATTGGGTCATTCACACCATCCGATAATAAAATCGAAGACTTAAAGGTGATGAAATCTTGTTTGTGGGTTTTAATGTATTCTTCTAGTTCGCTAGAGCTTCTGGACTTTGAAAAAGAATCTGGATCTTCGCCATCAGGAAAAAGAACGACTTTCACATTCATTCCTTCTTCTAAAATCAAATCGATCCCACGAAAACTCGCTTTGATTCCGGCTGCGTCACCATCATACAAAATGGTTAAATTTTTCGTGTAGCGCTTCACCAATTTCACTTGTTCTTTGGTCAGGGATGTTCCGGAGGAGGAAACCACGTGTTGCATTCCCGCTTGATGCATGCTGATCACATCCGTGTATCCTTCACAAAGTAAACACTCATCGTATTTGACAATATCTCCTTTCGCAAAGTATAATCCATAAAGGATTTCACTTTTATTGTAGATGATACTTTCTGGTGAATTGAAGTACTTTGCAATTTTTTTATCCGCAAGTAAGGTGCGTCCACCAAAACCTAAAACGCGGCCAGAAATACTATGAATCGGAAATATCACACGTCCACGGAAAAAATCAAAGGAGCGATCATCCTTGGTTTTAACCAGTCCTACCTTTTCTAGATAATCCAATTTATATCCTTTTCCAAGCGCTTTTTTTGTGAAATCATCGCCTTTATTCAAGCAATAACCCAACTGAAAACGCTCAATGATATCCGGGCGAAATCCACGCTCTTCAAAATAGGAAAGTCCAATAGCTTTTCCTTCTTCGGATTGATGCATGTTTTCCGCAAAAGTGTTTTTTGCAAACTCGTTGATGATGTAGAAACTCTCCCGCTCATTTAATTCCGCTAATTCTTCCGCTGTCGGTTGAACTAAGTCGGGAATTTGAACGCCGTAACGATCTGCCAACCAGCGAAGTGCCTCAGGATAAGAGAAATGTTCTTTTTCCATCAAAAAGGAAACAGCCGTCCCCCCTTTTCCTGTGGAGAAACATTTAAAAATTTGTTTGGCGGGTGAAACGACAAACGACGGAGTTTTTTCATCCGTAAATGGACTGAGTCCCTTTAAATTAGAACCTGCCCGTTTGAGTTGTACGTAATCAGCAATGACCTCCTCACTCCGAGAAACTTGCATGATTTCATCAATGATATGTGGAGGAATCTTACTCACTTTCTAACTGGCCGTAATCTTTTACTTGTTTATTTTTACCGTTTGCATCGTATGTGGTCCAAACGCCAACCATTTCATCCTGTTGGTATTCCCCGTGATAGTGTATGCGTCCGTTGGGATGTTTTACCACAGAGTAACCTTCCCGTTTTCCATGATCGTAAAAGGTAAAGGAAAGCAAGTTTCCTTTTTCAGAAAAGAAGGTCCATTTTCCCTCGCGATTTCCTTTCACATCCAAATCCCCTTCAAATTTCACTTGTTTTTTGCCGGGATACCATTCTGTGAACTTACCATCTTTGATTTGGTAAAGCACTTCTTCTTTCATTGGCTGTTGTTCCTTCTTCGAGTTATCTCCCGAGCAAGCATTCAATGTCAACAAAGCCAATATTGCAATTAAAAGTATGTTTTTCATTATTTCTCTCTGTTCATGGTGTAGTGCACTAAACCTATTAACGCATGTTTAGCTTCATTGTCGGGGAAGTCGCTCAATAAAGTTAATGCTTCGTTAGCAATTGATTCCATTTTATTTGCAGCAAACTGAATTCCCCCATATTGAATAACTAATTGAATGACGCGTTTTATTTTAGAAGAAACATCGTATTCATTCTTCATGATGTACATCAATTCTTTGCGTATTTCACTTGGAGAATGATTCATGACGTAAATTAAGGGCAAGGTCATTTTTTGCTCGCGAATATCGATTCCAGTCGGTTTCCCGATGTGTTCCCCTGTTCCGTAGTCAAAGATATCGTCTTTGATTTGAAATGCCAATCCAATGAGTTCGCCAAATTTCCTCATTTTCTCGCGTTGATCTGATGAGGCATGGACGCTAATCGCTCCAGCTTCGCAACAGGTAGAAATAAGGGATGCTGTTTTTTTTCGGATGACCTCGAAATACGTTTCTTCGTCAATATTTAAGTCGCGTGCTTTTTCAATTTGAAGGAGTTCGCCTTCGCTCATTTCTCGAACTGCGCGTGCAACGACTTCTAATAATTCTATGTTTTCTTTCTCTAAGGAAAGTAGTAGAATGCGGGAAAGCATATAGTCTCCAACTAGGACAGCAATTTTATTTTTCCAAAGTGCATTGACCGAAAAGAATCCTCGTCGTTCATTGGCGTCGTCTACCACATCGTCATGAACGAGTGTTGCGGTGTGCAAAAGCTCAACAAGGGTCGTTGCGTCGTACGTTACCGGATTAATTTCACCCAACATTTTAGCCGTGAGAAAAACGAACATGGGACGCATTTGTTTTCCTTTTCGCTTCACGACATACTGTGTGACTTTGTCCAACAATGCCACATCAGATCTCATTGACTCTTTAAAATAAGCTTCAAATGTTGTCAATTCTGACTGAATTGGTGCCATGATGTCCTCAACCTTCTGCATAAGACAAATATACAGAATCCGTTAAGTAATGAGGCTCCTGAACAGATGAATTTAACGAGAAAGGTGCATATTTCTTTCCGAGTAGATTTTTGTAAAGAACGGATCCTTTAAGTCTTTAATGAAACGAATTGCTTCACCAGTTGATTTCATCTCTGGACCAAGTTCTTTTTTCACATCTGGAAATTTCTCATATGAGAACACCGGGATTTTAATCGCGTATCCTATTTTTCTTGGTTGGAAATTGAAATCCGTTACTTTTTTCTCTCCTAACATGACTTTCGTCGCGTAATTCACATAAGGTTCATCGTACGCTTTTGCAATGAATGGAACCGTACGAGAAGCACGTGGATTCGCTTCGATGACATATACCTTATCATCCTTAATGGCAAATTGAATATTCAATAATCCAACAGTTTTTAATTCGATGGCGATTTTCTTTGTGATGTCCTCAATTTGTGTTATCACAAAATCTCCCAAGTTATATGGAGGCAATACAGCGTATGAGTCTCCGGAGTGAATTCCCGCCGGTTCAATGTGTTGCATGATTCCAATGATGTATACATTTTCACCGTCGCAAATGGCATCAGCTTCTGCTTCAATCGCTCCACCTATAAAGTGATCCAATAAGATTTGATTGTTCCCCAACTCATTGATGATGTCAACAACATGGTGCTCTAATTCTTCTTTATTGATGACGATTTTCATTTTTTGCCCACCCAATACATAGGAAGGACGAACCAGCAATGGAAATCCTAATTTATCGGATAACTCGATTGCTTGCTCTGCACTTTCCACAACCCCATACTCAGGAAATGGAACATTGTTCGCTTCGAGCAATTTCGAAAATCGTCCACGGTCCTCTGCTAAATCCAAGGCTTCATAGCTTGTTCCTAGGATGGGAATTCCATAACGCTGTAATTTCTCCGCTAATTTCAAGGCTGTTTGTCCACCTAACTGCACAATTACCCCTACTGGATTCTCATGCTTAATGATGTCGTAAATATGTTCCCAGAAAACGGGTTCAAAGTATAATTTATCTGCGGTATCGAAATCGGTAGAAACCGTCTCTGGATTACAGTTGATCATGATGGTTTCGTATCCACATTCTTTCGCTGCCAATACACCATGAACACACGAATAATCGAATTCAATTCCTTGTCCGATGCGGTTTGGACCTGATCCTAGCACCACTACTTTCTTGCGATCCGAAACGATGCTTTCGTTTTCAAATTCAAACGTTGAATAATAATAAGGAGTTTTTGCTTCAAATTCCGCCGCACAGGTATCTACTAATTTATACACGCGGTTTATTCCCATGTCAGAACGTTTTTGATAAACCTCTGATTCAAGGCAGCGCAACAAATGGGCAACTTGACGATCCGCGTATCCTTTTTGTTTCGCTTCAAAAAGCAAGTCTTTTGGAATGCTTCCTAAGTGATGTTTTTCAATTTTACGTTCTAACTTGATCAAATCTTCGATTTGTTTCAAGAACCAAATATCAATTTTCGTTTTCTCTACAATTTTTTTAAACGGAATTCCCAATTTAATGGCATCATAGATATGGAACAAGCGGTTCCAACTAGCAAATTCTAAGGAATGTAGGATTTCATCTTGATTGGTCAATTCTTTTCCGTCTGCACCTAAGCCATTTCGGTTAATCTCTAGGGACTGACAAGCTTTTTGAAGCGCTTCTTGGAAAGAACGTCCGATTCCCATCACCTCACCTACTGACTTCATTTGAAGTCCAAGTTGGCGATTTGTTCCCGGGAATTTATTAAAGTTCCAACGTGGAATCTTCACAATCACGTAGTCTAACGTTGGCTCAAATAAAGCCGAAGTTGTTTTCGTAATTTGGTTTTGTAATTCATCTAAATGGTAACCTATCGCCAATTTAGCAGCGATTTTCGCAATCGGATAACCCGTTGCTTTAGATGCTAGCGCAGATGAACGCGATACACGTGGATTGATTTCAATGGCAATTATATTCTCTGCATCGTCCGGAGAAATAGCGAACTGAACGTTACATCCACCTGCAAAATTCCCGATAGAGCGCATCATTTTGATGGACATATCGCGCATTTTTTGGAAAGTTGTATCCGACAAGGTCATCGCAGGAGCGACTGTAATCGAATCTCCTGTGTGAATTCCCATTGGATCGAAGTTTTCGATGGAACAGATAATCACGACATTGTCATTCGCATCGCGCAGCAACTCCAATTCTTATTCTTTCCAACCTAACAAGGCTTTATCGATCATGACTTCGTGAATCGGAGACAATTGCAGTCCACGTTCAAGTAAGTTGTCGAATTCTTTTGGTTCGTGTAAAATCGATGCACCTGATCCACCTAAGGTATACGAAGGACGAATACAAAGTGGGAATCCAAATTCCTGAGCAATTTCTTTTCCTTCCAGGAAGGATTTAGCCGTTTTTTGAGGAGCCATTGGTATACCAATTTCCAACATCAATTCGCGGAAAGCCTCTCTATTTTCGGTGATTTCAATAGCGTTGATGTCCACCCCAATCAGGCGAACGCCATATTCTTCCCAAATCCCTAACTCATCACATTTGATACACAAATTTAAAGCTGTTTGTCCACCCATGGTTGGAAGAACGGCATCGATTTTGTGATTTTTCAAAATTTCCACAATACTCTCTGGTTCCAAAGGTTGCAGATAGATATTGTCGGCGACAACTTTGTCGGTCATAATTGTTGCAGGATTCGAGTTGATCAAGGTCACTTCAATCCCTTCTTCTTTCAAAGAACGTGCTGCTTGTGATCCGGCATAGTCAAACTCACAGGCTTGACCGATAACAATTGGTCCGCTTCCGATGATCAGAACCGATTTGATGGATAAATCTTTTGGCATAGGGATTTCAATTTACTTTTCTTCGAAGCGGATGTTCGCTGCAAACTGAGCACAAATTTAATCCAAATCTATGAAGATGGATGATTTTTGATCAAGTGTTTTTTAACAAAATGAATTCAAATTGTTAATAGCCACTCTTAAGCGGATACTTGATCAATAAAATTCAAACTTAGGTGATTGAAAGTATCAGCCTGTTCGAAGTTGACCACATGTCCACAATTGGGGACAATACTCAAGTTTAACCGTGGATTTTGCGCCACTAATTCCTTCACTGGTGCTAAAAACAAGTGGTCTTCTTCCCCCATGATAAATAAGGTTGGAGTTTTATCCGTTTGTTTTTCCAATTCGACTAAGTACAATGCCAAACGTGAGGTTAATTTGAACCAGCGGTTAAATTCTTTATGAACAATTTTTCGAGCTTCGCCAATAAACAATTCACGCGAGGAGGCATGATTTTTCCTCGGCATCATGATGCGGGCAAACAATTGATACAATCCCATTTGTGGAATCATACGATTTAAAACACGTCCAACTTTTAGCAGTAAACGCGATTTAAAATTCAAACGGGTAATTGCTCCGGCAAAAATCATTGATTTCACGAGTCCAGGCTCCATGATTTCAATTTGCTTTATCACGATGGATCCCATGGAAACCCCCACGAAATGAGCTCGTTCAATCTGTTGTGCGTGCATCACTTCAATGACATCTTGCGCGATCAATTTAAAGGAATAGCGTTTCTTTTTGGAATCAATTTGACTTTTCCCGTGTCCGCGAAGGTCGATTAGCAACAAATTGTATTTTTCCGAAAATGTTTTGATTTGCTTATGCCAAATACTCGAGCTACCTCCGGCACCATGGATGAAGACCACCCATTCTTTACTGTTGGCATTTTCGAGTTTTTTAGAATATAACATGTGTAAAAATAAAAACACTCACCGAATAAACGATGAGTGTTTTGAAATACATTGAAATAAATGCAATTATTTATCTTTCACTTCTTCGAAATCAACGTCAGTCACTTCATCGTTCGGGTTAGCTGTCGCTTGATCTGCTCCTGCATCACCAGCGTTTCCACCGTCAGCATTAGTTGCATTGTACATGTCTTGAGAAGCTGCTTGGAAAACATTATTTAATTTTTCCATTGCTGGCTCAAGGTTTTGAATGTTACGTGCTTCGAATTCCGCTTTCAACTCTGTTAACGCTTCTTCGATTCCTTGTTTTTTATCCGCTGGGATTTTATCTCCGTATTCTTTTATTTGACGTTCCGTCTGGAAAATCAATGAGTCTGCTTTGTTGATTGTTTCAACTTCCTCACGTTTTTTGTTGTCCGCTTCAGCATTCTCTTCTGCTTCTGCTTTCATACGTTTGATTTCTTCGTCGGACAAACCTGAAGACGCTTCGATTTTAATCGACTGTTGTTTTCCTGTTCCTTTGTCCTTCGCTGAAATATTCATGATTCCGTTCGCATCGATGTCGAATGTCACCTCGATTTGAGGAACACCACGTTGCGCTGGTGGAATATCTGTCAATTGGAAACGACCCAATGTTTTGTTATCCGTTGCCATTGGACGTTCACCTTGCAACACGTGAATGTCTACTGACGGTTGATTATCGGATGCTGTCGAGAATACTTCTGATTTTTTTGTTGGAATCGTTGTATTTGCTTCAATTAATTTTGTCAATACACCACCCATGGTTTCGATACCTACGGATAAAGGAATCACGTCTAATAAAAGGACATCTTTCACTTCACCTGTCAATACGCCACCTTGAATCGCTGCACCTACTGCAACTACCTCATCTGGATTCACTCCTTTTGAAGGAGATTTTCCAAAGAAACGCTCTACTGCATCTTGAATCACTGGAATACGTGTTGATCCACCAACTAAGATTACTTCATTGATGTCACTTGGAGAAAGTCCTGCATTTTTCAAGGCTGAACGACAAGGAGCAATCGTACGCTCAACGATTTCAGAAATCAATTGCTCGAATTTCGCACGTTGTAAAGTTCTAACTAAGTGTTTTGGAACACCATCCACTGGCATGATGTACGGCAAGTTAATTTCTGTTGACGTCGTTGAAGATAACTCGATTTTCGCTTTCTCCGCTGCTTCTTTCAAACGTTGAAGTGCCATCGGATCTTTACGTAAATCTAATCCTTCGTCTTTTTTGAATTCTTCTGATAACCAAACGATGATTGCCTCATCTACGTCGTCACCACCCAAGTGAGTATCGCCATCTGTGGACAATACTTCGAAAACACCATCTCCCAATTCAAGTACAGAAACGTCATGCGTTCCACCACCGAAATCGAATACAACGATTTTTTGGTCAATTCCTTTTTTATCTAATCCATAAGCCAAAGCTGCTGCAGTTGGCTCGTTGATAATTCTTTTGATTGTTAATCCAGCGATTTCACCTGCTTCTTTCGTTGCTTGACGTTGTGCATCATTAAAATAAGCTGGAACAGTTACTACCGCTTCCGTTACTTCGTGTCCAAGGTAATCTTCTGCTGTTTTCTTCATTTTCTGAAGGATAATTGCAGAGATTTCTTGTGGAGAATACAAACGATCGTCGATTTTAACGCGAGGTGTATTGTTATCACCTTTTACCACTTTGTAAGGTACACGAGCTACTTCTTTACTACATTCATCGAAGCTTGACCCCATGAATCGTTTAATCGAGGAGATTGTTTTTGTTGGATTCGTGATGGCCTGACGTTTTGCAGGATCCCCTACTTTACGCTCTCCTCCTTCAACGAATGCAACGACAGATGGCGTTGTTCTTTTTCCTTCTGCATTTGAAATCACCACTGGCTCATTTCCTTCCATGACAGAAACACACGAGTTTGTTGTTCCTAAGTCAATTCCAATTATTTTTCCCATTCTAAATATATTTTCTTTTTAATGTTTCTGCATTTCTCAATTTGTGTGCCATCCATATTTACATACCAACCAATGACAAAATGAAAGAATCAGACCACAAAACAGTGTCTTTTTGTCATAATTCATGTCATGATAATCGCTGATTTCGGACAAAACATGATTTTCGTCAAGTTCTAGATTTTAGTAACATCTGTTACACTCTAACGCGAGGAAATCAGTTACTTTTGTCCGTAATAACTGAATAGCATCATGAAAAAAGGATCCAAACTTTACAGTATCTCACACCTGACCTGTCCACAATGTCACGAAGGACAATTTCTCGTTTCTTCCGTGTATGATTTAAAAAACATAGGTGATGTTCGAGTTGAATGCGATGTGTGTCACTTAAAATACGAAAGAGAACCTGGTTTTTTCTATGGCGCGATGTATGTTTCTTATGGATTAGGGGTGGCGTTATTTGTGACAATTTGGGCATCTTGCACTTTATGGTTTCCAAGTTTTGGTGCTTGGACACAAATTGGATTAGTGTCCTTTTTTTCCATCGCATTATCACCTTATTTGTTTGCATTGTCAAAAATTATTTACGCGAATATTTTTATTCATTACAAAGTAGATGCTAAGTCTAGTAGATAAAGAAGCGATGCTTCAAGCGCAGCTAGGCTATATACTTGAGCCAGCTTTAATTACGGAAATGGCGAAACTTGCCAAAATTCGCGAAACCACAACGGATGAAATCATTGTCCATGTGGGAGATCGTTTACAGTTAATTCCCATTGTTATCGAAGGATCCATAAAAGTTTCTCGCGAGAATGAAAACGGAGAAGAATTACTCTTGTATTACATAGAGGGTGGAGATACATGTGCGATGTCCTTGCAATGTTGCACAAAGAAAATCGATAGTCAAATAAAGGCGACAGCGATGGAGCCATCGCTGCTTTTGATGATTCCCGCAGAATACATGGAAATATGGATGGACCAATATAAAAGTTGGCGCACATACATTATCAGTAATTACCACACGAGAATGATGGAATTAATGGAATCCATTGATGCCATCGCCTTCATGAATTTAGATCAACGCTTACTCAAATACCTTCGAGATCAAGCGAAATTATTGGGTTCACTAGAAATTTTGCACACGCATCAAGAGGTGGCGGAAGATTTACATTCCTCGAGAGTGGTGATTTCAAGACTGTTAAAGCAATTAGAAATCAAAGGAGAAATCACCTTGCACCGCAATAAAATCATCTTGAAAACAATTTAGTTTTCTGCCTGTCCTTTTCTCCTGTTGATTATTGTTATTTTTGATTAACCTTATCAAAAAAGACTGTGATTACACTTATAACTGGTATCCCCCGATCAGGAACTTCCTTAATGATGCAGCTTTTCGAGGTGGCAAAAGCTGATATCGCAACGGATGCGATTCGGACAGAAGATGAAAATAATCCAAAGGGATATTACGAATTGGAAGCGGTAAAGGGCATTGTGAAAAACAATGCTTTCTTGAAGGACCTAGATGGGAAAACCATTAAAATTGTTGCGCCGCTGGTAACATTTATTGATCTTTCTCTTGAATACCGTGTGGTTTTCATGATTCGTGATTTGGACGAAGTGCTGCAATCCCAAGGGAAAATGCTCGGCAAGGACCAACACGAACAGCAGGAGAAATTTCGCTCTATTTACACCCTTCATATCGAAAAAAGCAGGCAGTTTTTACGTGCAAAAAACATTCCTTTCATTGAAATTCAGCACCGAGAATTACTTGAAGATCCGGAAACCTGTTTACACACCTTAATTGATTTCTGCTCATGGGAAACACCAATCGATGAATTGAAATCTGTGATTGATCAATCACTTTACCGCAATAGAAAAGTATCATGACTTCAAAAAAGAAAGTGCTGGCCATTGGCTGGGATGCGGCTGAATGGAAAGTCATCATGCCCTTGATTCAACAAGGTAAAATGCCAGCCTTCGCTCGGTTGATGTCCCGCGGAGTTCACGGAAAACTTCAAACATTAGACCCACCGCTTTCTCCGATGTTATGGACGAGTATTGCCACTGGATTTCGGGCGGATACCCATGGAATTGGTGGATTCATCGAGCCAACACCAGACGGTGAAAATCTGCGTCCAGTTACCTCAACCTCACGAAAAGTCAAAGCCATTTGGAACATTCTCAATCAAGAAGGATATAAAAGTAATGTCCTTGCATGGTGGCCAAGTAATCCAGCAGAACCAATCAATGGCGTGATGTTGTCGAATTTATATCAAATCGCTACCAAGCCATTCGGTGAAGAATGGGAAATGCCGAGGGGCACTGTTCATCCGGAGGAACTAATCGAAAAAATGAAAGATTTCCGGATTCATCCCCATGAAATTCAATTGGAGCAAGCATTGGCATTTATTCCCAATTTAGCGAATGACACAGCTTTACGTTCAGACCCTCGAACATCTAGTGTATTAAAAACGATGGCAAATGCTGCAACTATTCACAATGCTTGTTGTCACCTCATGGAAAACAGTGAATGGGATTTCATGGCTGTTTATCACGATGCGATTGACCATTTCTCGCACATTGCGATGCGGTATTTTCCACCAAGACGTCCCGAACTTCCAGAAAAAGATTTCGAAGATTTCAAGGATGTAGTTGAAGCTGCCTACCTTTTTCACGACCGTATGTTAGCACGCATGATAAGTCTCATAGACGAGGAAAACACGACAGTCTTATTAATTTCTGATCATGGATTCCATTGTGATCACCAGCGTCCATTACATATTCCGAAGGAACCATCCGGACCGGCAGTTGAACATAGTCCATACGGGGTTTTTGTCATGGCTGGACCAGGAATAAAAAACCATGGTTCTCAAATTTCAGGAGCTAGTGTCTTGGACATCACTCCTACCCTGTTGCATCACATGGGATTATCCGTTGGAAAGGACATGGAAGGAAAAGTCTTGCAGGCATGTTTTGAGGAAGCCCGAGAAGTAAATTGGATTGAAAGTTGGGAGCAAGTTCCTGGTGATTCTGGTATGCATGATGAAATGCTGAGGGAGGATCCATGGGCAGCACAAGAAGCCTTGCAACAGTTGGTGGATCTTGGTTATATCGATGCGTTAGATGACGATAAAATCCTACAAGTGGAGAAATCCAAGCGAGAAAACGAATATTACATCGCACGAAATTTATTGAATGCAGGGAAATTTGCACCAGCCATTGAAGTTTTGGAACGCATTTATGCAGAGAGTCAGATTCAGCGATATGGACAACGACTTGCCTTTTCGTATTTGTCTAAACGACAGTACCGCAAGTCCATGGACATTTTAACATCCTTAAAAGCCAATATTCAAGCGGAAGCTCAAAAAGGCGATGTGTATGACAAATTGGGGATGGAGGAGCCCATGTTCTTGGAGTATTTGGAAGGATTGATTCTCCTAGCCATGAACAAACCGCATTTGTCCTTGCCGAAATTACTGTCGATTCAAGAAAAGAATCCATACAATTACCAATTGGCTTTGAACATTGCACAAATTTTCCTTCAACGGAAAAAATATGACTTAGCAGAAATTCAATTTATTCGCGCCTTGAACATTGACGATTCACATGCACGGGCGCACCACGGACTCGGACTGAGCTTTTTACGCAGGGGGGATTTGAATGCTGCCATTGAAGAATTTCTCATTGCTATTGAATGTGATTTTTTCTTCCATAGAGCACATTACCACTTGGGGGAAGCACTGGTTCGACAAGGATTATACGAGGATGCAAGTCAGGCTTTTGAAGTCAATTTACGTTTGGTGCCGAACAATTTGAAAGCGCATAAATGGCTTGTGGAAATTTATGAAGGGCATGTGAAAAATGACCAAAAAGCGCGTGAACATGCGCTTCAACTTGCTGCATATTTAAAAGGAGAACGCATTATTTGTACGGAGGCTGTTGACCAAGATCAAGCGGACGTTCTTTCCTTTATTGCAAAACTTGGTTATTCCATTTATGATGCCACGAAACACAAAGAAAAAGCAAATCACTTGTATCTAAATACACAATGGCTCGAAGAAGTGGAAGGGCAAATCATTTTTATCCCAAGTCATTCCCTTTCCTTTTTACCTGATCATTATCAGTATAAATTACTTTACGTTCAAAGTGAAGGAGACTTCAGTACACAAGTAAAAAGTGGGGAAACATTACCAGAAGTCTTATCCACCAAAAAATGGGAGCATTTTGAACGAGAGCGCTCCAAAATAGAAGCCTGGATAGAAAGTCAAGCCAATCTTTCCATTCTTTATTTGAATCACGAAGAAATGATACAAAACAAAGAAGAACAGGGTTTTATACTGGATAATTTCTTGAAGAAATAGCTCTTTTTGTTATTTCCACTGAAAATGATTATTTTTAACTCAAATTAAGAACTATGAAAACACTATCTTCTTCGAATAAAACAAGACTAAAACAATATACAGCTGTTGCTGGTGCATTGGTAGCTCAAAGTAATTTGAACGCACAGGTTGTTGCGACTGATTTAAATCCAGATGTTGTAGTAGACTCATTAACTGCTCCATATGCCTTAGATTTCAACAACGATGCAAATCCAGAATTAGCGTTTTTTGTTCAACACGTTTCAGGAGCTTCTTCCACTCAAGGCGTTCAGTTTACCTATGAGGGTGCAATTGCTGGAGCTCAATTTAGTCCAGGAGTATCTGTAGTGGGAGCAACGGGAACCGGAAGTTCTTCATCATCATTTCAAATTTCCGCTCTGAACAATGGAGATCCCATTTCAGCGGCTGCAAATTTTGGAACCTCTTCATACGGAGCACTTGGAGTGGATATTCTTGTTGATGCTGGAATACTTGGGCAAATTCCTATTCAGCAAGGAAATTTCTTAAACCAATCGCACAAATTTTTAGGTGCTAAATTAGTTGCCGGAGCAAATACATATTACGGTTGGGTAGATTTATCTGTCAATTCAAATGCTTCTCAAATCACCATTCATGGATACGGATATCAATCCACTGCCAACACGGGTATTTTAGCTGGAGAAGGTGCCAATTCAGGACTTGAGCAAATTGCATTAGCAGATAAAGTTACGATCGTTGGAACACCAGAGCATGTTGCTATAAATGTTACGCCAGATTTAATTGGTGCAAAAGTTTCTTTCGTTTCCATGTCAGGACAAGAAGTAAATGCTGCAATATTGACAGATGTCAACAACACGATTTCCTTTGACAATTTAAGTACTGGAATTTACCAAGTGGTCGTTTCTAATGGTACTGAAAAAACAACACAGCGTGTTTACGTGAAATAATAGTCATTCATTGATATAAAAAACAGCACAAGTGCTGTTTTTTTTTGCCCTTAAAAATCGATTTCATTGAAGGATAAACTTTCGTTAATGTCACTAAGCATCTCTTTCATTACCTTTGAGAATATTGAAATTTCATGAAGTATACGCTATTTGCATTTTTGTTGTTTGTTGAACTTTGGCGCCTTCACGCGCAAGGTTCCTTTTGCTCTACGGCAACAATTGTCAATCCAGGTGCTTTTACAGCATTGCCGATTTCTGGCACCGGGGCTTCGCAGCCGGGAGCTACTGGTTCCAATTGGTATAAATTTACCCCAACTACTAACGGTAATGTGTCTATCAATTCATGTGGCGGCGGATCTGACACGCGTTTATGGATTTGGTCAGGAAGTTGCGGGAATTTAACACTTCTTGGAGCGAATGACGATTTTAATGGCTGTATCTCATCTGGAACAAATTCATTTGCTTCTCGAGTTGATAATTTGATTTTGACGACAGGAAACACCTATTATTTCGAATGGGACAACGCTTGGTCAAGCACTGGTTTTACATGGAATTTCACCTATACCGCGTTGCCAAATAACAATGATGTTGGAATCATTTACCTTAAAAACAGGTTAACAAAAATTCCACTACAACAAGCTAATTATGGAATTCCGTTTGGTGCAACAGTTAAAAACTACAGTGGAAGCACGATTTCGAATGTCAGCTTAACAACAGAAATCTACGAATTGCCCAATGTCAGCACACCGATTCAAGTTTTGACAAGTGCTCCTTTGAATTTAGGGGTAGGGATACAACAGGCTATTATCAGTGGGACTTGGTTTCCAAACCTATCCGTCTCCCAGAACTATTTGATTAAGTACATTAAAACTCAAACACAAATTGATGGGCTAACAACAAATGATGTTTCTACTCAAAACCTCAGTGTCGATTTCAATTACTACGCACGAGATAACAATACGTATTCCAATGCCTTTAATTGGTCAACAAGTTCAGAGTACGACCAAGGAGTTGTTTACACAGTCGCGGGTAATGATGTATTAAGTGGCGTTCAGTTTTATACGCAAAGTGCATCAACAACTCAGGAATATTACGTTGAAGTCTTCCCAATCATCAACAACATCATTCAGACAAGCCCAATTTACACATCTCCGAATTCCATTTCCACAGGGGTGGGATGGCAAACACATAATCTTGCAAATCCCGTTACATTAGCAAGTGGCGATTATCTTTTTTCCATTCATAAACTGGGGAATTCACCGTATCCAATCGGTTGCGATGCTTCCATTTTTACAAACGGAAAAAATTACGTTCGTACGAACATTTCTGGAAACTGGAATACGATTGAGTCCTACAGCGTGAATTATGCCTTTATGATTCGACCGAAACTAGGTTCCAATCCTGCTGTTGATCTTTCCTATGTGAGTCATCAAAGTCCTGGAGGTGAATTCACAAAAATCCATACGCGTCAATCCGTAAATGGCAATAACTTGACCCTTTCTGCGTGTGGGAAAAACTCAGGGACAAATCCTTTGTACAATGTGACGATGACCGTCAACGTCAAAAATGTCGCGACGAATAGTGTAATTTACACCGCAACGAGTTCTGCACACAATTTGATTTCAGGACAAATAGATACCTTCATCGTTTCAAATTATTCTATTCAAACACTCGGGAACTATTCCATTGAATATGTATTCAACACAATCAATGACCAAATTCCGTTCAATAATTCCTACATCACTTATTTTTCCAGAACGAAATCCGAATTATCAAGGGTTGTGGGAACAACCGGAAGCATTGGAATTGGGAACAATTCAACGAGTGTCTATGACAATGGTGTACTTGGACAAACGTTTACGATTGGTCAACAAGATTACTTAGATTCTGTAAAAATTGGCCTTGCTGTAGGGACGCCGGTAAATCAACCCATTCGCGTAGATATTTATGCCACCAATTCCAGTGGTGTTCCAGTAGGCTCGCCTATCATTTCCACAACAACGTACACGAGTACTGCTTCCAATTCCATTTTTGGAGCAAGCATCAATTTACCCATTACTGGTGGGACGTTCAACCTGAGTCCAGGTACTTACTTTTTCGGAGTGATTGAAAATGCCGGAAACATCAAACTGCAAACATCAACAAGTTACTTCAAAGCGAACCGAGCCTTCATGAAGTGGAATCAAAATCCGAATGGAACTGCCGCTTGGACTCCCATTGAAAACTTTGGGTATCAAGTGGCATTAGCAATCAATCCCATTTTTAAAATTTGCCTACCGATTCAAGTCAGTTCAAACGTGACGAATGCCAGTTGTGGACTAAACAATGGAGCGATTCAACTTTCCACTACAGGAGGAACAGGAACTTTTTCCTTCAATTGGTCAAATACAAGCAGTAACAGTGCACTCAACAGTAATTTGAGTCCAGGAAACTACAGCTGTCAACTTGCTGATGCAAATCAATGTGCGGCGCCTCAGCAAAATGCTACCATCACGATGGTTTCAACTGCCGTGATTTCAAGTGTTTCAACGGTCAGTCACCCAACGTGTAACGGCTCTTCAAATGGATCTGTAGGAATTAACGCTTCTGGAGGAAATGGGCAATATACTTATTCATGGACTCCGAACATCGGTGGCACAGCAAACGTCATCAACTTAAATGCTGGAAACTACGTTTGTCAAGTAAGCGATGGACTCGGATGTTCCTCCACTCAACAAATTTCCCTTACCCAACCGACTGCTTTATCGGTCAATTCAATAGTAAGTCCAATTACGTGTTTTGGTGGAAACAATGGCTCATTAACGCTTTCTTCAACAGGTGGCACGGCTCCTTACCAATACAATTGGGCCGTTAATTTAGGAACAACAAATTCCATTTCGAACCTAAGTGCTGGAATTTATTCCTGTCAGATAACAGATGTAAATAACTGTGTTCTCAATCAAAGTTTCCAAATTTCCAATCCAATGCCTATTATCAGTACTATTTTAAACGTTTCCAATGTAGATTGTTTTGGTAATTCGACGGGAAGCGCTACTATTTCAGCTTCTGGCGGGACAGGAAATCTAAGCTATTTATGGACCCCAACTGCGTCGACAAGTTCATCAATCAGTAATGTAACCGCTGGAGTGTTTACCTGTGTAATAAGCGATGTGAATGGATGTCAACAATTAACGAATGTCACGATTGCACAACCGAGTGTGTTAGGTTCATCCATCACGGCACAAAATCCTGTTTCGTGTTTTGGTGGAACGAATGGATCTGCTCTAGTTACTGGAATCGGTGGAGTTGCTCCCTATTCGTATATCTGGAGTCCAGTGGGGGGGACAAGCAATCTTGCGAGTAATCTTTCCGCCGGAACATACACTTGCCAAGTAAAGGATTTAAATGGATGCATCACCAATCAAGCGGTTCAAATCAGCAGTCCTTCTGCAATTTCAGTAAGTACTTCTAGTATCACACCTGCAACGTGTGGTTCCAATAACGGCGCATTGACTTTGCTAACGAGTGGAGGAACGGGCACGTATGCCTACAGTTGGACACCATCCGTCGGTAGTACAGCAACGTTAACGAATTTATTTGCTGGATCCTATCAAGTGATGGTCAGTGACCAGAATAATTGTACAGGATATTTGAGTGTTGGAATTAGTACTATTTCTGGACCTAGTGTCGCAGTGGTGAGTCAAACTCCCGTTAGTTGTTTTAACGGTTCAAATGGTTCCGTACAGATTTCTGCCTCCGGAGGAACTGGAACACTTTCATATAGTTGGTCGCCAGGAAATCCCGTTGGAAACGGTACGAATGCAATAAGCAACTTACCCGCAGGACAATATGCTTGTCAAGTCAGTGACGCAAACGGATGTGTCGGAACAATTGTCGTTCCGATATCACAGCCATCCGCTGTAAACGGCAGCATATTATCCAATACACCTGTCAACTGTTACGGCACAGCAACAGGACAGATTAGTATTTCTGCTTCTGGTGGCACAGCGGGATATACCTATTCATGGTCCCCATTCATTGGAAATTCAAATCAATTATCGAATGTGCCAGCTGGAAATTATACCTGTCAAATTACGGATCAAAACGGATGTCAAGGAAACATCACTGCAACAGTTTCACAACCAAGTTCCTTACAAATTGTGGTCGATACCATTATTTCACCTACGTGTCATGACGCTTCAAATGGATCAATTGCTGTCCATGCAACTGGTGGAAACGGGAATTATGTGTATGCTTGGACTCCAACGAACAGCAATTCGGTTTCCATTGTAAATTTAGCAACTGGAATTTATGCCGTGACCGTTACAGACCAACTAGGATGTACGAATTCCCAATCTTATACTCTTCAAAGTCAATCCAATATTCTATTCAACAATACTACCACACAAATCGATTGTGCTGGAAACATGAATGGAGAAATAACGATAAGTCCTTCCAATGGAATTGCTCCCTATCAATTCAATTGGTCTAATACCGCTACCACAAACGCATTAAGCAACCTAGGAAATGGTATTTACTCTTGTAATATTTCTGATGCTTTAGCTTGTCAAAAATCATTTTCAGATACTATTTTTACCCTCTCTAACCTGAATGTACAAATCAGCGGAACGAATATCGTCTGTGATTCATCCTCAGCGGGATCTGTTAGTTTATCTGCAGCGAATGGTGTCCTTCCCTATAGTTATTCGTGGATGAACTCTTTGGAAACAACGAACACGCTGCAAACCATTGGTCCTGGCTTGGTTGCAGGTATTGTAACTGACGGACTAAATTGTCAAGACACGATTAGTTTCCAAATCAACTTAACGGATCTGAGCGCAACGAGTCAAATTATCTCTGTTACTTGTCCCGGGGGACAAACTGGAAGCATCAACGTATCTGCACAAGGAGGAAATGCACCTTACACTTTTAACTGGGTGGACTTCACAGTAAATGATTCATTGATTAGTGGAATTGGCGCTGGAAACTACATTTGCACCGTAGAAGACCAACTAGGCTGTACCGTTTCCCTTCAAAATGTGGTTTACGAACCATTTTCTTGGACAATCAATGCAGTGATTACCCCAGAATTTTTTGGTTTAGACGGTGCAATCAATCTGGGAGTTTCAGGTGCTACGCCACCATATACGTACAGTTGGAGTTCCGGACAAAGCACAAACGATTTGTCACAAATTGCAGGTGGACTTTACATCGTTACCATTACGGATTCAGAAGGATGTCAAATAGTCGATACCTTCCAAGTTGATTCACAAGTATCCATTTCAGCGTTCACAAAAGGAGAAACAAAACTTTACCCAAATCCAAATGATGGTTCTTTCAATCTATCCATTGAAGAAGGTATGATTCGAAATATCTACGATACGTATGGACGAAGTATTCCATTTGAAGTAGAAGAAATACATTCAACAAAGCATGAAGTACATTTGAATAAGGTGCTACCTGGCATCTATTACCTTCAAATTGTTCATGAAAATGAGCAAGTCGAAACGATTCGATTTGAGGTTTTTTAAACTTCGATCCTTTTTCTTGAGATCAAAGACTTATTTTATTTCACTATCTTCGGTTTTTATAATTGATTTTGAAATGAAGCAACTCCTTGTTTGTTTTTTACTCTTGCATCAAATTAGCTATACTCAAATCGTCATAAACGAAGGCTGTAATAAAAATTACCTAACCTCAAGCGACGAAAATGGCGATGCAAGTGATTGGATTGAATTGCACAATGCAGGAACGACTCCGGTGAATCTTAACGGATATGCGTTATCCGACAAACTGACCGTGCCAACTATGTGGGTCATACCGAATTTAAGTATGCCAGCAGGTGGATTCCAACAAATATTTTGTAGTCAGAAAAATCGCTTTGGCTCTACCCCTTTTCAATTTGGACTTTCTGAGCAAAATTACACACCACAAGCCGGATGGAGTCAACACGTCTTAGTGAATCCTTTTTATTGGGATGGAATTTCAAACGTGGTGATAAACGTCTGTGCTTATAACAACGCACAATACACGGAGAACTCCATTTTCAAGCAGACTGCGACTTCGTATGTGTCAACCATTGCTAGTTTTATTGATGGGAGTCCGGCAGCATGCTCTGCGAACAACGCCTCCACCTATTCCCAGCGTCCAAACATCAAATTGAATAACGCCATAATTGGAACTGGAACGATACAAAATTCTAATACGGATTATCCCGCACCTTTTGGAAATTGGTATTGGGGAGCACGGCATCAAATACTGATTCGAGCAAGTGAGTTAAGTGCTTCGGGATTGTCAGCAGGGATGATTAATTCCATTGGATTCGAAGTAGCTGCTACGAACGGGGAAAACTACACGTATGTCGATTTTCATTTCAACACCACAAGCTTAACTGAACTCACGAATGAATTCATTCCCGTACAAGGGAATATGATCCATACCAATTTCAAACTAGAAGGAAACGGTGAATCGGTTTATTTATTTGACCCCGCGCAACAGTTAGTTTCTAGTTTAATCGTTGAATCGCCAGAAGCAGATATTTCTGTTGGACTTAGTCCCGATGCATCGACAATTGTCAAGTGGTTAGTGCCCTCCCCAGCTGCAAGTAACAATTCTTCCGTGTTTTACAGTGATAGCTTAAAGCGTCCAATTCTTTCCAAAACGACAGGGATTAATAACACGTCCTTTTACTTAAAAATAGCTCACAACAATGTCGTTCCGTCCAAATTAGTTTACACGACTAATGGTTCTGAGCCAATTTTTAGTTCTCCAAGCTACACTGATTCCATTTTTGTTTATCAAAAAACCGTTATTCGCGCAAAGGTATTTCCACTTGACCCCAATGGTGGATTTTTGCCGAGTCAGCAAACGATTGGTACCTATATCTTTAATGTAAGTCATGGTACGCCAATCCTTTTGGTAACAACTGATCAAAGCAATTTATATGGCTCAACTGGGATTTTTGATAATTGGTCGAGTGATTGGATAAAACCCGCACATGCGGTTTATTTAAATGAAGGAGTTGGACATCCACTTCTTTTCGAACGCTTTACTTCCATGCGCATGGACGGAGGAGCTGGGGGAAGTCGATCGCAACCACAGCATTCGTTTAGACTTTCGTTTGACCATGGTGCCCTTGGACAGTCGCCTGTTCATTACCCACTCATTCCCGATCGTCCGGACCGGACAAAATACAGTGAAATCTATTTGCGCAATGGAAGTAACCAATACTTGAGTTTACCCTACAAAGACGCGAGTCAAGTCCGTATGATGAGCGAAGGAACGAAGAATTACTATTCCGCTTATCGTCCAGTGAGTGTCTACATCAATGGTTCCTATTTTGGACTTTATGAACTCAGAGAAAAATTCAACTCAGAGTTTTTTGAAATTCACGATGGTGCGAATAAAGATTCGTTGGAATTATTATCCCTGAGTTATTGGTACAATCTCGTGCTACGTGCTGTAGAAGGAGATGCCCAGCATTTTTGGGATTCCTATGCCGATTTCCTGACCTTAAATCCATTATTGTCAAGTTATGTGAACGATGCGGATCAACTCATTGATATGAAACAGTATTCTGATTACATCATCGCAGAGTCCTGGATGGGAAATGTGGATTGGCCAGGAAACAACATAAAAATCTATCGCTCCGACAAAACAAATTGGCGTTGGCGCTTTGGCTTAATTGACTTGGAATTGTCCATGCAACCAAATGGTTGGACCAGTTGTACGGATAACCACATCAATTACATGCTTGGACAAAGCACGGGGAATCCATACATCAACATCTGGTTACAAAGCATACAAAATATCGATTACAAAAATTACTTCATCAATCGATTCGCTGATTTGATGAATACCAGTTATCAAACGGATGTCTTGTTGGCGCGCGAGCAAACATTTTTCGAATCCATGGTAACAGAAATGCCAAACGAGTTTGCACGTTGGGGAGATCCAAATAACATTGCCGGACAAATGGAGGCATTTGTGAATAATCATGAGGTTTTCCAAGATCAATTAGCGTGTCGAAATGAAGTTGTTTTTGACAACATCAAAACGGGATTTAACTTGGTGAAAACAATCGAAGTCAACCTAGACGTTTACCCAGAGAATGGTGGAGAAATAGCGTTGAATACGATTCAACCTGCGACATATCCTTGGTCTGGAACTTATTTCGATGGCGTTCCCGTAAACATGGTAGCGATTGCGAAACCCGGATACTCATTCTCTCATTGGGAACCGACGGCGTTTGTCAATGATACTTTACAAGATTCATTAACGACGAACATCACTGCGGCAAGTGGATTTTTCACGGCTATTTTTAAATTAATTCCTTTACCTCCCGATGGGCCAGATATTCACTTCACGGTAGCACCGAATCCATCGAACGGGACCTTTGTTTTGACTCACGACAACAAAACGCAAGCGACAGGTTGCTCCTATGAAATCTTTGATTTGAGCGGACGAATCATTACTCGTGGAACAGTCAACAATACCGCTTTGGAAACACCTATTTCTATTCCTGAAATGCGTTCTGCAGTTTATATTTTGCGCGTTCAAAAGAACGAAGAGGTTTTGTCGACGTTTAAAGTGTTGAAATACTAGATCGAAAACCCTGAAACAACTCCTCAGCAGCTTGGTACGCCAACATTTCACCAGATTTCACCTTGGCCTCCATTTCGTGATACTTCGCTAACCAATTCTTGTTTGTGAAAAAATCGTTTTGAAGCAAAAACCTCATCACTTCCTCTAGCACTTCCACTTCTTGTCGTTTTCTATTTTCCGTGAGCCATCCACTATGATTCATTTTAGTGAAAAAAGTTTCGATGTTTTTCCAAATGTCTTCGAAGCCTTCTTTCGTCACGCTACTTGCTGTATGAACCTGGGTGATCCAATCGTTTTCTTTAGGTGGAAATAAATGTAAGGCATTCGCGTATTCTCTTCTCGCCCATTGCGACTTTTGAATGTTTTCGCCATCAGCTTTCGTGATGATCATGCCATCAGCCATTTCCATGATGCCACGCTTCATTCCCTGCAACTCGTCACCTGCACCTGCAAGCATGAGTAACAAGAAGAAATCAACCATGGAATGAACGATTGTCTCAGATTGACCCACACCAACCGTTTCGATGAAAATGACTTCGAATCCTGCGGCTTCGCACAGAATAATTGCTTCTCTAGTGTGTCGCGCGACTCCACCTAAGGTTGTTCCAGCAGCTGTTGGACGAATGAAAACGCGTTCATTGACAGACAATGTTTCCATACGGGTTTTATCCCCAAGAATACTGCCACCCGAAACATTGGAGGAAGGATCAATGGCTAAAACCGCAAGGTTTTGCTTGTGTTGTAAAATGAAATTTCCGAAGGATTCAATAAAGGTGCTCTTCCCTACTCCGGGAACACCGGTGATTCCAATGCGCCAAGCTCTTTTATTCAAGCCCAAACAGAGTTGTAATAATTTGTTTGCCTCAAATCGATCTTCCGGACGATTGCTTTCAATTAAGGTAATAGCGGCACTCAAAGCAGTTCTGTCCTGTTCACAAATTCGTTCGAACAGTCCTTCCGCATTCCGCTCATTCATGCGCGATTTGCGTTCCTTAAACCAATCATTCAGACCTTGATCATTGGGCATTTAACATCTTTTTTAAAGCAGTGAAAGCTGCTTGAATATTTAGTTGAATTTCTGAAATGCGCGCATCCATCATGTAACAGGGAGCCGTAATCAGTTTATTTATTTGATCCACATGAACAGAGCCAAGTGAACAATCCGTTGTTTGCGCACCCGTTTGCTGAAGTCCGGCTTCAAATGCCGCGATTTCATAAGGAGATGCCTCATGTTTCGAACCGATGGTCATCGAAGCTTGAATGGTTGATCCTTCAAAGGCTTTCGCTAGCACAATCGGACTCACGCACAAAGCAAGGATTGGTTTCCCAACATTCACCATGTTCACAAGTAATAATTTAACATCAGAGCGAATAGTTCCTTGCGGACCATCAAAGGCCCAAGTCGTGAAGTTCTTTGCGCTACCGAATCCACCGGGAATAACTAGCGCATCTATGTCCGCTGGAGTGATGTCTTCAATCTTTTGTATGTCTCCACGAGCAATACGTGCCGCTTCCACCAACATATTTCTCGTTTGAAGCATTTCTTCGCCATTGAGGTGATTAACCACATGATGTTGATCGGCATCGATGCCAATGCAAACAGCTTGCGCACCCATTTGATCAATGGACAATAAACTTAAAACAGCTTCTTGAATTTCGGCGCCATCATAAACGCCACATCCTGATAATAAAACCCCTATTTTCAGCATATAAATGAAATTTACTTCACTAATGTACGATATAATTCTTCATACATCGGAAGAATTCGTGCCAAACTAAATTCTTCAGAACGCAATTTCGCTTGTTTTTTGAAGGTGGCATGATTTTCTGGTTTCAATAATTCCAAGGTGTTTTTTGCCATGTCATCGATGTCGCCAACGTTTGATAAAAACCCAGAATATCCGTGAATATTTACTTCTGGAATTCCACCAGTATTAGAAGAAATAACCGGTACACCGACCGCCATTGCTTCCAAAGCCGCAAGTCCAAAACTCTCGGTTTCAGATGGCAACAAAAAGACATCGGCCATTTCCAATACATGGGCTGTATCTCTCACTTTTCCTAAGAAAATCACCTGATCGCACAAATTTAATTCGCGGCATAAACGCTCACAATGATACCGATCCGGCCCATCTCCTACTAAAATTAATTTAGATGGAATTTGAGCGTTCACCTTCGCAAATACCTTTAATACATCATCCACTCGCTTAACCGGACGGAAATTAGAAATGTGACAAAGAATGCGTTCTCCATCGCTCGCATATTTTTGGCGCATGTACACCGTGTAATGTTCATTTTCGGCATCTTCCACCACAAAATTTGGAATAACCTGAATGTCTCGAGTCACTTTGAAATGTGCGTAGGTATCCTTTTTTAAACTTTCCGAAACGGTCGTTACTGCATTCGAATGGTTGATGCAAAAGGTAATCACCGGTTCAAACGACGCGTCTTTTCCCACGAGCGTGATATCTGTCCCGTGCAAGGTTGTCACAAATGGAATTTCAATTCCTTGTGCCCTTAATATTTGTTGCGCCATAAATGCTGCCGAAGCGTGTGGAATCGCATAATGGACATGTAAAATATCTAATTTTTCATGTTTGACCACATCCACCATTTTACTGGCAAGTTGTGTTTCATATGGTTGGAAATCAAAAAGCGGATAATCCGTTAATGAAACCTCGTGGTAATAAATGTTTTCACGAAATGACCCCAATCGAACAGGCTGCGAATAAGTAATGAAATGTATTTCATGTCCCTTTGCCGCTAGTGCTTTACCTAACTCCGTCGCTACAACCCCACTTCCACCATATGTTGGATAAAGTACAATGCCTATTTTCATGTTTATTTCGATAATGGAATGAATAACGTAATACGATAGATAATCGGTAAAATTCTTACTACTTGTCCAAGTTCATTTTTGATTTTGAAATTGTAAGAACTTCTAAACGGACTATTATCAGCATTGATTACATCATAGAACAAGGCTAAATTCAAATTGAGTTTTGGCGCTAACTTTAAATAAAAACCTCCTCCTACAAATAAGGTTGGCGCCCATTTTTTCTGTCCAGCTTGGAACGTGATAAAATTAAACGGACTGTGTAACATTTGAAATTCTACACCTGCAAAAACCTTATCTTGGTAACGCATGTGTGCAAAAGCACCGCCACCGTACATATTAAATTGCGAATTCACATTGAGGTAATTAGACCAAGATCGGTGCAAGCGAAACGATGGACCAATGATCAAATTATTCTGAAGTTTCACCGCGTATTTTAGCTCCCCTCCGAAGGTTCCTCCAAGCTGAGATCCGCCACCAAATGCCTCGATTCCGAGCTCAGAACTTTGTATTTGTGCATATGAAGTAAACTGCGATGAACACAAAAATAAACCAATTAAAAAATGCTTCATGATTTTCTT
>CAMAPI010000014.1 GCA_945860065.1 Chryseobacterium gleum | reverse complement strand
GAAAAACAAAAAACACGTTTATTGGAAGTATTAAAAAACCTAAGAAAAACACTAGTTTTTATTTTACTACTAATCAATTTGATAGTAAAAGATACCCATTAAATGTCATCGGTAAATCCTTAATTGGAAGAATACAAGCGTTTTGTACGTATCCATCATACCTAAGTAAACAAAATGAGTTGGTGGAGAATGTTGGAGACTTAACTATTCCGGAAGGAACAGAAATTGAATGGAAGGTTCAAATAAATAACAGTGCTAGAAATCAGGTTTTTTGGAATCAAATCAAATCTGTATTTAAAACTGAATCTTTCAAATTTAATCATGTATGTAAAGATGATAGACTACTTAAATTTGTACTAGAAAACCGCTTTTCTCATCATTTAGATACTGTACAGTATAAAATGAATGTGATCAAAGACGCGTTTCCTACGATAGAGATAAGCCAAAAAGTTGACTCCATATCAGAAGGTATAAAACTTTTTAACGGAGTGGCTACTGACGATTATGGATTAAAATCCCTTGTTTTCATTTACAACATTATTTCTGAGAATGGACTAAATAAAGAAGTTAGAATACCTGTTCAACAAGCCACGGGTTCTCAGATGAACTTTAATTTTGCTGTGGACTTTAAACGAGAAGAAATTAAATTAAATGATAAGATTGAATACTACTTTGTAATATATGATAATGATGGTGTAAATGGTAGTAAAGCGACTAAAAGTCAGTTGTTTACATATGAACTACCTAGTTTAGAGGAATTAAATGATTCACGCCAAGAGGATCAAAATAAAACCAAAGAAGAGCTGGATCAATTGTTAAAGAAAACAAAAGAATTTCAAAAGAATATTACACAATTAAAAAAAGAAACATTAAACGCGAAGGCTTCCGATTGGAACAAACTTAATAAAGTACAACAATTAAAAGAGGAGCAGTCCAGCCTACTAGAATCTTTAGAAAAGATACAAAATGAGATGGAGAAAAGTGTGGAAGAAAAAAACCAACTCTCACCTATGGACCAAGAATTACTAGAGAAACAGGATATGATTGAAAAGCTCTTGAAAGAATTAATGGATGATGAGCTAAAAAAACTTTTAGATGATTTAGAAAAGTTGTTACAACAAAACGACAAAGAACAAATTAAGGATAAAATGGAAGAGCTGAATCAGTCCAGCGAGGACATGAAGAAGCAACTCGACCGAAGCCTTGAGATGTTAAAGAAAATGCAGCTAAACGAACGTATTGATGATGTAGAAAAGGAATTGAAAGAGCTAGCTAAGGAACAAGACGAACTTCGTGATGAATTAAATAAGGAATTGTCTAAGGAGGAGTTGGTAAAGAAACAAGAGGAGTTAAATAAAAAGTTTGATGAATTAAAAAAAGACCTGCAAAAGCTAAATGAATTAAATAAAGAGCTTGACAAACCGATGGACTTAGGAAATCTGGACGAACTAGAAAATCAGGTAAGCGAAGATTTACAAGAGGCAAAAGAAGGCCTAGAACAAGGTAAAGAGAAAAAAGTTGGAGAAAAACAAAAGTCAGCATCTGAGGGAATGAATTCAATCGCCAATCAGTTGAATTCAAAACAGCAGCAAGCGAACAAGAAGGAACAGGAAGAGGACATAAAATCACTACGGAATATTCTAGAGAGCCTGATGACCTTAAGCTTTGATCAAGAAGCACTGATGAATAAATTTTCTAAAATAACAACACAGGACCCTGTTTACAGAAAATTAGGGCGCCGTCAACAACGAATTATTGATGAAACCAAAATCATTAAAGATAGTTTACTTGCCCTAGCAAAACGCCAACCTAAAATAGCGTCGTTTATTGATAGTGAGTTAAACACGATTGAGTCGAACCACCAATTATCTGTGGAAGATATAGATGACCACAGAAGGAAAGAATTAAACAAACACCAGCAGTTGGTGATGACCTCCTACAACAATCTCGCGCTTCTTTTAAATGAGGCCTTGCAAAGTATGCAAAGTCAAATGCAGGGGGAAATGTCGGGAACAGGAAGTTGTAATAATCCGGGTAAAGGGAAGCCTAAGCCGGGACAATCAATGTCAACAGGGGACATGAAGGAAATGCTTAAAAAACAATTGGAGCAAATGCAAAAAGGACCTAATCCTGGGGGAGATAAACCAGGCGACAAACCAGGAAACAAACCAGGAAGTCAACCAGGGACAAGCCCGGGTGGTTCAGGACAAAACATGTTAGGCTTAGGTAACAAGGAAATGGCCAAAATGGCAGCAGAACAAACCGCTATTCGCCAGCGTTTAGAACAGCTGCGGAATGAAATGAATAAAAACGGAAAGGGATTAGGCAATCAATTAAACCCCCTGATTAATGAACTGGAAGAGCAGGAGAAAAACATCATTAATAAGATCAGTAATAAAGACCTCGTTAATCGTCAAAAAGAGATATTAACAAGGCTTTTAGAGAGTGAAAATGCGTTGATGGAAAGAGGTTATGAAGAAAAGAGAGAGGCTAAATCAGGAAAAGATGCTGATTCTAGTAACAAAATTCGTTTTGATGAGTATAACAAAACCAAATTAAAGGAAATTGAATTATTGAAGAGCGCCGACCCATCTCTGAGGTTATACTATAAAGAAAAGGCGAATCAATACTTCAACCTGAATGAATGACTTTTTCCTGTAATACTCGATATGAAAAAAGGATTTAACATTATTGAAGAAATAACATTGCCTGCTGATTTTCAGTCCTTAGTGGATGTGGAGAATTTAGTAGATAGGGTTTGTCAAACAGTTGGTGTTCAAGAGGACGCCTTTGGAAATGTGTTAATTGCTGTAACTGAGGCAGTTAACAATGCAATAAGTCACGGAAACGAAGAAAACCCAAGTTTATCTATCGCTGTCGCGGTGGGCGAAGCGCCCGACTCGTTTTGTTTTACAGTTAAAGACGAAGGGAAAGGATTTGATTACCATAATTTGCCTGACCCAACAGCCCCGGAAAACATTTTAAAGGAAAACGGAAGGGGAATCTTTTTAATGAAAAATCTTTCAGACGAAATAGAATTCAATGATTCTGGAAACGAGGTAACCATATATTTTGGAAAATGATTTCTCTAAGTTTAATTGATGTTAAAAAGCCGGCGTTTTTAAAGATCAGGGAATTAAAGAATTACTTGCGGGTTTTAATAGAAGCAGAAGGATTTCGGACCGGTGATGTATCCATTGTTTTTTGTGGTGACGAGTATTTGTTGAAGGTAAATCAAGATTTTTTACAACATGACTATTACACGGATATTATTACGTTTGATTACTGTGAAAATGGCCGTGTTAATGGTGACTTGATTATCTCTCTTGATCGCGTGCTAGACAACAGCGAGATTGAAAAAGTGAGTTTTAAGGAAGAGCTATACCGGGTTGTCTTTCATGGGGCCTTGCACCTGTGCGGATACAAAGACAAGCGGGAAAAGGATATTTTAATGATGAGGTCAAAAGAGTCTCACTACCTAAATAGATTTGTTTCACGTGAAACAGTCTGAATAGTTATAAAAAACTTAAACGTGTTTCACGTGAAACAAAGCACATGTTAGATAAATACGACGTAATAGTAGTGGGGGCGGGACACGCTGGCTGTGAGGCGGCAAATGCCGCAGCAAAAATGGGCAGCAAGGTTTTGTTGCTTACCATGAATATGAACACCATTGCTCAGATGAGTTGTAACCCAGCAATGGGCGGGGTTGCAAAGGGACAAATTGTTCGTGAAATAGATGCGCTAGGAGGCGGATCCGGCATCGTCAGCGATAAAAGCGCGATACAGTTTCGGATGCTGAACATGTCAAAAGGACCAGCGATGTGGTCCCCTCGGGCACAGAATGATAGAGCTATGTTTTCCTGGGAGTGGAGATTGTTATTGGAGAAAAACACGAACGTGGATTTTTGGCAAGACATGTGCACGGGTGTTTTGGTAGAACAAGGCAAGGTTGTGGGTGTTAAAACGGCAATGGATATTAACATTTACGCAGATGCGGTTGTGTTAACTAACGGCACCTTTTTAAATGGCTTGATCCATCTTGGCGAAAAACAATTTGGCGGCGGCCGCGCAGCGGAAAAGGCATCAACAGGGATTACGGAGAACTTAATCAAACTAGGTTTTGAGGCTGGAAGGATGAAAACAGGAACACCGCCCAGGGTAGATGGACGCTCATTGGATTATTCAAAAATGGATGTGCAGCCGGGAGACGAAAACCCATCTAAGTTTAGTTATTCCAACACAAAGGCCCTGACAAAACAAATGCCCTGTTATATTACTTATACAAATACTGCAACTCACAACCTATTAAGAACGGGTTTTGATCGATCCCCTATGTTTAACGGGTCGATTAAAAGCACGGGCCCCCGGTATTGCCCAAGCATTGAGGATAAGATCAATCGTTTTGCGGACCGAGATAGACATCAAATTTTTGTCGAACCAGAGGGCTGGGAAACGGTGGAAATTTATGTGAATGGATTTAGTACATCCCTTCCTGAGGACATACAGTTAGCGGCATTAAAAACCATTCCTGGTTTTGAAAAGGTGAAGATGTTTAGACCGGGCTATGCCATAGAATATGATTACTTCCCCCCAACTCAATTAAAACACACACTTGAAACAAAGCTCGTGGAGGGACTGTATTTTGCGGGACAAATCAATGGTACTACTGGTTATGAAGAAGCGGCCTGTCAAGGATTGATGGCTGGAATCAACGCCCACCTAAAAACAAAAGACAAAGAACCGTTTATACTAACCAGAAGCGATGCTTATATAGGCGTGCTAATTGATGATTTAATCACTAAAGGGACGGACGAGCCATATCGAATGTTTACTAGCAGAGCGGAATTTAGAATATTATTGAGACAGGATAACGCTGACGAAAGGCTAACCCCGCTTGGACATGCCATTGGGCTTGCGGACGACAATAGACTGGCGCTGGTTGAATACAAAATTAAACAGACAAGTTGGTTAAAAAAGGAGTTGCGAAAAATTGGTGTTACACCCGAGCAGGCAAACCAAATGTTGATAGAAAAGGAATCCATGCCGATCAATCAACAAGTAAAAATAACCAGCTTGTTAACGCGGCCACACATTAGATTAGATGATTTATTATCCGTTTGTCCGGAGGCAAAAAGCGCAGCCCTGATCGCCGCTGAAATTGATCCAGATGTACTTGTCCAAACGGAAATACAATTAAAGTATGAAGGTTATATCGAAAGAGAAAAAGAACAAGCAAATAAATTATTCCGACTCGAAGATTTAATCATTCCCAAAACGGTAAACTATGATGAAATGAAAAGTGTTTCACTTGAGGCAAAGGAGAAACTCAAAAAGATACAACCACGCACAATTGGTCAAGCCGCACGTGTTTCAGGGGTCTCCCCCAGTGATATTTCTGTGTTGCTGATCCACCTGGGCCGATAATACGCGTTTTAAGGGTGATTAAGCAGCCCTAAGTGTTTAAAAACAACGGATTACTTAGGCGACAACACGATGTGTCGTTAAACTCCATATATGAAGGCCTTTTTTTGGGCGTTTTAACAGAAAAGCACTAAAACCTGTGGATTCTAATTTCTACTTAAATACCGTTGTGTTCCACATGGTTCGTTCCGAATGATTACTTTTGGTTAAATCAACAAACAATGAAGGGCGAGGTTTATTTTATTGACACGGTTCATCCCGTTTTGGAGGAACGGCTCACAAAATGCGGTTTTACATGCGTTGATTTAACGAAAGTTGCTAGTAGTGAATTGTTGCCGAGAATCATTAGTGCCGTCGGTTTAGTCATTCGGTCTAGAATAACCTTGACCAAGGAAATATTATCACAACTTTCTGATATTCAGTTTATTGCACGATCAGGGTCCGGCCTTGAGAACATAGACGTCTCATATTGTCATGAAAAAGGAATACGCCTGTTTAACTCACCAGAGGGAAATAAAAACGCCGTGGCAGAACACGCCCTGGGTATGATTTTGTCTTTGTTTAATCACTTATCACTTTCCGATCAGGAAATTCGCAACGGGATATGGGATAGAGAAGGAAATAGAGGAGTGGAGTTAGACGGAAAAACAATCGGAATTATAGGGTTTGGGAATAATGGCGCTGCTTTTGCAAAAAAACTGAGTGGTTTTGATGTGAAATTAATGGCCTACGATAAATATAAAACCGGTTTCGGGGATCGTTTTGTTCAGGAATGTACCTTGGAGGCGATATTAGAACAGGCAGATGTTATTAGTTTCCACATTCCTCAAAACAAAGAAACAGCCCATTTTTTCAATGAGACTTTTTTAGAACGTTGTCAGAAGTCAATTTATTTATTGAATGTTTCTAGAGGAAAAATTGTGGACACGAAAGTCTTGGTGAGCGGATTGAAATTAGGTAAAATTAAGGGCGCTTGCCTTGATGTATTAGAGTTCGAGCGTTCCAACTTCGAATCGTTTTTTGAACAGGAGCCAAGTGAAGAACTTGCGTATTTATTGAGCGCAAAAAATGTGCTTTTAAGTCCTCATGTTGCGGGTTGGACAACAGAAAGTTACTTTAAACTAAGTAATGTTTTAGCTGAAAAAATAGTAGCTTATTATTATTCAAAAGATTAATCTTCCCAGTCATCAAGGAACTTATCTAATTCTCTTCGGTCTTTCTTTGTTGGTTTTCCATCTGTTTCTCTGTAGGCTTTTTGTGCAAGTAGGTATTCTTTGTACTTGGCAATTTCTTCCTCTCGCGTGAGGTCTTCTATGTATTCGACAACAAGAGCAGCGCCCAGTCTTTTATCTAAAAGCTGCTTGATTTTAAATTCAAAAACAGCGCTGTTTTTTTGAACCCCAATGATGTCTCCTGTTTTTATTTCTTTTGACGGCTTGCTTGATTGACCATTCAGTTGAAAACGGCCTTTAGTGATGAGCTCACTCGCCTGAGAGCGCGTTTTAGCTAAACGAACACACCAAATAAATTTATCAAAGCGGATTTTCATCTCGAATTTTTTTAGGAAGACTTGCGTAAACTAAATGATAAGAATGGTCCACTAATTCTAGGAGAAATTTGTCGTTGACATCTTCAAACAAAAACACCGTATTCCAATGCGTTTTGTTCATGTGAAATCCTGGACGCACAGCTTGAAAACGTTCGCGAAGTTCGCGGGCCCATTCTGGATCACATTTTAGATTGACGGAATCAAAGATTTCAACATCCATTAAGGCAAACATCTTTCCACAAACCTTGAAAACCAAGGTTTTTTGATCAAAAGGGAAGCCTTCACTTACCCCGGGTTTTTGAATACAATGATTTCTTAAATCATCCAAAAACATACAAAGGGATTAATGTATTGCAGGGGCCTCGTCGTAATGACCAAGGTTGTAAAGCATTTTTGTGTGGTCAGCTAAGGCGCCTAAAAACGTCTCATATGAGTAATAAGGAAGGTTAAACTCATGCGCTGTCGATTTAACTATTTCTGCTAATTTGCTATAGTGAACGTGGCAAATATTTGGGAATAAGTGGTGCTCAACCTGGAAATTTAATCCCCCAACATACCAAGAGAAAAGCTTCGATTTAGGAGCAAAGTCCGCGGTATTGTACAATTGATTAACCGCCCAATCTGCTTCAATATTACCCGATTCATCTGGCATAGGGAAGCTGGAAGTTGGAACAACATGTGCCGGCTGGAAAATGACCGAAAGAATAAACCCAGCGATAAAGTGCATAATGATGAACCCAAGAAGTGTAATGTACCAAGAAGCAGGACTAAGCCAGAATGGACAAATGATAAACGTACCAACATAAATGATTTTGAATAAAACAATAAATGCCATGTGACGCGCATAAGTGGTTCCTTGTGTTTTAATTAAGTCCTTTTTGTTGTAGCGCTTCGCTTGTTTAAAGTCTTTTGTGGAAAACCACATCATGGTCATCATTCCATAAAAAAACCACGCATACAAGTGTTGAAATTTGTGTGCAGGATATCTTGTTTTGTGTGGACTAAATCTAAGAAGCTTTGCTGGTGGATCGATGTCCTCGTCTAAGTGAGTGACGTTGGTATACGTATGGTGTAAAACGTTGTGTTGAATTTTCCAGTTTACAGCGCTTCCGCCTAGTAAAATCAATACATTTCCAATGGCTTTATTGATTGTTTCATTTCGCGAATATGCTCCGTGGTTTGCGTCATGCATAATGGAAAGACCACATCCAGCCATGCCAATACCCATCCCAATCCAACAAAGTAAATACACCCAGGAATCCAGCCCGGACACAAATAAAACCCCAAAAGGAACCAAGTAAATGGCTAGCATGACAATTGTTTTAATCACCATCGTAGCATTTGCATGGCGACTAATGTTTTTTTCCTTGAAATAATTATTTACTCTAGATCTTAATGTTTTGTAGAATTCTACGTTTGTTTCTTTTGAAAAAGACACTGTTTGATGATTCATACGATTCGTTTAGGGTACAAATTTAGTGATAAAGTTTTTAATTTACTCATAACAATTTTTGTGACAAAGTGTTTATAGGCACACTCAATTAACATAGAATTTAAATTAAACCCTGAAGCGAACAGAATTTATAGTAATGAGATTTTGCAACAAGCAACTCTTCGTGGCTGCCTTTTTCAACAATTTCACCCTTGGATAATACAACAATTTCATCCGCGTTTTTTATCGTGCTTAAGCGGTGCGCAATAACAAAAGATGTTCTTCCCTGCATCAATGTTTCCAAAGCATCTTGTACCAGTTTCTCAGATTCCGTGTCTAATGCAGACGTGGCCTCGTCAAGTATAAGTACAGCCGGGTCTTTGTAAACCGCTCGCGCAATGTTTAATCGTTGTTTTTGTCCGCCAGAAAGTTTGTTTCCTCTCTCACCAATAACCGTTTCGTAACCATGCTCTAGCTCAGAAATGAATGTATGGGCATTCGCGACTTTCGCAGCATGTAATACTTTTTCCATGTTGGGTTTGTCGTCACCAAAAGCAATGTTTTCTCTAACAGTCACATTGAATAAAATAGATTCTTGAGATACGATGCCGGTAAGACCTCTCAAATCGTGAATTTTAAGGTCGCGAAGGTCCTTCCCATCAATTAAAATCCTACCTTCAGAAACGTCGTAAAAACGAGAAAGTAAGTCCATTAATGTCGATTTCCCGCTTCCCGATTCACCTACAATTGCAACAGCTGAACCCTTCTTAACTTCCCAACAAACATTTTTTAGAACCGGCTCATGTTGGTACCTGAATCCAACATGTTCAAAAACGATCGAATCAGAAAAGCCACTTAAGGAAAGGGCGTTTTCTTTTTCTAAGATTTTTTCATCACTATGAAGTATTTCATTGATTCGATCTAATGAAACCTTCCCTTTATTAATCACTGCAATACCACTGGATACAGCTTGAATCGGACGAAGTAATTGGGAGAAAACAACAATGAACGTAATGAATAATTCACCTGTTAGCGCATGTCCACCCTGATTTCCTTCAAGAATTTGTTTCCCTCCAAACCAAACTAAACACATCATAACACCAGCCCCTATTGTTTCATTTAACAAGGAAGACACATCTTTTTTACGAATGGTCTTTGTGGTTAATTTTTGGTGACGCAGGTTTAGCCCCTGAAAGACACCGGACATAAAGTTTAGCGCGTTAAAAGATTTAATGATTCTTACCCCGCTCAAGCTCTCATCAAAAGAAGACGTTAATAATCCAAGCTGCTCTTGTCCTTGCTTAGCTGTGCGTTTCAAACTTTTTCCTACGGTAGAGATGACAAATGCTGAAATCGGCAATAAGAAAAATGAAACAACGGTCAACTCAGCACTGATAAACATTAAGGTTCCGACATGAATCAAAATGGAAATAGGGTCTCTAAACACCAACTCTATAGTGCACACAACCGCGTTTTCCACCTCCCCAACATCGTGCCCCATTCTAGTTAAAAGATCTCCTTTCCTTTCATTTGCATGGAAACCAAGAGGAAGCCGAATAGCCTTCTCATAAAGGAGATTGCGAATGTCTCTAACAACTCGGGCCCTTAATTCGGACTGAAACCATACGGCAAAATACCGAGATAAGTTTTTAAAGAAAAAAGCCCCAAAAACCATCAAACAAACAGTAATCAATGCGCGTTTTGGGTCAGTAACAACCATTTGATGCATCTCATAATTGTAAAGATCTACCCAATAAGAGGGAAGCGTTCCTAAGTCGCCAGAATAATGTGGTTGAATCACCGCTGTTTTTAGCTCTTTCGCGCTAAAAATCAACTGTAAAAAGGGAATAAATAAAACCAGTGAAAGGAGATTAAAAAGCGTGAACATTAAATTCCCTATGATTGTCAATAATGCCAACATACGGTATTTAAAGGCAAAGCGAAAAATTTCCCAAAAGGTTCTCATAGAGCAAAGATAAGCAATCCTTTTTCTCCACACACACCACAATAATCACGGGGGATAAATTGCGTACTTTTGTTCTTCTTTAATACATATGAGCAAGTTGATAAAATTGAGCGTTTCGATCGTTATTCCAAATTATAATGGAGAGCAGTTATTGGTTGAAACCATCAGTTGTGCTTATAAAGCACTGGATACTAGCGGGATTGTTGATTATGAAATAATCGTTTCAGACGACGCGTCTACCGACGAGTCATTTCACCAAGCGACGAGCATTTTCCCAGAGCTGATCTTTATAAAAAGCGACGTGAATACGGGTTTTGCGGGAAACATGAATCGGGGAATAAGTAGGGCCACCAAGGAATTGGTGTGTTTTTTGAATTCGGACGTTCACTTAAGCAGCGGATACTTCAGTTCACAGCTGTCACTTTTCCAAGATGAGCAAACGTTCGGAGTAATGGGGGCAATTTTAGATAAACAAACAAACGAGCCTCAAGATGGAGCGAAAAACCCGCATATCGGTTTGTTGAAAATAGAGAGTAATAAAAACACTTTTTCTGCCACGCAGGTTTTGCCAACCTTATTCTTGTCTGGCGCAAATGCCCTGGTTCGTAGAAAACACCTGCTAGAATTAGGCGGTTTTTGTGAATTGTTTAATCCGTACTATTCCGAAGATGTAGACCTCGGGCTTCAGGCATGGCGCAATGGTTGGAGCCTGTATTTTCAACCAACGTCAATCTGTTACCATGAACAATCCTCAACGATTAAAAAACTACCAAATAACAAGGTGAAAATAATTGCAAAGCGGAATAAGCACTTTCTGCATTTTTTACATCTTCCCTCAGGTTTAAACTGGGCATATTTAGCCAAAGCGCTCATCCAGTCATTTGCACACCTCCTAGTTGGGAAAACCCTGCATCTCAAGGCCTTTTTTTTGGTTTTTAAAGAGTTCAAATCCTTGCGGCTGGAGCGAAAAAATAGAAGAGAGAAAACACCGAATAAAAAATTATTGAGTGTTTTTCAGGTGAAAGAAGCCATAGACGGCAAAGTTCCACTCAAATAACGTAGTTTCCTTCTTAATTCATAACTTTGGACCATGAGTTCAATACGACAAAACAAAATTGAAGCAGTTATTCAGGCTGAATTATCTACATTTTTTCAACGCAATGCAGGAGAAATCTGTCTTGGATCAATGGTCACGGTGACGGTTGTACGTGTGACATCCGACTTATCCCTCGCTCGCTGTTTTTTAAGTGTTTTTGCCGGCCCGGATAAAAACGTAGTGTTAGAAAACATTCGCGCTAATCAAGGAAAAATTAGGCGTGAAGTTGGAAATCGCCTAAAAAATCTTCGTAAAATCCCAGATTTGGTTTTTCACATTGATGATTCGTTGGATTACGCCATGAAAATCGATGAGTTACTGAAAAAGAAGTGATCAACACGCCATTATACATAGCAAAAAGATATTTATGGTCGAAAGGAAAGCGAAATATCGTGACCTTAATCAGTCGAATTTCTCTTTTTGGTGTATTAATTATCACGGCGGCGCTCGTTGTATTATTATCTGCATTTAACGGAATAGAGAAAATGATCGAACAACTATACAGTGAGTTCGACCCCCCGATTACCATTCAACATGTGCAGCGAAAAACATTTTTTGAAAACGAAATCGATACGCGGAGCATTAAAGCTATTCCTGGAATAAAGAATGTTTCTCGACAAGTCGAGGAAGTCATCGTTCTTAGGCATGAGCAAAAGTGGATAAACGCGAAACTTTATGGCGTAGAAAAATCTTTTCTCTCTGATTGTCATGTCCAAAAACACCTGTTGGGTGGAATTGGACAAAACGTATTTTCTGATGGGCGATTTGCTTATGTTGGGGCGGAATTAATGCAAAATTTAAAAATAAGCATTGGTTCAACCAATACAGATGACCTACTCATATACGCGCCAAAACGCAATGTTAAAATTCGCCTGGGCAAGGCTCCTTTTCACACCGCTCGACTAGCAATAGATGGCGCGGTTAATTTTAACCAAGAAGTAAATGCCAGCGCACTTATGTGGGATTTCCAATCAGCGTCAAACTTGTTGGGGTATGAACGGGAAATCAGTAAATTATACATTACACTAATGCCTGGTTACGATGGACAAGAGGTGAAGGCAAAAATCCAAAAAGTAATTGGAAATAATACATTCAACATCCGCACCAATTTAGAAAAAAACGAATTGATTTTTAGAACGAGCAAATCGGAGCGCCTGGTTGTTTTTATTATTCTTTTATTTGTTTTTATTCTTGCCGCTTTTAATCTCGTTGCTTCATTAACAATGCTTTATGTGGAAAAAAGAGACAGCATCAAACTTTTAAGCGCAATAGGCATGAGCAAAAAAGACCTGTTTAGCATCTTTTTTTACGAGGGATTATTGATTTCGGGAACAGGAATTTTTTTTGGTTTAATTTTGGGCTATATTGTCTGCATTCTTCAGTTAAAATTTGAAATGCTTATTATCCCCGGAGCGAACATCCCTTTTCCAATGGTGTGTTCATTGTCCGATTTTGGCCTGATTTTAGCCTCGGTTTCTACCCTTAGTTTCCTCTTTTCTTATTTCCCTGTTCGGCTTATTGTTAAAAGCACATAAAACAATCTTCATTTGATTGCTCGGAAATACAAATAAAATCGTGTATATTTGCGCCCGAATTCAAAAAGGCTTATAATGTTATCAGTAAAAGGAAAAATCTCACAAGTTATCGGTCCAGTTGTGGACGTTCGATTTGAGCGTGGAACAGTGTTGCCAAACATTTATGACGCGCTAGAAGTGCGCAGAATAGACGGCACTCGCGTTGTTTTAGAAGTTCAATCACACGTTGGTGAAAATGCTATTCGTGCGATTTCAATGGACTCAACAGATGGGTTCACAAGAGGAATGGAAGTGGTCGCAACAGGCGTGCCAATCAAAGTTCCAATCGGAGACAAAATCAAAGGACGTTTGTTTAACGTTGTTGGTGAAGCAATCGATGGGATCAATGAAGTGGATAATTCCGAGGGATTGCCAATTCACCGTGAAGCACCGAAATTTGACCAGTTGTCAACAGCAACAGAAATCCTTTTCACAGGGATTAAAGTAATTGACCTGATCGAGCCTTATGCAAAAGGAGGAAAAATCGGTTTGTTTGGTGGAGCGGGTGTTGGAAAAACAGTATTGATCCAGGAATTAATTAATAACATCGCAAAAGGCCACGGTGGATTATCTGTATTTGCAGGTGTTGGTGAGCGTACCCGCGAGGGGAATGACTTACTACGTGAGATGTTAGAGTCCGGCATCATTAAATATGGTGATGCATTCATGCATTCCATGGAAGAAGGTGGTTGGGATTTAACAAAAATCGACTTAGAAGGAATGAAAGAATCCAAAGCGACGTTCGTGTTTGGACAAATGAATGAGCCTCCAGGAGCAAGAGCACGTGTTGCCTTATCGGGATTGACCATTGCAGAATATTTTAGAGATGGTGATGGTGAAGGACAAGGAAAAGACATTCTTTTCTTCGTTGATAACATCTTCCGTTTTACACAAGCAGGATCTGAAGTTTCCGCATTGCTAGGCCGTATGCCATCAGCAGTAGGTTACCAACCAACATTAGCAACCGAGATGGGTGCTATGCAAGAGCGAATTACTTCCACGAAAAGTGGATCAATTACATCAGTTCAGGCGGTTTATGTGCCTGCGGATGACCTTACCGATCCAGCGCCAGCGAACACATTCGCCCATTTGGATGCAACAACGGTATTGTCTCGTAAAATTGCTGAGTTAGGTATATATCCAGCGGTTGACCCATTAGATTCTACTTCTCGAATTTTGACAGCTGAAATCGTTGGGGACGAGCACTACAATTGTGCAGAGCGTGTGAAAATCACCCTTCAACGTTACAAAGAACTTCAAGACATTATCGCCATCTTAGGGATGGATGAATTATCTGAAGAAGATAAATTAATCGTGCATAGAGCTCGTCGCGTTCAACGCTTCTTGTCTCAACCTTTCCATGTAGCGGAGCAATTTACTGGACTACCAGGTGTATTAGTAGACATTCAAGACACTATCAAAGCGTTTAACGACATTCTTGATGGCAAATTTGACCAATACCCAGAAGCGGCATTCAACTTGAAAGGCGGCATCGAAGATGTTATTGCTGCTGGAGAAAAAATGTTGGCTGAAGCTTAATACTGTTCACACATGAAATTAGAAATTATCACTCCAGAAACAAGTCTTTTTAAAGGAGAGGCTACAAGCGTAACTCTTCCAGGATTAGACGGGATGTTTCAAGTATTGAATAATCACGCGCCAATTATCTCCTCATTGAAAAGCGGAGAGGTTGTTTTTGAATTAAGCGGGAATGAATCAGATGCAGAAATGAGCAATCAGGTGGTTCAAAGCGGTTCAAAATGGAGTGTATTCATAAAAGGCGGGGTAGCAGAATTAAATAATAATCGTTTGATTATTCTAGCAGAATAATTGTCGCAAATCAGCATGATAAAGGGACGTGGTTAACCAGTCCCTTTTTTTTTGAGAAATAGTTTATGCGCTTTTGCATACAGAACACAAGATTCTTTGATTACCTTCGTTAAGAACATGGAAATGACGAATTTATTGACTCAATTAGAACAAACGAACGTCCCAAAGCATGTTGCTTTCATTATGGATGGCAACGGTCGTTGGGCAAAAAATCAAGGCCAACATCGTTTATATGGTCACGCAGAAGGTGTTTTGTCCGTTAAAGAAATCATCAAAACAGCGATAGAAGTAGGTGTACAACACCTAACGATGTATGCTTTTTCTACTGAAAACTGGAATCGTCCAGTTGATGAGGTTGCCGGATTAATGGATTTGCTTGTGCAAGCAATAACCAATGAAACGAACGAAATGCATGAAAATGGTGTTCGCTTAATGACCATTGGCGACATTTCTGCTCTCCCAGACTCTTGCGTTAAATCCTTAATAGAAGCAAAGGAGAAAACACGAGAAAACACGGCGCTTACCTTGGTTTTGGCTTTAAATTATAGTGCGCGCGCTGAAATAACTAACGCCTGCCAAAATTTAGCAGCGGATGTTCAAAAAGGCACCATTTCAATTGATCAAATTTCAGAAAAGACAATCAGTGAAAAACTGAACACTTCGGGGATTCCGGATCCGGAATTACTCATTCGAACGAGTGGAGAATGCCGCATTAGTAACTTTTTGCTTTGGCAATTGTCTTATACAGAGTTGTACTTTACGCCTGTTTATTGGCCGGATTTTCGAAAAGGAGAATTTTTGAAGGCAATCATTGCTTATCAACAAAGAGAAAGAAGATTTGGAAAGACTTCTGAACAATTAAATGACATTAAATGAGATACGTAATTATTTTTTTATTTTTTTCGTTTATGACATATGGTCAAAATAACCCAACAACATTAGGGGGCTTAGACTTTGATTATGCATCACCGAAGGAATATGAAATAGGACCAGTTCGAGTAGTCGGAGCAGACAATTACGATCACCAAGGAATAAAAATGATCGCAGGTTTGCGCCAAGGCCAAATGATTACCTTGCCTAGTCAACAAATCAATAAAGCCATCCAAAATTTATGGAGCGAAGGACTTTTCTCCAATATTTCTATATATGCTGAAAAAGAACTTGCGGGTGTAATTTACCTAGTTATTGAGCTTTCCCCACGCCCTAAATTGTCTAAATTCAAGTTTGACGGCATAACAAAAAGAGAAGCGGACAAAGTAAGAGAAGAAATATCCCTTTATGCAGGGAAAACGATTACGGAAAATTTAATTTTTCAAACCAACAGCAAGATCAGAGGGTACTTTCGTGAAAAAGGATTTTATCATACCAATGTAAGCATCTCGCGCACAAAAGATACGCTCATTAATGATTCAGAAATCTTCGCCATAACCATCGACAAAGGACCCAAGATAGGGATTAAGGAAATTGAGATTATTGGCAGTACGCAAGTTCCATTGTGGAAGTTGAAAATGGCCATGAAAGACACCAAACAAAAAGGCGCCCTTCGTGTTTTTAAGCGATCGAAATTTACGGAATCAAGTTATCAAACGGACAAGACAGCCTTAATGGCAAAGTTTAACAAGGTTGGACTGCGGGATGCGCAAATAATCCACGATACCGTTTATCTTTTGGACGACAAGAATTTAAAAATTCAAATTCAGATTAACGAAGGCGAAAAGTATTATTTTGGTGAAGTTGAATGGATTGGTAACACGAAGTACCGCTCTAGTTTCTTAGATACGGTTTTGGGAATTAAAAAAGGAGATCTATACAACAAAGATTTATTTACACAACGTTTATTTGGCGGTCCAGATGGTAGAGATGTCTCTGCATTGTACATGAATAAAGGGTATTTGTTTTTTCAAGTTATTCCGGTTGAAACGAATGTGACAAATAATCAGATCAATCATCAAATTCGCATTATTGAAGGCAAAATCGCAACAAACGGAACAATTACCATTCGGGGAAACACCAAAACGAACGACCACGTAATATTACGCGAAGTTAGGACAAAACCAGGGGATGTGTTTAACAAGGAAGACATCATGAGGACGCAGCGTGAATTATCTCAATTGGGCTTTTTCAGCGATCAAGGATTCCAAGTGAATCCAATGCCGAATCCAGCGAAAGGAACCGTGGATATTGAGTATGTAGTCGAGGAAAAGTCAAGTGATCAAATCGAATTGTCTGGTGGATATGGCGGGGCCGGCCCTTCTACCCCGGGACGAATTATCGGAACGATTGGATTGTCATTTAATAATTTTTCGACCAAAAATTTCTTCAAGAAAGAAGCGTGGTCACCGCTACCGGGTGGTGATGGCCAACGTTTATCCATTCGCGCGCAATCAAATGGACGTTTTTACCAAGGATATAACTTTTCATTCACCGAACCATGGCTTGGCGGAAAGAAACCAAACTCCTTGTCTTTTTGGGTAAATAGAACAGCGTTATCTACAACAGGCTTCTTAAGATCCGATCCGAATTACACGGGGCTTTCCATCACTGGAACGGGTGTTGGACTCGGTCGACGCAAAAGATGGCCCGATGATTATTTTACTGCTTATTATGAAATGAGCTACCAATATTATGATGTGATGAAGGACACGCGTTTCCCGCTATTTAATGAGGGTTATGCAAACGATATTGCCTTGAAGTATGTCCTTCAACGTAGTTCAGTGAGTGCGCCAATTTATCCACAAAGCGGGTCCAATTTTACCCTGACCGCGAAAGCGACATTGCCCTATTCTTACTTCAGAGATGATGCAGACTATGCATCTATGACTGACCGAGAACGTTACCTATTTCTTGAATATTACCGCTTTAAGTTTACAGGCGAATGGTTCCTGCCATTAACGGCAGATAAAAAACTTGTCCTTATGCCGCGCTTTGGATTCGGCTACATTGGAATGTACAACAAAGCAAAAGGGCTAACGCCTTTCGATCGCTATTCCATGGGAGGAAGTGGTTTATCAGGAGTGAACCAACTTGGTGGACGTGAAATCATTGCGCTTCGAGGGTATGATGATCAAACCATTTCGGCAAACGGCGGTGATCCAATTATTGCAAAATACACCCTGGAGCTTCGTTACCCAATTTCTTTAAATCCACAAGCGACGTTTTATGCGCTTACTTTCTTAGAGGCGGGAAATACGTATCCAACATTTGATAAATTCAACCCGTTTAACGTAAAGCGCGCCGCAGGCGTGGGCATTCGAGTTTTCCTGCCTATGTTCGGTATGCTGGGACTGGATTATGGCTTCGGCTTCGATAAATTAGATAGTTGGTCAAGCGGAGCAGGGACAACATCTGGCTCAGATGCGTCTATTATGAGTAAAGGATTTTACCCAAAATTGAGCTTCACAATAGGAATGAACCTTGGAGAATTATAGAATATTACAATAAATGTTTAACTTCGCCGTTCTTTAGAAACAATTTTTTATATGTCAAAGTATTGTTTTCTTTTCATCTTGTTTTTTGGCATGCGATTTGCCAATGCTCAGTCGTACGCGTTTATTGATTCGGACTTCATTTTGAAAAATGTTCCAGAATATGTGGAGGCGAAAGAACGACTTGATAAAATGGCCGAACGATGGACAAAGGAAATAGAGGATCGCTATGAGTTGATTAAAACCAAGAAATCGAGTTTTGACAGAGAAGAAGTGCTCCTTCCAAAAGAGGAAAGAGAAAAACGTAAAAGCGAAATAGAAAAGATGGAGAAAGACGTCATCGACCTGCAAACACAGTATTTTGGTTCGGACGGAGTCTATTTTCAAAAACGTCAAGAATTGGTGAAGCCGATTCAAGATCGGGTTTTTACCGCTATGAAAAAGGTTGCAAAAAGAGAAGGATATTCCTTCGTTTTTGACAAAGCAAACCAAAGTAATTTAGTTTATGCAGAGAAAGAGTTTGACATGAGTAATTCTGTTCTCGAAGAAATGGGTATAACAAAGTAACATATATAAAGAATGAAAAATTTACTATTAGGATTCGTTTTATTTATCGGATTTGGAGCAGCAGCACAGTCGAAAGTAGCACATGTTGACTCTCAAAAATTATTGGATACAATGCCTTCCCGAAAAGCAGCAATTGCACAGTTGGATCAAATTCAGAAATCCGGAGTGACGGAGTTAGAAGAAATGCAGAAGGCGTTTGAAGGGTCGTATAAAATTTTCATGGAGAAAGGAAACGACATGCCCCCTATGATTAAGGAGAATGAGCAAAATAAGCTGATGCGTATGCAACAAAACCTAGAAACGCGTCAAACAGAATTAGAACAAGAATTGAAAACATATAGTGAGCAATTAAATCAACCGATTTTAGAACGTGTTCAAAAAGCAATTGAGCTAGTTTCAGAGCGCAAAAAATTGAACTATGTTTTGGATCAATCGTCCATGACGATGTATTACAAAGGCGGAATGGATATTACAAATGAAGTAATTACTGAATTGTTGATTTTAGACGCAGCGGCGACTAAAAAATAAGCAACATAAATATTATAACAAAAGGCAATCCATGTGATTGCCTTTTTTGTTTAGTTTTGAATCATGAACAAAAGAGCTCCTATCGGTATTTTCGATTCTGGCTATGGTGGATTAACCGTATTTGAAGAGGTACAAAAAATTCTTCCAACGCATGATTTACTGTATTTTGGTGATAACGCAAGAGCGCCTTATGGAAATCGTTCTTTCGATGTGGTGTATGAGTTTACACTAGAAGCCGTCCAATTTTTGTTTGACCAAGGGTGTCCTTTAGTTGTGCTTGCTTGCAACACAGCATCTGCAAAAGCACTCCGCACCATTCAACAACAAGACTTACCCAACTTGGCTCCGGATAAACGTGTGCTAGGCGTTATTCGCCCAAGCACTGAGCAAATAGGCTTTCTGAGTAAAAATCGACACGTTGGGGTTTTGGGTACGACCGGAACCATCCAAAGCGAATCCTATATAATTGAGTTGAAAAAATTGGCGCCAGATATTTTGGTCTCTCAACACGCTTGTCCAATGTGGGTTCCCCTTATTGAAAATGAAAAACACCAACACCCCGCCGGAATTCAATTCATAGAGGAAGACGTAAAAGAATTATTGAGAAAAGACCCGCTTATTGACACAATCATACTGGCGTGCACACACTATCCGGTAATTAAGGAGAAGATACAGGAAATCGCAGGAAAACACATTCAAGTGGTGTCCCAGGGGCCAATAGTGGCGGAAAAACTGAAGCAATACCTCATTGCTCACCCGGAAATAGACCAAAAACTATCTAAAAATGCAGGGCGTGAATTTTACAGTTCGGAATCTGTAGAGGTCTTTAATGAGAAAGCTGAGCGTTTTTTGGGCTATTTGGTGCATTCGAATCACCACAGTTTTTAAGGGACTTGACGGCTTAATCGACTCATGATTTGTGTGTTTAATGCGTTGAACATTTCGGGTTGACTAGCGTAATAAGCATAACTATCTGCAAAACTCTTTTTTGTAACGCCGCGCTTTTTAAACATGGATTCTAACGATTTATCCAGCGCCTCTTTGTAAACGCCGGGAATTCCGTATTTGCTTTGATAGTGGCTTTCAAGTAAAAGAACATCTTCTAGAACTAGGCTCATTTTCTCTTCTTCGATTAAACCGCTTGGTTTTTTACCCGTGTTTTCTTGACACGCAGTAAAGAGAATGAGAACACAAATCAAAAAGTATTTCATTAGGCTATATTAAAGTTCAGTCTTTCACCCATCGTTCCATCCAAAATCTCACCCTTGGAATAAGCTAGTCGTCCATTAATAAATGTACGGTCTATCGCGTGTTCAAAGGTGTGCCCTTCAAAAGGAGACCAAGCACATTTGGACAAACAATTTTCTTTAAAAACCGCTGTTTTTCTATTGGGATCAACCAGCACAATATCCGCATGATACCCTTCGCGGATAAATCCCCTTCCTTGAATGCGAAAAAGTATCGCTGGGGCATGTGCCATTTTTTCTACTACGCGTTCTATGCTGATTTTTCCTTCCTGAACTTTTTCTAACATTGCAATTAAGGCATGTTGTACTAGAGGTCCTCCGGATGGAGCACTCATGTATTTATTCGATTTTTCCTCTAGTGTATGAGGGGCATGGTCGGTAGCAATGACGTCAATACGGTTGTCTAGTAAAGCTTTCCAAATTCCTTCTCGGTCAGCAGCGGTTTTCACTGCGGGATTCCATTTAATAAAATTCCCCTTTTCTGCATAGTCCTGGTCCGAGAACCAAAGATGGTGAATACACGCTTCGGCAGTGATGTGTTTTTTATCAAGCGGCAATGTGTTATCAAACAAAAGCGTTTCGCGTTCTGTTGAAATGTGCAAAATATGTAACCTTGATTGGTGCTTTTTCGCAAGGGACACGGCCAAGGAGGAGGATAAATAACATGCTTCTTCACTTCGAATCAAGGGGTGTGCTGAAATAGGAATTTCCTCACCATACTGTTCTTTGAACAGCGCCAAATTGTTTCTGACAGTCATTTCGTCTTCGCAATGAGTAGCAATGAGCATCGAAACACGTGAAAAGAGGCTTTCTAAGACCGCTTCTTTATCCACCAGCATATTCCCCGTAGAAGACCCCATAAAGATCTTTATACCGCAAACGTGTTGGTGGTTAGTTTTCAAAACCTCTTCCAAATTATCATTAGAGGCCCCCATGAAAAAGGAGTAATTTGCCAAAGATGTTTGAGCGGCAATGTGATATTTATCTGCTAGTAATTCTTGGGTCAGCGCATTAGGCACCGTATTAGGCATTTCCATAAAAGAAGTAATCCCTCCCGCTACAGCTGCCCTAGATTCTGTATAGATGTTCCCTTTATGTGTTAAGCCCGGCTCTCTGAAATGCACCTGGTCATCAATACATCCTGGTAGAACATATTTTCCCTCCGCGTTGATTTCTATAACTCCAGCCGGTAAGTCAATCGTTGCAGCAATTTTTTGGATCCGGCCGTTTAAAATCAACACATCACCAACAAATTGCTTTCCCTCATTGACAATGGTTCCGGCTTTAATCAAATAATTATTCATAAGTCCATCTTTCTCATTTTCCACACGCCAAGGAATGCCTCTTTGAATATTCCTGTCGACATTTTTGATTCTCCCAAAATTCGATCTATAAATGTAATGGGGATTTCTTTCACAATAAATCCATGTTTTAACGCGGCAAATTTCATGCATATTTGAAAGGCATACCCCTTAAAGATTACCTCGTCCAGTTTGATCGTCTTTAATACTTCTGCGCGATAACACTTGAACCCTGCCGTCGTGTCCTTGATGCCAATCCATAAAATCAAACGCACGTAAACACTGGCAAAATAACTCATTAAAATGCGTTTCATGGGCCAATTTTTCACGCGTCCCCCTCGACAGTACCTCGATCCTATAACGACATCAACTCCGGATTCGCAAGTAGCCAACAGGCGCTCAAGATCTTTTGGATTATGCGAAAAATCACAGTCCATCTCAAAAATATACTCATAGTCGTGTGCTAACGCCCATTTAAACCCATGTATATACGCGGTTCCAAGACCTAGTTTTCCACTTCTTTTTTCTAAATGTATGCGCTCAGGATGTTGGGATTTCAATTGCTCAATAACAGCAGCTGTCCCATCTGGTGATTGATCATCTATGAACAAGATGTCAAATGTACTTTTTAACTCCATAATAGCGTTTGCCATTGGCCCGACATTGTCGAGTTCGTTGTACGTTGGAATAATAACTATTGATTTAGCAGCCATATGGATGGAACGAAATTAAGGAACAATTATCAATTCGAAAAAGATGTCCAAGATTATCTTATAAATAGGGCAAAAAAAAACCGCCACTAGGGCGGTTTGGGCATGTGTTGATTAAGCAATCAACAATGTTATTATGCTTCTTCTTCGTCTGTAGCGTCAGCGCCTTTAACAGCACCACGAGCCATTTTAACGGAAACAACAACGGCACTCGCAGGATCTAATAAAGTAACACCTGGAATTTCAATGCTGTTTACGCGGATAGAATCACCAATACGCAATGTAGAAATATCTAATGTAATTGCATCTGGAAGGTCTTTTGCTAAGCCAACGCATTGCAATACACGGAAGACGGTCATTAATTTACCACCGGCCATTACACCGCGAGAAGACCCTGTTAACCTTACTGGAAGTTTAACACGAACAGTTTTCGTGTCACTCAACTCCAAAAAGTCAACGTGTTGAATGGTGTCTTTCGTTGGATGTTGTTGTAACTCACGAATGATTCCCATTGCTTTTTTCCCGTCGATGTCCAATGCTACTTGGAAAACTTCTGGTGAATAAACAATTTTGTCCATTTCAGTTCGCTTTACTGAGAAGTGAGTTTGCTCACCTTGGCCGTAAAGCACACAAGGAACTTGACCAGCATTTCTTAGGCTGGCAGCATCCTTTTTCCCTACGTTCGTTCTAAGCGAACCGCTCAAATGTGCTGTTTTCATGTATATATTAATTAAGAGATTACAAAATGAGAACTAATTGACTCGTTGTTTATCAGACGTTTAATAACGTCCCCAAACAATTCAGAGACAGTAATCACGCGAATTTTGTCACTTTTCTGTGACATAGGAATCGTGTCTGTTACAATCAGTTCGGTTAATTGAGAGCTTGCAATGCGTTCATATGCAGGACCACTCAATACGGCGTGTGTACAAAATGCGCGAACACTTTTAGCGCCTTTTTCAATCAATAAGTCTGCAGCCGTAGTTAATGTACCTGCGGTGTCACACATGTCATCAATGATAATCACATCTTTGCCATTAACGTCACCGATAACGGTCATTTCTGCAATTTCATTCGGTCTTTTGCGGTGTTTGTGACAAAGCGCGAGACCACAGTTTAACTTTTTCGCATACGAATTAGCCCGCTTTGCCCCACCGGCATCCGGCGCAGCCACAACTAAATTGGATGTGTCAAGCTTTTCTATTTCTCCAAAAAACAAGGTGGAGGCATATAAATGATCCACAGGGACTTCAAAAAACCCTTGAATTTGATCTGCGTGTAAATCCATGGTAATTACTCGATCAACACCTGCTGCCATCAACATGTTAGCAACTAGTTTTGCTCCAATAGCAACACGCGGCTGGTCTTTTCTGTCTTGACGAGCGAATCCAAAATACGGAATTACTGCGATAATTTTTCTGGCAGAAGCGCGACGTGCAGCATCTATCAACAACAACAATTCGAATAAATTTTCAGTTGGAGGCATTGTAGACTGTACAATAAAAACGTCTTGTCCACGAACAGTTTCTTCAAATGACGGTTGAAATTCTCCATCACTGAAAACACTTACTTTCACGTCCCCAAGTTTCACGCCGAAACTTTCCGCTACTTTCGTAGCAAGGACCTCTGATGCTCTACCTGCAAATATTTTTACTCCCACGTCTTTCGAAAAATTGAACGCAAAGGTAGAGAAAATAAAACTTTCTACAAAATTAGGCCCGCATGTGTGCACAAGGTGTGGTAAATACCACGAAATTGTTGCTGAATTGCGTTAATTTTGTGGACGTAGCATGAAGTCAAATAACCCCCAGAAAAAAAAGCTGTTCAAACGCTTATTGTTCTTTGCGAAACCTTACCGCAAGTATTTGTCGATAGCCATCATATCAGTTATTTTACTGTCAATCCCAGGACCATTGCGTCCTTTGTTAATAGGGAGGATGGTAGATAAATACATCGTCCAATCACAAAACCCAACGATGTTATTGTGGTGGTCCATGTTGTTATTAGGCGTAATGATGGTGGAAGGATTTCTACAATTGATTTCTTCTTATTTTTCTAATTTACTGGCTCAATCAGTTATCCGTGATTTAAGGAAGCAAATCATTCAGCATTTCCTCCGCTTACGGATGTCCTATTTTGATAAAAACCCAGTTGGGGCAATGGTCACCCGTGTTGTTTCTGACATGGAGGCTATAACGGAAGTTTTTTCATCTGGAATCATGGAGATTCTTTCGGATTTGTTTTCCTTGGTGTTTATTTTATTCCTGATGTTTATGAATAATTGGGAATTAGCATGGATGACGCTCGTTCCCATTCCATTTTTACTCCTGGCAACAAGAATTTTCGCGAAATCAATGAAGGATTCTTTTCAAAAAGAACGAGTAGCCGTTACTCGGTTAAACACCTTCGTTCAAGAGCGATTGAGCGGGATGAGTGTTGTTCAATTGTTCAACCGGGAAAGGGAAGAATACAAGCGCTTTGAAAAAATTAATGAGGGACACAAACAAGCACACATTCAGGCGGTATGGGCAAACTCCATCTTCTTCCCAATTGTAGAAATATTGAGCTCTCTGTCCATCGCGTTTTTGTTAGTCTGGGGCGCGCTTCACGTTTCTGGTAAATCTGCTGCTGAAATCCGCTCCATGTATGGTGAGGTGTTTGCCTTCACTTTGTGGATCAATCAGTTGTATCGCCCGATTAGACAACTTGCGGATAAATTCAATATTCTTCAACGCGGAACAGTTCGAGCCGAAAGAGTTTTTGATGTACTTGACGAACAAGCAGATTTACAGGAAAGCGGATCCATTACCGATGTGGATTTTGCACAATCGGTACATTTTGAAAACGTCTCCTTTTCTTACGTAAAGAATAGCCTGGTTTTAAAGAACGTGAATTTGACAATAAATCATGGTGAAACAGTCGCGTTTGTTGGTGCAACAGGAGCAGGAAAAACATCCATCGTAAATCTATTAGGTCGATTTTATGAACACGATTCAGGGGTCATTCGCATTGGAAATGTGCCGATTCAAGAGATAAAATTATCGGAACTAAGGAAGAGCATCGCCATTGTTTTACAAGATGTTTTTCTTTTTTCGGGCACTATATTCACGAACATCACCCTTGGAGACACACAGTTTACGAAGGACGATGTTGTTTCCGCCGCGAAGGCTGTAGGCGCTCATGAATTTATCATGAATTTACCAGAAAATTATCAGCATGAAATAGGCGAAAGAGGAGGGATGCTTTCCGTTGGACAACGCCAACTTATCGCATTCATTCGTGCGTATATTTATGCTCCACAAATATTAATTCTTGACGAAGCAACATCAAGCGTGGACAGTGACAGCGAGCAATTGATTCAACGGGCCACGGCGCAGATCACGAAGGGAAGAACCGCTATTGTGATTGCCCATCGTTTATCAACCATTCAAAAAGCTGATCGAATCGTGGTGATGGAGAAAGGCGAATTGGTTGAAATAGGTAGCCATCAAGAATTATTGCAAATGGAAAACGGTTATTATAAGCGATTGTACGACATGCAATTTTTTATTCAGAATGAAGAACATGAAGCGATTTAAAATAGGAGGCGTCCCGGAACACTTTAATCTTCCTTGGCGAAACGCCATTGAGGCAGGGGCTTTTCAAGCGATTGGAGTTGAGCTACATTGGTCGGACATGACTGGTGGAACAGGCCAAATGATCAAAGGACTACAGGCGGGATCAATTGACATTGCTGTTCTATTGACGGAGGGAATAACCCGCGCTATTTTACAAGGACTGGATGCTAAAATCCTAAATGTTTATGTGAAAAGTCCATTATGTTGGGGGATTCATGCGCCAAATGACCATTCCATTCCTGATGTAGCGTCCTTGGAGCATGGAACATTCGCCATTTCAAGAGAGGGCTCTGGCTCCCATTTAATGTCTTATGTGAAGGCGCAAAAAGAAAACTGGGATTTATCCACCTTGAAATTTACTGTTGTTGGAGATGTTTATGGAGGGATTTGGGCATTGAATCACGGGGAGGCCCAAGCGTTTTTATGGGAAAAATACACGACCTCACCATTTGTAGAACAAGGTAAATGCACCTTGTTGGATGAAGTATATACCCCATGGCCCTGTTTCGTGATTGCGGTAAAATCAGAACTTCTTTTGGAAAACGCAGCCTTGTTAAATCAAATCATTCAAATCATTCAACAGGAAGCATTCAAGTTGAAAAATGCGCCAAATGCCATCGAACAATTTGCCTGGAGATATGCCCTTCCAACAAGTCAGGTGGAAGCCTGGTTGAATCAAACGGATTGGAATTATGGGGATAAATTAGACCAAACATCTTTTCAGTTCGTAGTTAAAAATCTAAAGGAATTAAAATTGATTTCAGAGGAGGAATCAGAACAATGGGAACAAAAATTATTTTAAGTGTTTTATTCATTCACGCGTTCATTTTTCAGGTGAATGCTCAATTGGGATGTACCGACCCTCAAGCAGTAAATTACGACCCTCAAGCGTCATTAAATGATGGCTCTTGTCTATACAACACGAGTAATTATGCACCGTTATTGATTCAAAATCTCCCGCCTATATTGGCTGAGAATTCGGGAATGATTGTGTGGAATGAGTTTATCTGGATACTAAATGACGGGGGATCAATACCGGAAATTTTTAAGTTAGATCTGTTAGGAAATGTCTTAGACACAATCCTGGTGGAAAACGCATCTAATGTTGATTGGGAAGCGATGACACAAAGCTCAACGGATATTTATGTGGGTGACTTTGGAAACAACGCCGGAAACAGAACGGATTTATGCATCTATCAGATTTCAAAGCAAGCGTTAATGTCAGGATTAAACCCGAGTGTTCAAGCTCAAAAAAGGGTTTTTAACTATGCAGATCAAACCAGTTTTAATTTGCCATCAAATGGACATTCCTTTGATGCAGAAGCATTCTATTTTCAACAGGACTCTTTGGTTTTACTTAGCAAAAACTGGGGGAACTTATATACCAAACGCTACCGTTTTCCTGCTTATTGGACCGATACGATTTCGATTATTCCCTTAGATTCAATGTTCGTAGATGGGCTTATTACAGACGCAAGTATTGAGCCATCAACAAATAGGGTGCTGGCATTAGGCTACAAGAATAATGGATCGAATTTTTACACAAGTTTTATATATGTATTTTCTGATTATTTAGGATCCGAATTGTTCAGTGGAAATAAAAGGAGAATAGAAATCGGGAATATGCTGAACCTTTCACAAACAGAAGGCATTGCTTTTAGTGATTCAGTCTCAGGCTTTATTAGTTCCGAAAAAATTTCATCAGTGATCAGCATTGATGCCAAATTGTTTTCATTTGATTTCAGCACGTTTTTTTCAAATCAAGCGCTATTGAATGAAGCAGAGCAAAAATGGGCACTTATTTGTCCAAATCCAGTGGATGAATATTTTATCATTCCAAAGGAGTACCTGGAATGTAAATTGCAGCTGAAAGACTTCAAAGGAAATATGATTTTGGACATCCCCGTACTCCATGACCTTCATCTTTCTGTTGCTGATTTAAAACCCGGAACGTATTTCCTGTTTTTAGACAACACTCATCAGAAAATCATCAAAATATAAACTCTTAGATTAGTAATCTTCGTGAAAACAGAGGATTTGCTCGTTCTTAATCGCTTGATGTTCATTCATGAGCCAAGGCATTGATATTCAAAGTATATTTCCAAAAAAACGCCATGAATACACTTTTACCTTTAGCAATAGGAAGTACTTTTTGGGTTGCTGTTTTAACCGTTCTAGGAATGGTTACTATTTTTGCCGTGTTATTTTTTTCCGAGCGAAATAAATAAACGCGCTACTTAAAACAGGAAACGGCCTTCATCAGTTCTTTATCATAGGGATTGAGCACTCGGTAATATCCTTCTTCTGTCCAGTTTTGGCTAGCGATTTCGGCTTTTAGCATTCGCTTGATGAGGTTTTTACTCACAGCCAATCCTGCAGGGTCCTTTTGAACACGAAAATCTTTTTGCGCAAAAGTCAAGAAGAGCGTCAATAATTGATCGCTAATTTCAAACGATTGCACGAAAAGCTGTGAATTCGCCCATTTCGATCTATTTTCTTGCATAAAATCAAACGCAAAGGCCCTTGCTGCCCCACTCCATTGCAATTCGGTCAAGTAAAAAGAGGCGCCGATTGTATCTCCTGGCACGAATACATCTGGCATAATTCCGCCCCCGCCATAGACTGTTCTTCCATGTTTTGTTTTGAACTTCAGCGAGTCGACAAATACAGAACTATCCGGTTTAAAATACTCATTTCGTGTGATTCGTTCTTCGTCCCTCATGTAATCATCATACCCGCCTTTGTATGAGCGCTGAATGCAGCGTCCCGAGGGCGTATAATAGCGCGCAATGGTTAAACGAAGGTTGCTTCCGTCTCTCAGCACTTCATCCTTTTGAATCAAGCCTTTTCCATAAGAGCGGCGTCCAACAATCATTCCTCTGTCGTTATCCTGAATGGCACCAGCCAATATCTCACTTGCTGAAGCGGAACGGGCATTGATAAGCACCACTAATTTCGTCTTTTCAAGATGTCCACCAGAAGTAGAATAATACGTGCGTTCGCCTTCGTTTTTCCCTTTGGACTTTAAGATCATGTTATTCTTAGCCAAGAAAGCATCTGCTATATCGATGGCGGAGGACATTACACCGCCTGGATTGTTTCGTAAATCCAAGACCATTTTTGTCATCCCTTGATTCAGTAATTCCGAGCTTTCGACGTAAAATTCTTCTGCGGTTACTTGCGAAAACTCACTAATCAGAATATACCCAGTTTGCTTGTCGAGCATGTATGCGCAAGGAATAGATGAAATGGGGATTATGCCCCTAGTTAAGGTGACGACTTGTTGTTTTTTTCCTCGAAGAAAAGTAACCGCGACTGTTGTTCCGGGTTTTCCTTTCAAGGCAGCTAGTACTTTTTCGTTCGTGATACCCTTGCCACAGATTTTCTTCCCATTGACTCTGACAATTTTATCGCCCGCTTTTATTCCCGCTTGTTGTGAAGGAGACTGATCGATAATGTTGGTCACACAAATTGTATCGCGCAAGAGCAAAAATCGAATACCAACTCCCCCGAATTTCCCTTCGATGGACTCGTTCACTGATTTCATGTCCTTTGCCGAGATATAATTGCTGTGTGGATCTAATTTGTGAAGCATGTCGGAAATAGTCGCTTCAAAAATGGCGTCTTTATCTACTTTATCTACATAGTTATTATCGAGTAGCATTAAAATGTCCTCTAGTTTCTGTATATCTCCTGAATCCTTTTTATCGGGACCTTCTAAAAGGACTCCTCCGAGAACACCACTTGCTAAAACCAGTGATAAAATGATCGGTAGAATATAGTTGTTTTTAACTTGGTCAGACATGGGCACAATTTTCGATTTGAACCACTTCTAAACCTGCATTTTTAAGAAAGTCAATACCTGAAGTATCCTTATATGCTTCTATGAAGACAAGGCGTTTAATCCCCGACTGCAAGACTAATTTACTGCAGTCTTTACAGGGAGAATGGGTTAAATATAAGGTGGCATCTTTGCAATTATTGGACGATCTTGCCACTTTTAAAATGGCATTTGCCTCGGCATGTAAAACATACCAATGCGTTTCGCCCGCTTCATTTTCACAGGAATTATCAAATCCACCAGGAGTTCCATTGTATCCATCGGAAATAATGATGGAATCTTTCACAATGATAGCGCCCACTTTTTTTCTCGCGCAATGAGAGAGCTCAGCCCAACTTAATGCTAGTCTTAAATACGCTTTGTCGTATCGGGATTGTTTGGCGGATTGACTCATTTTTTGAATTTAAAAATCGTTTGCATGCATGATTTGTCCGCCAAGGTAACCCGTCCAAGCAAATACCGCAAAACCAACGAAGCAAATCAATAAAATAATCCATGAGATTTTTTTCTCTGACTGCAGGTTCTTTTTTCCGGCATACAATCCAACAAGGGAGGCAATAAACAGTAAAATGATGAACCAAAATGCTTTTTCAGCAAATTCTTCGTGTTGTTCAATAATATGTTCGCTAATATTCTTCATGTGTTCTACGGTTTCTTCCGCTTCATGTCCGGTTTGATAGGTAATGTATCCGCCTATACTGGAGATGAGCATCAAAATAAAAGCCGCGATGCGTGTTTGAACGGTGTTTGAAAGTAAACCAATGAGTAAAACAATTCCAGCGAAAAGCGCCCCGATGATGGCAAGGTGATTGGTGATGAGGTGTAAATGAGTTTGGTCCATTTTATAAAATTGAAAAGATTGAACCGAAAGTTACCCTTTTACCTTGAATTAATGCACATAGAAAGGAGAAATCATCCAATAAACCACCACTCCTGTTACGGCAACGTACAACCAAATTGGGAAAGCAAAGCGCGTATACTTTTTATGTTTTGCGAAATTTCCTTCTAAGGCGAATAAATAAGAGAATAATACAACAGGTATAACAGCAACGCTTAAAAGGATGTGTGAAATTAAAATGAAGTAATAGACGGTTTTGTATGACCCTTCGTACGCCGTGCTATCTGAGGTCATGTGATAAGCCACATAACACAGCAAAAACAAAAGACTAATAGCTAGACACACTTGAATAGTGCGCTGATGAAGCCTCATATTGCCTCGTTTAATGAATATTAACGCAAGAATTAACAAAATAGCCGTAATGCCATTCAAAGAAGCGTAAAATGGCGGCAAACAGGATAAATCGACCCCTTCCACTTTAATTCCAAATAGCGCCGCAACAGCGACTGGAATAATGATGGAAATGGCAACAACGATTTTTCTGTATTTAGAGGATGGCAGGTTGTTATTCGACATGGTATTCATATGTTAAAAGGTTAAATATATCTGTTTTGAGTCGTTTGTATTCGTTCGCGTTTACGCTCAAGTCCGTATTAGTCACTGCATAAACACCTCGAACATGCCCCGCTTTGTCTACAAGAGTAAACGATCCAGAATGCGCATATCCACCTTCGGCTTCATTATCTCTTCCTGCGAACGTTAAGAAATTCTCAATGCCTAGACGGTGTGTTTCGGCTTCATTTCCCGTGAGGAAATCCCAGTTGTTCGCTGTGATTCCGTGGGCGCGTTTGTATTTAGTTAAAACGAATGGAAGGTCATGTGTTGGATTAATACTAAACGACAGAAATTGAATGTGTTTTTGATGCTTTTTGGTATCCTGATTTAATTTGTTGAATTGCACATTCATAATCGGACAAATCGTTGGACACGTGGCAAAGAAGAATTCAACAACCCAAATGCGGTTTTTGTACGTTTCATTGGTGACCTTAAGGCTATCTTGATTTAAAAAAGAGAAGTTGGGGATTGACGGATAAATCGTGTCAACCCTTTCTACACCATTCACTGTTTTGTACGATAAATCTACATTTCCAAGTATGGGAAGTTTTGGCGGAATTTCATTGCCGCAAGACAGGAGCAGGATTAAGAGACCAAGAATGAAGGAAGTTTTAGCCATTTTTTGCCCGTTCTTTGTCATATTGCTTTTGAAGCAGGGCCAGGTGTTCTTTCATTCTGCGAATCATGCCCTCTTCATTTCCTTTTAAAACCATTCGAAGGTGATTTTGTTTATCCAGTAGAAGCATAAGGGAGGAATAACTAACACCACCAAAATATTGTTTCCCTCTTCTGTAAAGACTTTGGTTGTTGTGTTTGATGTCATACACTTTGGCGGGATCGCCCTTTGCCACAATCCAAATAGACGGATCGTAGCCTTCGATATCATCCCGTAACATCTCCCGAATATTTTTGATTTGCTGGTCTGACGCAGGTCGACCAAATTCATCCGTAGCGAAAGAAATTAGACGTACTTGTTTCAGCTTTTTTCGTTTGTTTTTTCGAATGTGTTGAAACAGAATTTGATTAAAGTGCCAAAGAGAAATACCACATTCCTTTGGACAACTTGTTTGAATGGTTGAAACAACAATGAGATCGCCTTTGTAATCACTTAACTTTTTACTTTGGCAAACTCCGTTTTCAAACACTTCGAAGGAAGGGGACTGAATTAATCCATAATCATCAAGCTGCTTAAACCGATGTTCACAGCGACGAGTTGAAATAAGAATAAGAAAAATCGCTGGGCCAAAAACCAACACCAGGGCTAAAATCGATTTTGCACGACTTCTGGGCTGTTGGGATTGAGACATGTTCTAGAATCCGAAAGATTTCAACGCAGCTGAAACCTCTGTTGCTTCCCATAATCCGATAAAGATTAAGTAAAGGATAAAGATTGCATAAGGAATTAAAACAACGTTTCTCAGGGCTTTTTTCTCGTCACCTAAGTGCATAAACACCATTACAATGTATGCTGCCTTAACAAGTGTCATAATGATAAATGACCATTTAATATATGCCCAAGCATCACTGCTTTGCTTAATCATGGCGCCCAAGAACACTTCAACCGTCGTTATGATGGTTAATAAAACAGTTACTTGAACGATTTTCTTACGAATGGACTTTCCTTTAGCCTCGTCGTGGTGATTGTGTAATGAATATTCAATTAAGTCATCTCTTTCCATGAGAATATATTTTAGTGTGTTTCAATCAGATCAAATAGAAGAATGTGAAGACAAATACCCAAACTAAATCGACAAAGTGCCAATAAAGTCCAGTTTTTTCTACCATTTCATAATGTCCACGTTTGTGGTAGGTTCCTTTGAGAACACCTAATAAAATGATAATATTAATCATTACGCCAGAGAATACGTGGAAACCATGGAATCCGGTGATAAAGAAGAAGAACTGAGCGTATTGTTGAGGGCCGTATTCGTTTTGTTTCATGTCTGCACCATAAACAACGCGATTTGCTTCCCCGCTGTATAGCGCTTCGTAGTACATTTTTTCTGCCGCAGCGCCAGTAACCGCCCGTGCACCAGTTTTGTTTTGAGCACCAGACTTCTTGATGATCAATTTCATTTCATGGTCTTTTTCTTTATTGATTTTAGCAAGGGACCCATCAGCCAAATGAATCATACCGCCTTTCAAATGCCCTTCTTCAGCAGCATGTTGGAATTCGTGCATTAAATTATCTTTCATCACTTCACCTACTTTATGGTGTGCGCCCGCTTCAACAACGGTAAAGTTTTTTATTTCACCGAAATGCCCTTTCACAATCGCTTGTGAACCATCCGCTAATTCTATTTTCCCGAATTCAGAACCATGAATAAAGTGAGACCATTCCCATGCTTGAGAACCAACGAAGAAGAATCCACCAATAATGGTAGCAATCAGCCAATTGGTAACTCCTTTCCGATTCATTCGATGTCCTGCTTCAACAGCTAATACCATCGTAACAGAAGAAACAATCAAAATAAAGGTCATTAATGCCACGTAAAGCAAAGGGTAACCATGACCTAAGAAAGGCATAGAATTAAAGGTTTCCTCGCCAATTGGCCATGCGTCTTGCGCATCGTGACGCGTAAAACCATATGCAATGAGCAATCCACTAAATGTCAGGGCATCTGACACTAGGAAAAACCACATCATTAATTTACCATAGCTCGTTTGAAAAGGTGATTCTTTTCCGCCCCATAGGGTTTTGGCATCTAGTTGCGTTGTATGTCCAGACATTCTAACAAATTTTCTGCAAATTTAGTGAATAAATATGAAAAATAAGAGCAATCCTAACCATAAAAGACCTAAAAAATGCCAGAACAAGGCGCTTAATCTCAGAGATAAGTGGTTCTCTGCATTGAAATCACCTCTAAATGAAGCAGTTGAAACTTTTAGCAAATAAAGTAATGCAATGAGTACGTGTAGTAAATGTACAAACGTGATTAGATAGAGGTATTGTGAAGCTGAATCAGCTGACTCCATCGCCTTCACCTGAAGATGAGGTTTAATACTTTCTCCTTTGTACCAAAGTTTACGGTCTTTATAGTCCAGCAAATGCTTTTTGTAATAGATCGTAAAGTCTTTTCCGTATTCTCCTCTAGCAAAAAAGTCCCCACGTCCATCTAGGATGTTTACAGCGAGTTGACTCAAGCGAATTTCATCTGTAAATAGAAGTTGCGTCGTGTCATTAGCAAACAAAAGCCCATTTTTGATGAGAAGTGGTTGCTGGTTGAAATACAATTCAAAACGACCGTCTGGCTTGGTCAAACGAAGAGCTTTGTTTTGCTTCACCGCTTTAAATTGTGACATAAAATTTTGAAAAATTTTGAAATCATTGGGATTCATTTCTTTCCCTTCGTACACAAATTTGTTTCCATCTACATCGATGAATTTGTCTTGGTATTTCACCTCGAAATAATCTCCGTAACGACCATCAGTTACTATCAGGTTATTCACAGCGTGAAAGCCATTTCGTACCAACTCACCGTAACCTTTGAATTGACAATAAATGAATCCAGCACCAAAAATGAGGGTAGCAGCCATCCACATCTTGATTTTTCCTTGTTGGTTCTTTTTTGCACTTCGAATGGCAAGAATAAACGCCAAACTACTGAAGGCAATACTCGCTGTACTTAACCAAAAGTAAATAGGCATAGGGTATTTTAACCAAAAGGAATCGCCCATGGATACGATGTACCCAGAGGTAAATCCTGCAAATAACATGATGACGCTGAAAATCCCAACATAAACTAAGTTTTTCTTCATCTTTTCTTTCACTTCCGTACTGATTTCGTTGGCGAAATCTCTTTTTTCAGTCGGTTTTTCTTCGTTTTCGGTGCTCATGGCGTAGTGTATTAATTAAATGAATGTTTGATTAAATGATGCGATCAAAAACATAAACAAATTGTATGATCGGTAAATAAACAAATGAGGCGAACATTAGTTTACGTGCATCTGAAACTTCTAAACTATGGTACAATTTGTATGCGTATAGGAAGAATCCTATTCCTAAAACACTCGCAATAATTAACGAGTAAATGCCAGTCCATCCTAATAACCATGGAACCAAACTAAAAGGGATAAGGGCTAAGGCGTAAATCATGATTTGGAAGGCAGAATGCTTTGATCTTCCGGTTTTTGAAGGAAGAAGGGAAAACCCTGCTTTTAGATAATCATCGTATAGGACCCAGGCGATTGCCCAAAAATGCGGAAATTGCCACGTAAATTGGACAAAAAACAAAACGCCAGGCTCAAATCCAAAAGCGTTTGTATGTGCAATTGCGCCTAAAAGGGGAGGAATAGCGCCTGGAAAAGCACCAACGAAAACTGCCCATGGTGTTTTTTGTTTGAGGGGAGTGTAAATGAAAACATACGTGATAAACGCAAGTAAACCGAGCGCCGCACCTTTCCAATTAATCATGGCTAATAAAATCGTTCCAGATATAAGCGAGCATGTGCAAATGATGTATGCTTCACGAACAGACATTTGACCAGTCGGCAACGGACGTTGATTGGTGCGGTTCATGAATTTATCCAAGTCCCTTTCCCATATTTGATTAGCTCCGTTGGAAGCCGCGGTAACAAGGGTTCCGCCTAGCATTAGATAAAAAATGATCAATCCGTCTTTCCCGCCAGCAAATAAATAACCAGATAAGGCAGATAGAATCACGAGAAAGGATAACCTAAACTTCGTAAAAACTAAGTACGTTTTAAATGTGGATGGAGCTTGAATAGTCTCGTGAGTCATGTTACAAAATTACGAATTATGGTCGTTCATCTATTAAAATTGCACAAGCTCTTTAAGGCGAATAACTTATTCTTGTTCATCAGGCGTATAGTATTCATTTTGAATGAAATAGTCAATTATTGCTTCTTTCATTAAATGTTGTTCTTCTTGGTGGCCAAGCGCTGGAATTAATTGATTCAATTTAAAGTGCGGCCACTGGTCTTTGTCTCTCCCTTCAAATTCATAATACCCGTATGGTTCGAGCAAGGTACAAATGGCAACATGCATTAATTCAGTCTTTTCTTGTTTGCTGAAATTTTTGTAGCCAATACCTAGTTCGTTAACACCAATTAAAAATAGCAACGATGGAACATCGAGTCCTGGCCCAAAATCCTTTTCAAGACTTTTTTTAACTCGTTGAAATTTTAATTCGATGTCATGATCCATGGCACAAAAGTACGCAAACAAGAAGCTTATCTGACCAAATAAGCAAACTTTTTGGACAAAAAAAAGAGGGGACAAGCCCCTCTTTTCTACATCAATTATTTTTGTGATTATTGAACGATCACACGAGATATTGTTGTTCCGTTTTCAGAACGAACGATTACTGTATACATTCCTTGAACAAGGTCAGATACATTTACATTCATTTCTGTAGCAGATCCAGTTACTTTACGCACTGATTTTCCACTCAAGTCAACTAACTCAACTTCTGTAATTACTTCAGAAGAAACAATGTTGAAAGATGTTTGCGCTGGATTTGGCATTAATGTCAAAGTTGCAGCTGCATTTTCTTCTAAACCACTGATACAAGCAACGCAGCTTTCGTAACATACTACTCCTAAATCAGCAAC
>CAMAPI010000013.1 GCA_945860065.1 Chryseobacterium gleum | reverse complement strand
CTTTGTATTGGCGAAACTCAGGTTCTGGCAGCCTTGGTTCAACCTCAAAATGTGAGCTATATATGGTCAACTGGTGAAACAACATCAGCCATCAGTGTAACAGAAACTGGTGAATACATTGTGTCGACGACAAACATGTGTGGAGTCTCTATTGATACGGCAACCGTTAATTTCTACTTCTGTGACATTGAAGTACCAAATGTGTTTACACCTAATAATGATGGGAACAACGATTATTTCCAATTACTTTTCTTTGGAGGAATTAAAACGTTCAATTGTACGATTTTAAACCGTTGGGGACAAGTTATCAGAGAGTATGATAACCCAGCATTTATGTGGGATGGTAAAGATGAATCTGGAGACGATGTGCTAGAAGGAGTTTATTTTTACATCGCGAAGGCAGTATCTAATGGAGGTAACGAAATCTTGAAACATGGAAATGTTACCGTGGTTCGAAGCAAGTAATTCATAAGTATTCCTATCTTTACGTGTGCTTAAATTAAAACAAAATACGCCGAGATGGGTGGTCGTTCTTCTGGACTTAATCATTCATCTGTGTGCCCTTGCTTTTGCTTATTTAATCCGCTTTGACCTCAAGGCGGATTTTTCTTTGATTCAATCAGAATGGGAAATCCTTTCAAAGTCGCTGTGGTTTTTTATCATAGTTAAACTGATTGTTTTCTATTTGTTCCAAATTCAAAAAGGACTTGTTCGGTATACTTCGACAGAGGATCTTAAACGAATTTTTCTTGCTGAATTGAGCTGTACCCTGCTCTTTTTGATTGCCGGACTTATTCGCTTTCATCAACTGGATGGATTCTTTTTATTCCCAATGTCCGTGTTGGTGATGGAATTCCTTGCAAGTATATTCTTTATTGTTGGTGGAAGGTTTATCATCAAATTACTGTACCTAGAATCTATCAAAGATAGAGGGTTTCAGGAATCTATCATCATTTATGGAGCTGGCATTTCTGGTTTGATTACCAAAAGAACCTTAGAGAAAGATACGCGAAATCATCAAGTTGCAGCTGCATTTATTGACGATAATGAAAAACTACAAGGGACACGCATCGAAGGAGTTAAAGTATTCAGTACCCGACAACTCACTAAGCTTCAATTAGAACTCAACGCGAAAACCTTGATTATTGCCATTCAAAATCCAGATGGGGAAAAACTTCAAGCGGTTTTAGATGAAGCCATTTCCTTGAAGATGGAAGTGCAAAAAGTGCCAAATCCCAAAAGTTGGATTAATGGGGTATTTAGTTCACGGCAATTAAAAAAAATCAGGATTGAGGATTTGCTTGGTAGAGAAACAATCGACTTACAAAACAAACAGCTTTCTGAAGAAATCTCTTCTGCAACCATACTTGTAAGCGGCGCTGCCGGATCAATTGGAAGTGGACTTGTTCAACAAATTGCTCAATTCAATCCAAAGAACATTATTCTCTTGGATCAAGCCGAATCACCGTTATTTGATTTGCAATTTGAATTAAATCAACATTTTTCAAACTTGTGTTTTGAAGTGGTTATCGGAGATATTTGCAATCAAGAAAGAATGCGAAAACTTTTTCAGACGTTTCAACCGGACATTGTTTTTCATGCCGCAGCATATAAGCATGTCCCAATGATGGAGCTGAATCCTTTAGAGGCCGTTCAAACCAACGTGAAAGGAACAAAAATTCTTGCAGATTTATCGTTTGAATTTAGTGTGCAAAAATTCATTATGATTTCGACGGATAAAGCCGTAAATCCAACAAATGTGATGGGTGCCTCCAAACGAATTGCAGAGATGTACGTTCAAAAATTGAACGAACAACAAAAAACACAATTCATTACCACACGCTTTGGAAATGTACTTGGGTCAAACGGTTCCGTTATTCCCTTGTTTCAAAAACAAATCGAAAATGGTGGTCCTGTGACCGTTACAGACGAGCGCATCACCCGGTTTTTCATGACTATCCCAGAAGCTTGTCAATTGGTGCTAGAAGCCGCAACAATGGGGAAAGGAGGGGAAATCTTCGTGTTTGAAATGGGTCAGTCTGTGAAAATTTTGGACCTAGCGAAAAAAATGATTCAACTTTCAGGACTAGAAATTGGAAAGGACATTGAACTGAAATTTACTGGATTGCGTCCTGGTGAAAAGTTATACGAGGAATTATTAGCCAACGAGGAAAACACCATTCCAACACATCATCAGAAAATCATGATCGCCAATACGCGCATTGAAACAGATGAACAAATGCAACGCATACAAACACTTGTGGAACTTTGTGTTGAGCAAGATAATACAGCGTTAGTCACCCAAATGAAAAAGATTGTTCCTGAATTCATTAGCAATAATTCCGAATATCAAATTCTCGACAAATGATTCCTCCAGCTCGTATTCATGTCCGCTTAACCGATTTAGATATTTTAGGCCATGTCAACAATGCAATTTATTTAACGTATTTCGAAATCGCACGCATGCATTATTTTTCTGCTTTGGTTGGTGATCATTGGAATTGGATGGAAGAAGGCGTGGTTTTGGTTAAAAATGAAGTCGAGTACTTAAAACCAATCGTTTTAAACGACGTTCCCCATGTAAAAGTGTATTCGATACAAATCGGGACAAAAAGCTTCACCTTAGGCTATGAAATCACTGTGAACGATCAGCTAGTTACCAAAGGATCATCCGTTTTAGTGGGCTTTAACTCAAAGACGCAGTCCACGATCGAGATTCCGGAGAAAATGAAGGAAGCGATTCAAAAAATAGCGTAACTTTCTGTTTGATTTTAATCCACTTAGCATGAAATATTGCGTGCTTCTTATTACTTACATCTTCTTCTCCACTCCACTTTTTAGTCAGGATGAGAGTCCATGTGGAAATAACATCCATAAGTGTGATTTTCGAAATGTCAAAAACTGTTACAGCCTACTTTCCTTTGATGATGAGCGAAACATGTATGTGATGAAACGCGATTTCGCTACTCCATATACCGGAACTTGTGCTACCTGTCATCAAAACGGGAATCTTGAGGAATCTTTGAACATCATTGATGGATTTCGCGATGGCATAGACACCTCCTACTACAACAATGGCTGCCGACAGTCGATTCAATCGTATGACATGGGTAAATTGAATGGAAAAAGCACTGTCTTCTATGAGTCAGGGAGAAAAGAACGGGAAATCCACCACGTTAGCAATTTACTTCAAGGAAAGTACATTCTGTTTGAAGACAACGAACGAAACGACACAATCGAACTACATACCTACAAAAACAACTTAATGGATGGCGTTCAAAAGTTCTATTACCGAGAATCCAAACTTGGCAAAATGGTGTATTACAAAGCTGGACTTCAAGATGGCCCACATATTACCTACACGGATTCCGGAAAAGTAGAAATGCGCTTGAATTACAAGCAGGGGAAAAAAGATGGGAAATGGACCTACTTCTACGAAAGCGGAAAAGAAGCACACGTTGAGAATTGGTCTATTGGCTTTAAAAACGGTGAATTTAAAACGGTGGATGAAAAAGGAATGCTGCTGCAACAAGCATTTTTTCAAAACAATCTACCGATTGGGAAACACGTGGAATACTATCCGGATGGAAAATTGAAATACCAAGCCACGTATACCAACAAAAGCGAGAAACTCGAAGAATTTAGCATCGATCAATTTGGGGTGAAAACGGAACTCTTCAAAAAGTTAGAAAAGTCCAAAAAAGGCGAACCGAAAAAAGCAGCGGAAGTGTCGGATGAAAAGACCGAAGGAAATTAAACTCCTCCCGTCAAAATCAAGATGCTCATCAGCGTTAAAAAGAGTCCTACCATCCACTTGATAAAGGTATACGACACTTTATTCAAGTACTTCTTGCCTAATAGCGATCCCGCAAAGGCGGATAATCCACCGATAACGAGGAAGCGAACGTTCAACTGTCCCCACTCTGTAGAACTACTGTATATGGAAATTCTCGAAACATCGATCAACAAGGAAATCAAGGCGCTCGTAGCTACGAATAATTGTTTGTCCAGCGTAATCTTGGACAAAAACGCCGAACGCAAGGCGCCTTGGTGTCCGGAAAATCCTCCAAAAAATCCGCTTAAAAGTCCACCGAAAGGAAGAAAATACGGTGAATGTGAAAAAGGGAAACGAATGGACTTCCACTCAAAAACGACGAAAAACAACATCAGTAATCCGACGAAAAAGGACACATAACTGATTGACTTCCCTTCCCAAATGGGAGATGCATACATATTACCAGCATGTCCAACCCAAGTCAACACACTCGCTCCGACAATCGCTCCAATCAACGCAGTGATGCCAACACGCTTGAAAAGGGAAAAATCCAAATGCTTCCCCATCAATGTTATTTTGAAGATATTGTTCGTGAAATGCACGAGCGCCGTTGCCAAAATAGCGAGTTCTATCGGGAAATACAGGCTGAAAACGGGAAGTAAAATAGTTCCTAATCCGAATCCGGAAAAAAAAGTCGCAAAAGATCCTGCTAAACAAACGACAGCAATACTGATTTCACTTTCCATTTTCATTATTTTTGTTAAAAATAATAGTAATGATTGATTTTCGAAGTGATACAGTGACAAAACCGAGTGCAGCCATGAAGGAAGCGATGTTTTTAGCGGAAGTTGGGGACGATGTTTTCGGGGAAGACCCAAGCATCATCGCCCTGGAAACCTATGCTGCACAAATGTTTGGGAAAGAAGCTGGACTTTTTTGTTCCTCCGGAACGCAGACCAACCAAATTGCCATCAATGTCCATGTGCAACCCGGAAGTGAAGTCATTTGCCACGAGGAAAGTCACATCTACAAATACGAAGGTGGTGGAATCGCGAAAAACAGTGGGGCTTCCGTTCGCTTGTTAAAAGGTGAACGCGGCCGCATTGACGCGAAAACAATTGAACAATGGATCAATCCGCCGTTGGATGTCCATTTTCCACTGACCCAACTCGTTTCCTTAGAAGACACTGCCAATCGTGGTGGAGGCGCTGTATACGATTTTAAACAAATTTTAGAAGTCAAAGCACTTTGCGACAAACTTGGACTTCCCCTTCACCTCGACGGTGCGCGGGTGTGCAATGCCTTAGCAGTGAATCAAGTGAATCCTGCAGAATACGGTGCCGCCTTCGATTCCATCAGCATTTGTTTGTCCAAGGGACTCGGCGCTCCGGTTGGATCCGTACTTGTTGGCTCGCGTGAGTTCATACACAAGGCACGTCGCGTAAGAAAAGTGATGGGCGGCGGCATGCGTCAGGCGGGAATTATTGCTGCCGGTGGACTCTACGCGTTAACGCACAACCGTGAACGCTTAACGGAGGACCATCGTCATGCCAAGCAACTCGAAGAAACCTTCTTGAAACAAAATTGGGTGGATGGCGTTCTTGGTGTGGAAACGAACATCGTAGTGGTACAATTGAAAAATCCAGCAAAACGCGATGAGATATTGGCACAGTTTATGTCCTTCGGGATCCTCGCCATGGCTTTTGGACCAGGAATGTTACGTTTCGTGACGCATTTGGATATTTCGGCGGAGGATATTGATTTTACGTGCGAGAAGATTGGAATGATTAGAGAGTGAGAAACAGAGCGAGAAAGAGAGCGGGAAGAATTAGCACATTGGCTCATTAGCACATTAAATTCGTTATGATGCAAAAATTACATTTCATTTTATTTCTACTGCTTGGACTCACTTCAATTTCATGGAGTCAAGACGATCCATGTGGTACAGACGATAAGAAGATACGAAAACTATTAACAGAAGCAGTAGCCGCAAATGATTTTAAGAGTCAAACTGCGCAATTTGGCGAGCTGATGCGAAAATACCCGAATCACGCGGAAAGTTATTATTACTATGCGCAATTGTGCTATCAACAAGCCAGCTTCAAGTTGAAGACAGATCCGAATTCGGAGGAAGGAGAAGGACTCTTAAAAAAATCCATATTATTCTATCAAACAACGTCACAAAAATGCTCAAGTTTTCACTCCGATTGCTACTATTACTGCGGGAAAGTCCTGTACAATTATGGGGAGGATGAAAAAGCCCTTCCTTTTTTAGAAAAATTCTTAGCCTTTGATAGCATCAATCCGAGTGGACTTTCGGAAACCTACGCTACACAGAAAGTAGAAATACAGCTCATTGTGGATGACCTCAAGTTTCAAAAAGAGCTTGTGGAAAATCCCGTTCCCTTTATCCCGAAAAAAGTGGGAGGCGTGAGTTCGAAATTAGACGAATATTTTCCCATGATTTCTCCAGATAACGATTTGCTTTTCTATACGCGCAAGGTAGACCGAACCAATTTGGGAGATATTGCCACGAACATTCGCGAAGAATTTACGATTTCAGAACGAGGAGAGTCTGATGTCCTTTATTCCCCAGGTTCTCCCCTACCTCAACCTTTTAACAACGGAACGTTTTATAATTATGGAACCGCTTCTTTGTCCGTGGACAACCGTGAAATGATTATTTGTGCCTGTAAAGTGGAGAAAGTCTACAACAAAGATTATTTGAATTGCGATTTGTATACAACAACGTATACCCGAAGTGGTCGTGGTGGAAATGATTTCAAGTGGACACCATTGATCAATATGGGTCCAAACATTAATACGAAGGACGGATGGGAAGCGCAGCCATCGTTGTCAGCGGATGGAAAACTCTTGTTCTTCGCGACTTTACGTAAAGGATCAAGGGACAATGATATTTATTATTCCGAAAAACAAGTAGACGGAACGTGGAGCATGGCGAAACCCTTCGATATCGTCAATACCGCAGCGAAGGATAAGAGTCCTTTTTTTCACCAGGACGGAGAAACGCTGTACTTCGTTTCCACGAGTACGAAATCGCGCAAAGGACTCGGAGGACTCGATATTTTTTACATTCGAAAAGAAGGCGACAAATGGACCGAACCGAAGAACATTGGCTATCCCATCAATTCTCCACAGGATGAATTGGGACTATTTGTGTCCACAAGTGGAAAAGTTGCTTATTTCTCCACCGCTAAGGATGGTGACTGGAACATTTATTCTTTTGACTTATATGAGGCCGCTCGTCCCAAAGAAGTAGTCATTTTACGCGGAGAACTAAAGGATGAGGCCGGAAATGCCGTAAGCAACGCAACGGTTGATATCACCTATAATGAGACAGGAGAAACGGTCAATTTCAAAGTCAACGCGGAAGACGGGAAATACGCAGCGGTGGTGAAAGTAGATCAAAAACAGGACATCACCCTTTCCGTAAACAAAGAAAATTTTGCCTTTCAAGCACAAACGGTGAGCAGCGAACAATTACAGAATCGCAGCGAACGACACGTGGAAGTGAAAGTGATGCAAGTCGACAGTTTAGTGGCCGGAAAACCCTACACGATTGCCGATATCTTATATATGACAGATTCGTATGAGTTGAATAAACGTGCGCAAGTGATTTTGAATGGCTTTGCGAAGTATTTACAGTCAAATCCAAACTTGAACATCCGTATCAACGGTCATACAGATGATTTAGGAAACGAGGACAGCAACTTACAGCTCTCACAATCGCGTGCGGAAGAAGTAAAACGATATTTAGAAGAGAAAGGTGTTTCAACTGAACGTATGACCGCTAGTGGCTTTGGTGAAAGCATGCCGCGTGTACCAAACGAAGATGCGGAAAGTCGAGCGATGAATCGTCGCACGGAGTTCGAGATTGTTGAATAATGAACGTTTTAAAGTACGCAGGATTACAAATCCTGCGATGCAGTCCTGCGTCACGCAGGATTTACAATCCTGCGGTCTCAATCAAAAAAAATATGTATAAAAAAAGGGGATTCGATGAATCCCCTTCTGTATATTTTTCTGCAGCTTATGCAGTAAATTTCTTTTTCTCACGGATACGTGCAGATTTACCTGTGCGCTCACGGAAGTAGAATATACGTGCTCTACGAACAGCTCCTCTTTTCACGATGGTAAGTCCATCAATAAAAGGAGAGTTCACTGGGAAAATACGTTCCACACCAATATTTCCTGACATTTTGCGAACGGTAAACGTTTCTGTTGCACCGTTTCCACGACGTTGTAAAACAACACCTTGATACTGCTGGATACGCTCTTTGCTACCCTCAACAATTTTATAAGAAACAATTACGGTATCTCCTGCACCGAATACAGGCAATTGGTTTGCTACTGTTAGTTCTTTTTGAATTTCTCTGATAATGCTCATTTCACAATTTTTTTGCCGTTCAAACAGAAACGGGGTGCAATATTAGTAATTTTTTCTGAATGCAACCATTTTTTGAACAAATTTCTTGCTGTTTTTTTTCAATTTAACTCATTTTCATCCATGATGGTTGACGAGAAAGAAAAATGATCATCTATCTTGCATTAAAGATATAAAGACATCAGTAAGATAAGAAATAGAACACAGCCATAAATTACATACAACTGCTTGTTGCTGACGTTGGAAACGGAACTTACTTTTTGTGTCGTTTTTGGCGGCATAGCTGCTTCCTCTAAATCTTGGTATTCATTCTTCTCAAGCGGAAGAAATCCCTCCCACTTAAACTCATGATTTTGACCAAAACGAACCCGGTCATCTTTTTTTAATAATTGGAATCCATCTAGCCTTCTATTGTTTACAAAGGTTCCCTGTTCTGATTTAAGATCCGTTATAAAAACGTTTCCCGATGTGTCACAAAACAACTCTAAATGATACGGTGCAACGTCAATAGACTCAATCACTAATTGATTGTCTCTTGCACTGCCAATACGAAGATGAATTTTATCCATGATGTTCGTATGTAAATTCTGATCAAAGATACAAAAAGCACATCAACTGTCCGTATTTCCATCAAAACAATGCCTAGTCCATTTTAATTGACAAAAAAAATAGTAATTCGTTAATAAGTTCCTTCTTGAAAATGTCGAACAAACGACTACAACTCGTACTTTTATCTTTCAGAAAAATCGAATGGGAAAAATAATAGCAATAGCGAATCAGAAGGGTGGCGTAGGGAAAACAACGACCACGATAAATTTAGGTGGCTGTTTAGGTGTACTTGAATATAAAATCTTAATCGTTGACGCTGATCCTCAGGCGAATTCGACATCCGGGACTGGCTTCGACCCAAAAACCGTTCGAAACATCTACGATTGTTTGGTCAATGGCACGCATCCAAAGGATGTTATTTTACCTACAAATAATCCAAACTTATACATTCTTCCATCTCATTTGGATTTAGTCGGCGCTGAATTAGAAATGATAAACCTTCCGAACCGTGAGTATTTGTTAAAAAGTACATTGGAAAAAGTGAAGGATGATTATGATTTCATTCTAATTGACTGTTCTCCTTCTCTCGGATTGATTACGGTCAATTCACTTGTTGCGGCCGACTCAGTGATGATTCCAGTTCAATGTGAGTACTTTGCGCTTGAAGGATTGAGTAAATTGTTAAACACGATTAAAATCGTTCAAGGACGTCTGAATCCAACATTGGAAATAGAAGGAATGCTCTTAACGATGTACGATACACGTTTGCGTTTAGCGAATCAAGTGGTGGATGAAGTAAAAACACATTTTCAAGAATTGGTTTTCGATACGGTTATACACCGAAATACCACGTTAAGTGAGGCTTCTAGTCATGGAACAACAGTCATCATGCACGATGCATCCTCTAAAGGATCTATAAATTACCTTAACTTTGCACGTGAATTGTTACAGAAAAATGATTTAACCAAAATTGGTAACGACGATAAAATAATTGAGATTGATCATGAGCTCTAATTCGAAAAAACAACCGGCATTAGGCCGAGGTTTAAGCGCCTTACTGCAAAATTCAGAGACAGATATCACTTCGATGAACGGGGCAACGGTTGGGTCTGTTTCCTTAATCGATATACACCTCATTGAAGCTAATCCATTTAATCCGCGAACACACTTTGAAAAAGAAGCCTTAGATGAATTGCGCCAATCAATTTTAACGCATGGAATTATTCAACCTTTGACCGTACGTAAATTGGGACGCGATCGCTACCAATTAATTTCTGGTGAACGACGTTTTCGAGCTTCTCAGCTTGCTGGACTAACAGAAGTTCCTGCATACATTCGCATTGCTAATGATCATACCATGCTTGAAATGGCATTGGTGGAAAATATTCAACGCGAAGATTTAAATGCCATTGAAGTAGCTTTCTCCTATGAGCGTTTGATCGACGAATGTAAATTAACTCATGAGCAATTGAGTGAAAAAGTAGCAAAATCCAGATCTCATATTGCCAATCACATTCGTTTGTTAAAATTGCCCGCAATCATTCAAGCTGGGGTGCGTGACCAAGTAATTACGATGGGACATGCGCGTGCCTTATTAAGTATCCATGACGAAAAAGAACAATTAATTGCTTTCCAGCAAATTATTGACGAATCACTATCCGTCAGGGCGGTGGAGCAATTAGTGAAACCAACTGTCAGCACAAGCATTTCCAAGTCAAAATCAGAGAAAATTGGATTGAGCTCAAGTGAACAAGTTTTCACATCCTTTCTAAGTGATAAATTAGGTTCAAAGGTTTCCATCGATAAAAATTTAGCCGGTAAAGGAAAAGTTGTTGTTCATTTCTCCTCTGAAGTTGAACTGAATCGGGTTATGGCCTTATTAAAAAAATAATGTCTCGCCTACTCATTTTGTTTCTTTTATCAAGCATGTCGTCTTGGTGTCAGCCACTAGCGATCAAGGACTCCCTTTTTCCAGAACATAAGAAAGTGATGATTTTCTCAGCGATTCTTCCAGGAGCCGGACAAGTATACAATAGCATTCATAGAGAAAATGGTCCGAAACATGCGTTTTGGAAGGTACCGTTGATTTATGCTGCTTTGGGGACGACGGGGTATTTTTTAACCGTCAATAATCAAACGCAAAAATCTCTTAAAACAGAGTACCAAAACCGAATCGATAATGTTTCAAGTTTAAATCCGAAATGGGACCTTTATGACGATCAAGCGGTGCTAAGTTTATATCAAACCTATTTAAATAAACGGGATATGTCGATTCTTGGCTGCGCCGCCGTTTATTTTATTCAAATTGCTGAAGCTGGTGTTGAAGCCCATTTTTTACACTTCGATGTCAGTGACAAACTGAGCATTCAAGCCACTCCAACGTATCTTGGATACGGATCAGCAGGAATTCACTTGAAGTTTCAATTTCGTTAATGTGAAAAACGTATTTTTGTTGCTATGAAGATTGGATTGATTGGTTATGGAAAAATGGGTCAAGCAATTGAGACAATTGCGTTGGAACGTGGACATGAAATCACCGCATGTGTGAACCGTGCACATCCGATCCAAGAAGTCAATTGGGAAGATGTCGATGTAGCCATCGAGTTTACTCAGCCTGACTTAGCCGTTTTTCACATTCAGTCTTGTATGGAAGCTAATGTCCCCATCGTTGTTGGGACAACCGCATGGCAACAGGAATTGACCAAGGTGGAAAAAATAGTTCAAGAAAACAACGGAAGCCTACTTCATGCAAGTAATTTCAGTGTTGGAGTCAATATTTTCTTTGAAATCAACCGAAAATTAGCGGAAATCATGAACCGTCATCCTGAATATACTGTGAGCATGGAAGAAATTCACCATGTTCAAAAATTAGATGCTCCGAGCGGAACTGCAGTTAGTTTGGCAAACGATATAATCATGTCACACGACGCGTATTCAACCTGGCAACTTTCTACAGAGGACAAAGTAAATAAAGCGATTTCCATTAACGCAGTGCGCGAACCGAATGTTCCAGGAACACACGAAGTGAGGTATACATCGGATATCGACACGATTCGCATCGAACATATTGCCCATAGCCGCAAAGGATTCGCATTAGGAGCTGTTTTAGCTGCCGAATTCCTGTTTGGTAAAAAAGGAGTTTACACCATGAAAGACGTACTAAAATAAAGACATTATGAGTTTTTTCTATTTCTATTTATTGATTATCGTTCACCCGTATTTAGCGATGTGGTGGAAAAGTTTCCCAAAAGCTGGACGCGAGTCATGGGAAGCATTCATTCCGGGATACAATTATTTTGTTGTATTCAAACTAACTTCTAACAAACCGTGGTGGTGCTTATTGTTATTATTCCCTGGTGTTCATTTAGTGATGTGGATGGCCGCAAATGTGAGCTACATTCGACGCTTTGGTTACTTCTCCTTTGCGGACACACTTCAAGGAATTTTCTTACCGTATTTGATTATGGCGAAGATTGCGAACACTGAAACAACCTTTGGGAATGAAACAAACTGGTCTAACTCTAGAGAAGTAGAAATTAGAAAATGGGGAGATCATATCGTATTATTCATGTGCTTACCTGTGGTTGGACATGTCCTTGCTTTAGGATTTGACATGGTGAGTCGCGACAAACCCGGAGAGAAAACACGTGTGAAAGAATGGGGCGATTCCTTTTTATGGGCATTGGTTGCCGCAAGTGTGATACGCACCTATGTATTTGAACCGTTCCAAATTCCAACGGGATCCATGGAGAAAACGATGCTCGTAGGTGACTTCTTATTCGTGAACAAATTGGCATATGGCCCCAAAGTTCCGGTGACTCCCTTATCCTACCCACTTGTACACAACATTGTGCCATTCGTAAACATCAAATCGTATACGACCTTGGAGAAAGGAACATACACACGTTTACCAGGTTACCGTAAAATCAATCGCAATGATGTTGTTGTATTTAATTATCCATCTGGAGATACGGCAATTGTCGATCCACGTACACCAAACGGACTCATGGGACATGATTACCATGGAATTGTGAATGAAGAAGCGCGTTATTTGTTTGAGTCCTCCGAGGAAATTCAATCCAAAGTAATGCAAATGAGAAACCTCCTGCAACAACGAAATGTCTCTACTGAGCAAATTGATAGCACCATTGGATCGCAGATGTACAGTTTATTCATTGAAACGCATGAACAATGGAAGAAGAAAGCACGTGTAAAATTGGCTGCAGGAGAATTTCCAGGTGGACCAGAAGATCATGTTGGATTGCCGGAAAAGCACGGCGGGTTGACTTTTAGACCTGTTGATAAGCGTGAGAACTATATCAAACGTTGCGTTGGTATTCCGGGGGATGTATTGCGTGTAGAGAACTCTGTGTTGTACGTGAATGGGAAACCATCGATGGTTACCGAAGGACAATGTTTAAAATACACAGCTGAGAAATCTAAAGTGAGTTTCCCTTCTGCGACAGAAATGATGACGCGTTATGGATTAGAAAATGCGCCAGATGGCACACGTTCCGATTTCGAAACACGTGAAGCAGACATCTATATTTTAACGCTTACGAAAGGTGAAAAAGCACGTATCGAAAAAGATTTTCACATCAAACTTTCCAAGTTTTTAATGCCTGCATACCGCCACAAAAAAGGATATCAACCAACTTCTATGGAGCGTATTGCTAATTTGAGTTACTTTCCGAAGGACTTCAATGTAAATAATACACCAACAGACTTCCAGGAGTTCCAAGTTCCAAGAAAAGGACAACGTATTCAACTAACTTTAGCAAATGTCGCATGGTATCGCCGCATTATTACGGCTTATGAAGGACATCAACTAAAAGAAACAAAAGCAGGGATTTTCATTGACGGTAAGAAAGTAACGAGTTATACATTCGCTTTAAACTACTATTGGTTAATGGGGGACAATCGCTACAATTCTGCTGATTCACGTGTTTGGGGCTTTGTGCCAGAAGATCACATTGTGGGTAGAGCTTCACTCGTTTGGTTCTCCAAAAGTGCTTACATGGGAATACGTTGGAATCGCATCCTGAAGATGATTGATTGATGACTGTTTTTCCAACAGCTTATTTTCCGTCAATTGATTATCTACGTAAATTTTTAAGTGCGGAAGAACCTTGCATTGAAATTCATGAACACTTTCAGAAACAAACTATTCGTTCGAGATGTGAAATTCTTACAGCGAATGGTCTTTTGAGATTAAGCATTCCTACCCTTCATGAAAGTGGACGGAAAATTCAAATAAAGGAATTGAAGATTGATCATTCCGGGACATGGAAAAATGATCATTGGCGCGCAATTACCAGTGCCTATGCCCTAGCCCCTTATTTTGAAGATTACGCCAGTGAAATCAAAGCGATTGTTTTTTCCGATGACACGTATTTGTGGGAGAAGAACGAGCGTTGTTTAAGGTTAATGGAAGAAGTTCTCGATCAAGGTTTGTCCGTTCAGTATACCGATTCATTTAATGGAATCAGTGGCGACACATCGAAAAATGATTATTTGCTACATGAGCATTGGGCCTTAGACTCCTATCAACAAGTATTTTCTTACGGCAAGCCTTTTACGCCAAATTTGTCCATGATTGACCTGCTTTTTAACGAAGGTCCGTTTTGCAGAAAGTGGATTTTAGCGACCGAAAATTAGTCCGTGTCCAGCTTTTGATTGGAACAACTTATTCCATTTTACTTGAATCACTGTTGGATTCATCAAGTTCCCGTTGGTAATCAACAAATCACCATTTGGTCTAAACGTCATCGCACTTGGATTCGAGAATGTTGTTTTGTCCAAAGTCGTAAAATTCACCACTTTCCCAAATTGATCTAGTACCACAAGCGAATGGTCCACGCAAGAAAGAACATAAATTTCATTCGTTTTCGGATGAACTGCAATGGCAGATGGCGTGAAATTGATGCGTTCCAAGGTGTCGTCTTTGATGCTTAAATCCGAGTCAGGAACAACCAAATTGTTTTGAATTGCAAATGCTTCCACATCCTCGCCAGAAATCGTAAACAAGGGTTGCGGATTTAATTTGTGTTGATTCAAGTTGTATGCGTAAATGGAGCTACTACTGTATCCTTCCACCCGTTCTTGATTGGATGAAATCAGAAACAAGCGATTGGTTTCTTTATGCAAACAAACACTTGTCGCTTCAAATTGCTCATTCTCTAGGGACAAAGTTGTCAAAGAAGTCGAATCGTAAGGTGCCTGCAAAAAGTGAATGTGTTTGGCATCATCGACTAAAACCAATGTTGAATCTAGGTTGGACACATTACAAATCTTAGCTCCAAGGTCCCAAGGTAAAAAAGGCGCGACAGTATGGTCATCCAAGTTATACATGTACAAAGATCCTAGTTCTTGATTCAATCCAATTAAATGAGTGGAATCTAACAAGGTGATGTCTGAAAATGGCTGCACACCCATTGGAAGGGTTTGAACAGAATTGGGATGAATCAAATCGAAATAGCCATCTTCTTTTTGAAAATTACTTGCTTTTTTAACGTAGTAATTTTCCACTCCAGCTTTCTGTAAAGAGCGTGCGGCAATGAAGGACATTGTCGCCAAAACAAAAGAGAAGAAGTATTGTTTCTTGTTCATGATTTCAACAAATTTAAAGGAAAAATCGCGTATTTTTATCATCCAACAAAAAATTGTTCATGAGTTATTGTGAATATTGCTTAAAACTCCCGCCAGGTGATATCCACAGAGTATATCACGACACGATTTATGGCAGAAAAATCACCAATGATTACGAGCTGTTTGGGCGTTTTATTTTAGAAATAAATCAAGCTGGATTAAGTTGGGATACTATTCTAAAGCGAGAAGTACATTTTAGAAAAGCCTTTGATGCTTATAACTATGAAATGATTGCTCAGTACACTGAGACGGATATTCAAGTCCTTATGAACAATCCAGAAATTATTCGAAACAGACGAAAAATAGAGGCTGTGATTTACAATGCTCGTCAAATTATAACCATAAAAAAGGAATATGGGTCGTTTTTAATATGGCTTGAGTATCAAGAGTTAAAAAATACGCGTGAATGGGTTGAACTCTTCAAAAAGAACTTTAAATTTGTTGGTATAGAAATTGTGAAGGAATTCTTATTCAGCATTGGCCTATTGAAAGGTGCACATGATGAGGATTGCCCCATGTTTCTCCCTTAAAAAAACACTATGAAATCAGTATTAATTGTCAGCTTTCTCTTTTTGACTCCACTTCTCTCATTCACTCAGGTAAGCTTTGATGGTGGATCCGGAATATTAAAAGGATTTGGTGCTCCGAAATCATTTGCAAATGTGCATGTAGGAATAGAAGTTCCAAGATCTACGGATCAATCCATTTATGGTCGTTTCAGTTACTTTTTTCCGGTGAACGAAGGCAGTAACTTGTCTACATATGCCACAGGAAATAATACGTCCGTTAATCCATACAATCTTACAGTAAATTACGACCGCACCACGAATTACTCCTTATTTGAGGGTGGCACACGCAGGTATATTGGCAACGACTATGATTATGGATTTTCAGGGTATTCTGGTTCGAACTTCATGGTGATTGTGAACAAAGTGAAAAATAAATACGAAACATTAGATGCTACTGGACAATACACATGGGCAAACAACTATTCTCTTAGTCCAGGTGAGGAGCGCGAAGGAACTGTTCTAAGTATCGGTGTCGGTTTACAAGCCGGAGTTAAGTATACTTTTCCAGCTATTGGAACTATCTATGCAGATTTAAGTGGGGAATATTTACTATTTGGACAAGCGAGTAACCAGACGGCATACAACAGTCAATTATTATCTAACATCTTCTTTATCTTCAATGTTGGATTCAGAAAGGACTTATATTAAGCCAAGTTGCTGAAATTCTTTCACCAAGTTATCGGTTGATTGGTTTCCCTTAATGACAAAATCTGCCATTTCATAGATTTCCGATCGTTCGTTCAGTAGTCGAGATAACTCATTTAAAGGATGACTCGTTTGCAACAAGGGTCGATTCGCAACACTTTGAATTCGAGCATGTAATTCTTCAGGTGTCAATTTCAAATAAACCACTGTACCAAGTTGTTTCATTTTCACCATTAAGTCATTAAAACAAGGAAATCCTCCACCCGTTGCGATCCATTGAGCTTTCGATGTTAATGTGTAAAAGCACTCCTCTTCCATTTTACGAAAAGCGGCTTCACCCTTGGTGCTGAAAATTTCGGGAATTGATTGTCCTGCCTGAACCTTAATGTAAGCATCCGTATCGAAAAACGGAAGTCCGGTTTGCTTTGCTAAGGACTTTCCGAGACTCGTTTTCCCTGCGCCCATCATGCCTACTAATAAAATTGGTCCTTTCATTATCTTATTCTCACTTGAAAATCAGCCCATTGCTTTTATTTCAATAGTTAAATTCAAAATTACCCAAATAATGTTGGGATAACAAAAGAATAATCATATCTTTGCACGCGAATTTAATGATTCCTTAGCTCAGCTGGTAGAGCAATACACTTTTAATGTATGGGCCCTGGGTTCGAATCCCAGAGGGATCACAAACAAAAGTCCACTTCGAAAGAAGCGGGCTTTTTTTGTTTTAAACGCGTTTGAAATTTATTTCAATAAGCGGAGAAAACAAAAAAAGTCCGAGCTTTGCGAAGCAAAGTGGACCTTTGTTTGGAATGAGCCCCAAATAGAAAACGAGCTTGCTCGTAATCCCAGAGGACCAAGATCGTTCTCGCGTTTAAAATCCATCTCATCAGCGGAGAAAACAAAAAAAGTCCGAGCTTTGCGAAGCAAAGTGGACCTTTGTTTGGAATGAGAGCCCCAAATAGAAAACGAGCTTGCTCGTAATCCCAGAGGACCACGATTAAGTTTGTTTGTTATCGATCCACAGGTTACAAATCCTGCAATGCAGTGAGTAGAAAAAAAAGTCCGAGCTTTGCGAAGCAAAGTGAACCTTTGTTTGAAATGAGCCCCAAATAGAAAACGAGCTTGCTCGTAATCCCAGTGCTTACTATTTTTAATGAATGATTTCGATAGATTGCAAATCCCTCGTTTTAAGATTTGCTAAAAAACGAGACTTTCCTCCAGTACTAAGAAAGCTCCAACTTGAATTCAGACGTTTTGTGAAAAACCAAATCTGGATAGTCTTGTTCCGCCATCTGCAACAAGAACGTTGTTTCAGCTAAGAAAACGATGTTGTCATCTTTATCTCTAGCCAAGTAGTTCGATTTTGCCCGCATGAAACTTTGCATCTGTTCTTCATTGTCGGAAGTGATCCAACACGCTTTAAAGTAATTTCTCGGAACGAAGCGACAATTCGCACCATATTCGTGAATCAAACGGTAACTGATGACCTCAAACTGAAGTTGTCCAACCGTTCCAACGATTTTACGGTTTCCAGGTTGTTGCACAAATAACTGCGCGACACCTTCATCAATTAACTGACGGATTCCTTTCTCCAATTGCTTTGATTTTAATGGATCCAAATTCTCTAATTCTTGGAAAATCTCTGGAGAGAAACTCGGGATTCCTTTATACATCATCATCTCGCCACCTGTCAGGGTATCCCCAATTTTAAAGTTACCGGTATCGTATAATCCAACTACATCACCTGGATAGGCTTCATCGATGACACTTTTATCTTGTGCCATAAAGGAAGTTGGATTCGGGAATTTTAGTTTTTTGTTTAAACGCACATGCTGATAAAAAGTATTGCGCTCGAACTTGCCGGAAACGACACGCAAGAATGCGATGCGATCTCGGTGTTTTGGATCAAGGTTCGCATGAATCTTAAAGACAAACCCAGAGAATTGATCGTCTCCCGGCTCCACCATTCGCTTGTCAGTCTCACGTCCACGTGGGGATGGTGAAACTTCGCAGAAGGTATCTAATAATTCCTTGATACCGAAATTATTCACGGCTGAACCAAAGAAAACCGGTGCAATATCACCTGCAAGATAGGCGTCGCGATTAAATGCATCGTAAACTCCTTCAATCGTTTCCAATTCTTCGCGCAATTCTTCTGCAGGCTTTTCACCGATGATTTCATCCAATGCTGCATCGTGAATATCCGTTATTGATACGACATCGTCCGAGATTTTTGTTTTGTTTGCAGAGAAAAGGTTCAATCCTTTTTGGTAGATGTTGTAAACGCCTTGAAAACGGTCTCCCATTCCAATTGGCCAAGTAAGTGGACGAACTTTAATATCCAGGCTTTGTTCCAATTCATCTAACAATTCAAACGAATCCTTTCCATCGCGGTCCATTTTATTGATAAAGATAATCACCGGCGTTTTACGCATGCGACAAACCTCCATCAACTTACGCGTTTGTTCCTCTACTCCATTCGCACAGTCGATTACGAGAATGACACTATCGACAGCCGTTAAGGTTCTAAACGTGTCCTCAGCGAAATCCTTGTGTCCAGGTGTATCGAGGATATTGATTTGTTTTCCATTGTATTCAAATGCCATCACGGAAGTCGCAACGGAAATTCCACGTTGCTTTTCAATTTCCATGAAATCCGAAGTAGCGCTTTTTTTGATTTTATTGTTTTTAACGGCGCCAGCTGATTGAATGGCACCACCAAAAAGCAACAACTTTTCCGTTAGCGTCGTTTTACCTGCATCGGGATGTGAAATAATCCCAAAGGTTCTTCTTTTTTCAATGGCTTCTTGATTCTTCATGGTATGCTATGGAATGAAAAAAGACCGCAATGCGGTCTTTTCATAAATATGCTTGTCCAGAAATTAAAAAATCTCTGCCGCTGTAAAATGGAATTGTCCTTCGATTTCTGCATTCTCATCAGAGTCAGAACCGTGAACTGCATTTTTCGCTTTGCTTTCTGCATACGACTTACGGATTGTTCCGTCTGCCGCATCTGCTGGATCTGTCGCGCCAATTAAAGCACGGAAATCAGCAACTGCATTATCTTTTTCTAAGATTGCCGCTACGATTGGTCCAGAAGTCATATATTCAACTAATTCACCGTAGAAAGGACGCTCAGCGTGTACTTCATAGAATTTTTTTGCTTGATCGTCAGATAAAGTTGTGTATTTCATCGCTTTAATCTGGAATCCTGCAGAGATAATCATATCGATGATTTTTCCCATGTGCCCGTTTTCGATTGCATCAGGCTTAAGCATTGTAAAAGTTCGGTTTGTTGCCATTTTTTTCTAATTTGATTGCAAAGATATGGATTTTTCCGTGATCCTACATTCAACTAGATGACTAGATTGTTATTTTTTCTTGTTGGCAAATTCGACAATGATTCCCAATGTTGGCTGTACAATTCCATTAGAGTTCGCAATGAACTTTGCTTTGTAATGTCCAGGATTGGCCGGGTCAACAATTGGCGTTCCATTGGAATCAGTTTCCACAAGCATAATCGGAGCTAACTTCGCTTTATATCCATATGCATTTTGAATGTCCAAATAGAAATTTAATGTCAATTTTTCGAAGTACCATTTTTTGTCCACGCGGACATTCAATTGATGAAAACTAGACTCACGTTGTGTATTCAACAAAGAATAATCTAAAACCCCTAGTCCATTGATGTCCCAGTTTTGTATCAATGTTGAGGTTTCCACATCATATGGAGTATACGGTGATCCACCCGAAAACAACCAACGCATTCCGATTTCCCATCCATTTTTGAAACGTTTCCCACCTGTCAATGAGACGATGTGTTTACTGTCCCATGCTGTTGGAACGTATGTTCCGTTTTTATCCTGAAACTCCGAGTTCACAAACGTGTAAGCAAGAATGGCGTAATAACCTTTAAATAATTTTTGTTGAAACAAGAATTCCATTCCGTAAGATCTTCCTTTTGAAATGGATTTTACTTCTTCGTTACCAATGACACCGAAATCAGATCCGACATTCGCCAAGCACAAAGAATCCTTTAAGGAGAATGGATAACGGTTGTACTTTTTGTAGAAACCTTCCAAAGTAAAACGGGAATTCATTTTTGTCAAGAATTCACTTCCGATCACAAAATGATCTGCTTGAATGTACTTGACTTCATTTTGTTGATTGACCAATGTTCCTTGCGCGTTTCTATACCCTAAAATCGTGTAGGATGGCAATTGGTGATACCTTGCAACGCTTCCGTTTAAGGCAATTTGATCGGAGATTCGGTAGGACAATGCTAAACTTGGAGAAAGCTGATCCAAGGGATTCATCATGCTTTTTGAGTAATTAGAGAAATCCGTTCTCAAACCGAAAGATGCATTCAATTTATCTTTGAAGAAAGCTTTACTCACTTGTCCGAATGCCGCCATTTTACTCATGAACAAGTTCGATTTAAAGTCGATCGTGACAGGGAAACCTTGAATAGTGATATTGTTATACGTTGAGGAGAAATAACGCGCGTATTCGTATGCAAATCCAGTGTTAACTTTCCATCCATTTTTCGTATACGTATGCTCAAAACGGAATTTGTTCTCTGCTTCAAAGGATCGGTAATCCTGCAACAAATTTGCTGGTGTTTCGATGCGGTCTTTGTAGCGGTAAGCAGCGTTATTTAGCATGTTTCTACTTGCGACAATATTTTGATACGAGTGTTTCGAATAGTGAATCCAATTGACACCCATCGTATAATTCCATTGTTTTTGAATCGGCAAGTTGTTGATGATGAAATTGTTGTATTCCCTTGCAGCTGTATCTGTAACCGACGCATTCACGTCTGTATTCACATCAAAATTATCCAAAGCTCCTAAACCAATGATGGTTACTTTGTTTTTCTCGTTGACTTTATAGTTGATTTTGAATTGACTATCGTTGTATGAAGGCAAAATCGGTAATTTCAAAGCCATAAATAAAAATTGCAAGTAGGATTTCCGTGCCGAAAAAATGAAATCTGCTTTTTTACCCAATGGCCCATCAAAGGTTAAACCTGCATCGCTGGAACCCAAGGTGAAATTAGAGATAAGTGCGTCCTTATTTCCATCTTTTTGTTTAAATGCTAAGACAGAACTGAGTCCGTTCGCACGATTTGCAGGAAACGCTCCTGAGTAAAAATCTACTTCGCGAATAAAGTTTACGTTTAAAAGTCCAACTGGACCTCCACTACTTCCTTGTGTTGCAAAGTGATTGATGTTTGGCACTTCGATTCCATCCAAATAAAACTTATTTTCTCCTGGCGAACCACCTCGGATGATGATGTCGTTTCGAAACGTTGCGCGTGAAGCAACACCTGGCAATGCAGCAATCACTCGACTCACATCGCGATTCGCACCTGGAAGTCGTTCGATTTCCGTTGCATTTAGGGTTTTTAAGGAGTTAGGCGATTCCGCTTTTCGTACAAATGGGGACGCTTTGACAATGACCTCCTTTTGGTTGCTCACTAATTCTTCTAGTGCGAAGTCCAAATCGACGGCTCTGGCATTGGTTACGGTAATTTCATTGATGATCGCTTCTGTAAATCCAATGGAAACTGCTTTAAAGGAATAAACACCCGGTTTAAGTCCCGTGAGTTCGAATGTCCCATCCACTTTCGTAATGGTTCCTTTTGCTTGTTCAATGAGTTGCACTTTTGCGCCTTCAATGGATGTATTTGTTTGAGCATTGTAGACACGTCCCCGAACGACACCGTTCTGAGCTTGCAAGACACTGAAAATTAATAAGGTAAATAAGACGGTGAAAAATGACTTCATTTTGTTTAATGTTCGTTTGTGATTTAATATAAAAAGTTAAACAAAGGAGTAACAAAAAGGTTTTATTCCGTAGGGATTTTTTCTGTTTTTATCCATGTTTGTGTGCGAAAGAAAGGTCCTATGTAACCCCTCACATTTAGTTTTGTGTAATTTTCTGGATTGATCCAAATTTTCGCATCGTAGACCTTGCCGTTATCTGGATCTAAAATGGTTCCACCATCCCATTCGCTGCCATCCCAGTTCAAATTTTTAACGATTTGCATTCCCATCACTGGTTTGTTTTTTAGGTTTCCTTCGCATTGATCGCATAGAGAATGAGGACCATCTTTTCCTCTTTTATAGATGTAAACGACTTTTCCGTGCATTTCCCCATCCTTTTTATACAATTCCACGATGGATTTCTTAAGTCCACTTTCATCATCGATGGTAATCCAATAGCCTATGCAACTTTGGGCCGAGAGTTGCAGATGCACCATCACTGCAAATAGTATCAACATTAATTTTGACATCATGATTTCGCGTATTGAATGAAATTACTGAGTATATGAAGTCCGTTTTCTGTCAAAATAGATTCCGGATGAAATTGGACAGCGTAGACCTGTAGATTCGGGACTTCGATTGACATGGCCACGCCATTTTCAAGTTGAGATGTTTGCCATTCTTCCGGTAAACTCACTACTTTCCAACTATGGTATAGTCCAACGAGAAAGTCCGCTGGAAGTCCTTGAAACAATCCAGAATGGTCTTTGATAATCAATTTTTCCTGAACGCCATGCTTCACTTCTTGCTGATTTTCCAAGGAGGCGCCAAAGTGTAATGCGATTGCTTGCATTCCTAAACAAACACCTAAAATGGGTTTCTTTCCGATATACATCAACAGTAGCTCCATCAGGTTTTTTTTTTTCCGATGGAAGTCCAGGTCCAGGTGAAAGAACAATGGCATCAAAGGAATTTAATTCCATAAAATTCAAATAATCATGCCGAATGACAGTTACCTCTACGTTTAGTTGTTCAAAATAATGAGACAGATTGAAGGTGAAAGAATCATAAAAATCCACTAGTACTACCTTCACGTTCTTTGATTTTTGTTACTTTGCAAAAGTAGAAAAAATCGCTCAATCCGAAGGATAAACAAAATACGATGAAAAAAGCCATACAAATCCACAATGCCCCAGCTCCAGTTGGTCCATATAGTCAAGCGATTTTGGCAGGAGGAATGTTGTTTGTTAGCGGACAAATTCCATTAAATCCAAGCACTGGTGAATTAGAAATGGACAGCATTGAAGAGGCTACGCATCGTGTCATGAAAAACATAGAAGCATTGTTGGAAGCGGCTGGTTTGGACATCGAACAGGTGGTAAAAACGAGTATTTTCTTGAAGGATTTAGACGATTTTCAAGCTGTCAATGCCATTTATGCATCTTATTTTCCTGGAATTCCTCCAGCGAGGGAAACGGTGCAGGTTTCTAGACTGCCCCTAGATGTGAACATCGAAATATCGTGTATAGCTTTAGCAAATGGATAAGCAAACACCAACATTTGACTTGAGCGTTGTCATTGTAAATTACAATGTCACGTATTTCCTAGAACAATGTTTGAATGCTGTTTTGGCAGCGAGTAAAACATTAAATGTTCAAGTTTTTGTGATCGACAATAATAGTGTGGACGAATCCGTTGAAATGGTTCAGTCCAAATTCCCACAAATAAATTTAATTGCCAACAAAGAAAATGTTGGGTTTTCCCGTGCCAACAATCAAGCATTATCCATTTCAGACGCACGTTACTTATTGTTGTTAAATCCAGATACGGTTGTTGAAGAAGACACATTCTCGAAGGTCGTTTCGTTCATGGACGAGCATTCAGATGCGGGTGGACTTGGTGTACGGATGGTCGATGGAAAAGGACGTTTTCTTCCAGAATCGAAACGTGGATTACCAACACCAATGGTGGCTTTTTACAAAATTTTTGGACTATCGAAGCTTTTTCCTAAATCGAAACGTTTTGGACGCTATCACCTTGGTTATTTGAGTGAATTCGACACTAATGAGGTGGATGTACTAAGTGGTGCATTTATGTTGATGCGCAAAGAAACGCTAGACAAGGTTGGACTCTTAGACGAAACATTTTTCATGTACGGGGAGGACATTGATTTATCCTACCGCATTCAATTAGGCGGCTACAAAAATTATTATTTCCCAGAGACGAAAATCATACACTATAAAGGCGAAAGTACAAAAAAGAGTTCCGTCAATTACGTCTTTGTTTTTTACCGTGCGATGGTCATTTTTGCGAAGAAACACTTTTCGCAAAACAATGCGAAGCTTTTCTCCGCAGCGATACATTTAGCCATTTATTTACGCGCGTCCATCTCGATAATTCGCCGGTTCATCGAGCAAATTTCCTTTCCTGTGATTGATCTTGCTGTTAGTCTTAGTGGACTTTACCTCCTAGCGGATAGATGGAAAATGAAAGACATTCTTTTTCCAGAAATCGCGACGAATTATTTAATTCCAAGTTATGCTCTTACCTGGATGTTATCCGGATTGGTATTTGGAATCTATGACAAAGGAAGTCGTCACCGTTTGATTTTTAAATCCATTTTCTTCGGAACCATCTTTATATTGTCAAGCTATGCCTTACTCCCTAAAGAATGGCAGTTTTCCCGTTTGTACATTTTATTAGGCGCAATCCTATATATTGCTAGTTTTTTCGTGATTCGATTTTTGTACGAACTCATTTTTCACGGCAACCTTGGACTTACCAAATTACCTAAGAAAAGATTTGCCATAATCGGAGATGAAGCGGAATTCTTGCGTGTAAAGCAGCTATTAGAAAACACCTATCCACAGATTGACTCCATCATTGGAGTTTCTAATCAAGAGAAATTCCCAGGAAGTATTGGAAATCTTGCACAACTCAGTGAAATCGTTTCTGTACATAAAATCAACGAAGTCATTTTCTCTGCCAAGTCCTTAAGTTCCTCAGAAATCATTCACTGGATGACACAGACATCCGCTGTTGACCTGGAATTTAAAATCGCGCAACCAGACACAAGTTTTCTCATTGGTAGTAACTCCATCGATCGAGCGGGAGAATTGTATGTACTTAATTTTAATTCCCTGAGTCATCCAGAAAATAAACGTGTCAAACGTTTGATAGATGTAGTATTCGCTGGACTATTTATCCTCACCCTTCCATTTCATATCTGGATCTTTCAGTACAAAAAACGATTGATTCATCAATTGTTTTCCGTGTTTATTGGAAGAAAGACATTTGTTGGATATACTGAAAAAGAGACACTTACCAAATCCAAACAAAAGCAAAGTATCATTGGACCATTCGACCACCTGCAACTTAGCTCAAAAGAAGATCGCGAGCGATTTTTCTTGATTTACTCACGTGATTATACGCCGCTATTTGACATTCGCAGTATTCTTCGAAATTTCCGTTCACTCGATCGCAACTAAATACACGATTTGCATATTTTTTCCATAACTTTGCGCCCAAGTAAAAGACATCAATTTACACGTAAACTATGGCAGAAATAGAAATCCGTCTTCCCAAAATGGGAGAAAGTGTGACAGAAGCTACCATTACCAATTGGTTGAAAAATGTAGGGGATTCCGTTGCAATGGACGAACCTTTAGTGGAGGTTGCGACCGATAAAGTTGACAATGAACTTCCATCTGAGGGCGCAGGCGTATTAATCAAAATCCTTTTTGAAAAAGACCAAGTTGCACAAGTTGGTGACGTGATTGCGATTTTATCTACTGATGGCACAACAAGTACTACTCAAAATACAAAAGAAGAAACGCCCGTTGTTGCAGATTCTACTACTTCAGCTGCGATAGTTGCTGCTCCGGTTGCGACTTCATCTGAAACAACAGCAATTCCAAAAAATGGAGTAAACGGAAAATTCTTTTCTCCATTAGTTCGAAAAATCGCTGAAAAAGAAGGGGTTTCCGCAAGTCAATTAGAAGGAATTACCGGATCAGGTCAAGACGGACGAGTAACGAAAAAAGATATCCTTTCCTATTTAGAAAATCGTGGCTCAGCTCCAGTTGCTGCTGCGCTTTCATATACATCTGCTGCTCCTGTAAAAGCAGCGCTACCAACAACGCCCTCTAACGCTTCCTTTATGCAAATTAAGGAACCGATTGTACTGCCGAATCCAGGTGATGAAATCATCGAAATGGACCGCATGCGCAAGCTGATTGCTGACCACATGTTGATGTCTGTGCACGTTTCTCCACACGTTACATCGTACGTGGAAGCGGACGTAACAAACATTGTGAAATGGAGAGAAAAAGTGAAAAACACCTTCAAACAACGCGAAGGACAAAACATTACGTATACACCGATTTTGATTGAAGCTATTGTGAAAGCCATCAAGGATTTCCCAATGATCAATGTTTCTGTTTCAGGAACAACGATCATCAAACGCAAAGACATCAACATCGGAATGGCAACAGCATTGCCTTCTGGAAATTTAATCGTGCCAGTCATTAAAAACGCGGACCAGTTAAACCTTATTGGATTAACAAAAGCCGTAAACGGATTGGCAGACAGCGCACGTAACAACAAATTGAAACCAGAGGATATTCAAGGCGGAACTTATACAGTAACAAACGTAGGGTCTTTCGGTAATGTGATGGGAACACCCATTATCAATCAGCCGCAAGTAGCAATTATGGCACTTGGAGCGATTCGCAAGGTTCCTGCTGTGATCGAAACACCGGAAGGTGATTTCATTGGTATTCGTCACAAAATGTTCTTATCTCACTCCTACGATCACCGTGTGGTAGATGGAGCATTGGGTGGACAATTTGTTCGTCGAGTGGCTGATTACTTAGAGAGCTTCGATCCAAACATGCCAATTTAAGCAGTTATGAGCCTGCAACTAAAGCGTCCATTGTGTGTTTTTGATTTAGAAACAACAGGACTTCAAATCACCAAGGACCGCATTGTTCAAATTGCTATCCTTAAAGTTTTCCCTGATGGAACGACGGAAGAATTTAGTCGCCTGGTGAATCCTGAAATGGTGATTGCTGACGAAAGCACGGCTATTCATGGCGTGAGTAACGAAATGGTAAAAAACGAGTCCACTTTCGCGCAATTAGCACCAGAAATTCTCGCTTTTATCGGAGTTTCGGATTTAGCTGGATACAATTCTAATAAATTCGATATTCCTGTGTTATCGGAGGAATTACTTCGTACAGGAAATGATTTCGATTTATCCAATCGTCGCTTTGTGGACGTTCAAAATATCTTTCACAAAATGGAACAACGCACTTTGTCTGCTGCGTACCAATTTTATTGTGGGAAAACCATTGAGAATGCGCACAATGCGATTTACGATACGTTGGCAACCTACGAAGTGTTGCTTGCTCAATTAGAGAAATACCCGAGCTTAGCAAAGGATATTGATGCACTGGCTGACTTCTCCAAAGCCGGAGATTTCCAACTAGCAGATTTCGCTGGTCGTTTAGCGTATAATGCAAAGAACGAGTTAATCTATAATTTCGGAAAACACAAAAACAAAAGTGTTGTCCAAGTATTCAAAGAAGAACCTGGCTACTATGGATGGATGCTCGAAGCGGATTTTCCTTTGTACACGAAACAAATTTTGCGTAAAGAAATGGAACGCATCAAAGCAGAGAAGGACGCTATTCCGATGGAAGACAAACTCGATTTACTCAAGCAAAAATTCAATAAACCATGAAAATCATATGCATTGGTAGAAACTATGCCGATCATGCGAAAGAAATGAAGTCGGCTGTTCCAACAGAACCATTGTACTTTCTAAAACCAGATACAGCTATCTTGCGAGAAGGTGATTTTTATTATCCCGATTTTACGAAAGATTTGCATTTTGAATGTGAATTGATTGTGAAAATCGACAAAGTAGGAAAACACATTGAAAAAGCATTTGCTCATAAATATTACACGGAATTTAGTTTAGGAATTGATTTCACTGCACGCGATATACAAGAACATTGCAAAGCAAATGGACTTCCATGGGAAAAGGCAAAGGGATTTGATTCTAGCGCTGCCATTTCGGATAAATGGATCAACAAAGCGGACATCGATTTGGAAACTGCAGAATTCACCTTCTTCCAAAACGATGAGTTAAAACAATCGGGACATCCACGGGATTTTATCTTTTCCATTGATGAAATCATTTCGTATGTTTCGCAATTCATGACACTAAAAACAGGCGACTTGATTTACACTGGAACACCAGCAGGTGTTGGACCAATACAAATCGGCGATCAGTTACGTGGAGAATTGAACGGTACGACTTTCTTTGAATTCGCCGTTAAGTAAACCTATCGTTTACAAAATTTCTGATTGATTCCTGTCGTTCGTCCTTTCAGGATGTACAGTCCACCATCGAAATCTAAAAGCGAAAACACATTCATTCCGTTGGAAATTTCCCAAGTACAAATCCACCTTCCTTCTAATGAATAAACATCCATCAATCCGATGTTTTGCTCCGACAAAATGGTCAATTCCATCGTCGCTGGATTTGGATACAAGTGCATTGATACGCGTGACTCTTCTGCAACAGCCATGGAACTTCCCGGTTCATCTTCCAAATGATACAATCCACCTAAATCCTGCCCAACAAACAAATCCAGATGGTTGTCCTGATCTAAATCTGATACGAAACAAGAGCTGTAGGCTCCAATCGCTGCTTTTAAACCGAGGAAATCTGCACTTCGCTCATGAAATGCTTGTCCGTTTGATAAATGCGCATCAATCGAATCATAAAAATAAATCGCGCCATCATGTGAACCCAACAATAAGTAGGTCGTGTCTTGAAAACGAAAAAAATGGGGAACTGAATATCCATCTGGCGTCAGCGAATCCGTATCCAACATGCCTAATTCATTGTTCATCAAAACGAAAGCTGGATTTACGATCGTTCCTGTATTTTCATAATAACTGAGTTCTCCCGTTTTTTTACCAAGGATGAGATCCATCTTACCATCATTGTTCAGATCAAAGAGTTGAGGGGAAGCATATTGGCCTACATTTATCACAGTTCCGGATTGATCCGTATAATTTAAAATTGGCGAAGCAAATGATGGATTCGATCCAGACGTTGTGTTTTGATAGTAAGCAACACTACCATTTTCTAATCCAATCAACATATCAGGCTTTCCATCCCCGTTCAAATCTCCAAAAGTTGGAAAGAGTCTTAATCCAAGGTTAGACTGCGCAAGATTCAAGAAATTCACATCCACAAACGTGAATTTTGGATTTCCGATTGAACCCGTATTTTGATAGTACGCCAAGCGGCTATCCTTCGAATTTGTGGCCTTGTACGCATAGAAATTGGAAACAATCAGATCGAGTAGTCCATCATTATTGAGGTCAACAATTTGTGGACTAGAGGCAGTTCCATGCTCAATCATTTGATTTTGCAAGAAAGATTTCGTTTGATACACAAAATTGGGTAGCGAATTGGCACCCGTATTTTTGTAAAATAAGACACTGGATTCATTTTCAGACACATTATTTGCGTTTGGTGTCACGAGTAGATCCTTTTTCCCATCGAAATCAACGTCAACATAGAATCCAGCAGCAAACAACTGCATATTAATCGGCGTACTATTACTCGGAAACGAGGTACTCATCGAGATCATGTCTGAATTCGAATTCGGAACCGTTCCACCGTTGATCAATAGCATCATATTGGTGTAGGAAACATCACCTAAGATTAAATCAAGTACACCTGAATTGTCATAATCCAATGCAAGAACGGTAGATCCGGCATGTGCTTTTGGACTACTCCCGACCGGTAATTCTGGATTTGGAACATTGGATCCATCACAAGGTCCCGAGTTATCGTTTAAAAAAACACCATTTGTTGTCACATCCTCACGATAGCCGCCCCAACAGGAGTTTTTCAACTCAAAAATCAGCGAATCGGAGTGACCGTAAAGTTCTTGGCTTTGATTCTGATGGTATTGTAAATATTCACCCCCGATGTGATACGTTAAAATATCTAAATCTCCGTCACCTTCTACGTCAACGATTGCTGGAATATCCGCAGAACTGATGTATAAATTTAATTGGGGTCCATTGTAATTGGAGGTAATGTAATTACTGTATTGTTCCCATTGTAATCCAATCGAAGCATTGCCAACGTTCTTATACACCCTTAAACCACCAATGGTGTAACAAAACAAATCATTTTTACCATCTTGATCGTAATCCGCGCAATAGGCACGGTAGCGCAAACCAGGAGGAAAACGTAAAAATCCAGCTGGATCGGACACGTAATAATGCTGTACGTTGGCCACTTCATGACGGTACAAGCGAACTTGGTCATGGCTTCGATCAAACACAAACAAATCATTGTCCCCATCGAAGTCATAATCTATTTCCGAAAATTGCGCATTATTGTGTCCCCCACTCCATGCTAAATTCAAGTAACTACCATTCTTGAAAACGAGAATCGAATCGGAAAAATTGAACTGAAACTGAGCGAACGAATTCAATCCAAAGAAGATGAAACAAAGTAAGAGTATTTTTTTCACGAGGAGATTTTAGCTAAAATTACGGACAATGAACTAAAGTTGTTCATCGCAGGGAAAGTAGTGAATCATTTTATCATCACCGGCAAAGGCAAATTGACCTTGATGGTTTGTCCAAAGTGCATTTATGGACTGACGATGTCCTCCGTTTTTACCTTCCAACTTCTGCAATACTTGACGCGTTTGACCGTCCCAAATTTTCACTGTTTTATCGCGACTAACACTCACAAAACGCTGTGAATCAATGAAGGTTAGACCATAGATATTTCCTTTATGCGCGGGAAGGGCTTTGATGAGTTTAAATGTCTTCGCATCCCACCAACGCAAATACGCATCTTTTCCACCGCTGATAATTTGTCGTGCTGATTCGTCCACACAAATAGCAGATGTTCCCTCTTCATGTGCAAAAAAACGATGGACTTCATTCATGAATTCCAATTCAAGCACCACAATTTCTCCGTTTCCACCTGCCACGAGGATTGTTTTAAGGTCCAAGTGTTTGATGCTCCGAATTTTACCACAATTCAAAGGTAAAACAATGATTAATTTCATGGTTTCCGTATCCCAAATACTTAAAATCCCATCGGCATCTCCCACAAAGAGTAAGTGATTTAAGGTGGATTCAAAAATGGCAAAGATTCCAACCTTGTGCTGTGTAAAGTGATGCAGCTCTTTTTTGTCAGAAACATCCACGATGTGTAATTGACCTGTTGATAATCCAATAGCTATTTTCGATGCATGTGAAAAAAGTGCGATGGAGAAAGGTGCTGCTTCGCAACGAATAGCAAAGGCATCTTGATCACCGGTGGATTTAAGCCATCGTGTGACAAATTTGTCGGATGCTGCGGAATAAAGATAGGTATCATCTCCATCGATGCTATAAATCGGACCATTATGTCCTTTTATTTGCAAGGAATAAATAGGATTCTGCAAGGGGTCAATTATCGTCTTCGTCGATTTCATCCTCGTCATCGTTCACTTGTTTTAAGCGATCTGCATAGGACTTCGGAAGAAAATCAAAGAATGTATCCCCACGCAATCCCAATCGAAGGCATTCCAACGGAATCATATCGTTTGGTGCAATATTTCCAAGATTTACTTCTGCTCCAAATAGTTTAATGAACCAAACCTGCTGGTTTTTCTGAGGAGCTTCCCAAAGAATATCTTCTGGTTTCACACTAGCAATGATGCGGTTAATGAGCATGGTGTGTGCAGTACCATTTGGACGAAAAACACCAACATTTCCAGCTTCACGTCCTTCAGCGATTACCTTCCAACTTCCAGCATCTAATTCACCTTTCATATTTCTCACCCACTTTGCAGCTGAAACGAGAATTCCTGAGTCTTTGGATCCTACTTCTGACATAACAGTCATGTCTTTAGATAACTCGTGAATCAGTTTACACTTTTCATTGTGAGGAATGATAATGGACCCATCGGATACCTCTACTAACTCCAATTTGAATTTATCAATGACTTTTCTGTAATCATTAAACTTTCCACGCGCATAAAATGCTTCGAAGAGGGTTCCGCCGAAATAAGGACGAATACCTGCTGCTTTGTACATGGTAATTTTCTCTTCCAAGTTTTTCGTTACATAAGAAGTTCCGAATCCAAACTTCACGATATCCGTTAAATGACTAGACGCTTCAATAAAGTTTTCGGTTTCACGTAAACCCAAACCTTTATCCATCATCATGGTAAGTCCTTTGCTTCTTGGTTTTTCGCCTCTTTTCGGTATGAATGTTAAGTTGAAATTCATTGTTATTCGGATAAGTTTAAGAAATCATGATCATCCAATAATTTTGGATTAATTTCAAATATTGTTTTTGCTTTGACGGAATCTTTTTCCAAGCAATTGGTATACAGACGCATAGCTTCTATTCGTTGTCCGAGCAGCCACTGTAAATTTACTTCTAAAACCCTAGCGATACTATTTTCTTTTTCACCCTCCAAAAAGGGCTGAAGAAACTTAAAAGCTTCCTTTGGTGATTCATTACTAAGAAAATCGATGTAATCGGACAGGCATTCTTCATCCGCAGGGTTTAACTCCAAAGATTTCTCGTAATGAAACTTCGTTTCCTCTCTTAGCTCTAGCTTTTCGTAGGCCCCAGCTAAAACATGAAAAATTCCAGCATTTTCAGGATCGAAATCCAGTGCTTTTTGAATCAGCACAATACCTTCACGCGTATTTCCTATTAAATCCTCTACGATTCCGAGTCCTAACCAAGCTTCTGGTAGCATCGGTTCCATTTCAATGCTTTTCTTGTAATAATGTTTAGACAAATCGAACTCATTCAATTGCTCATATGCCTCGCCGATATAGCACATCGCCATGGCATCGTCACCGTCGTGTTTTTGACATAATTCAAAATGCTCGATGGCTTTGTGGTATTTTTCGAGGGACAAATAAGAGTTTCCAATATTAAAATGAGCTGGACCAAATTCGTCATTTATCAAAATGGCGTAATCATAGGCCCAAACAGCTTTATCAAAATCTTCTAGCTTACTGTAGGCATTGCCTAAATTGTACCACGCTGTGGATGAGTAAGGCTGCTCGTCAATAAACTCAGAATAGGATTTTACAGCTTCTTGACTCTCACCCATGATATCATAACACCTTCCGAGTTCATAAAGTGCACTTTCGTTGTATTTATTGACGCGTAAAGCTTCTTTCAGAACTTCAATTGCCTCGCTATACTGATGCAAACGTTGGTATTCGATAGAAATATCTAGAAAGATAAAATCCGTTTCATTTTCATCAGATACATCTATCGAAAGATGAAAATATTTAATGGCATTTTTGTGATCACGCAATTGTGAATGCAAGGATGCCTTCGTTAAAAACAATTCTGCTGAAGGCTCCATTCTTTTTTCCAGGACTTGGACAATTTCCAATGCCTCGTTTAATACACCAAGTCCACCAAGGGATTGTGCTTTACGCAATTGAAAAACAAGATTGTAAGCAAACTGGTAAATCCCCAATTCGGATGCCGCCTTTGCTTTTTGATATTGACCATGAACTAAATAATGATCGATGATGTTCTCAATTCGATCACTATCCATGAATTGCATAGTATTTCCCTCTAAATGTGCTTCAAAGCGTTCGATATCTTCGATCAAACTGCCGTCCGCAAATTCTTCTTCGTCGTCATCAAACATTCACTCATATTTTGAATAAAATTACACCCTTTCGCCCGAACTAAAAAAAGAAATAAGTTGCAGTTTTCAACAAAATAGGCAATTGTTAAAAACTACTTGTCACACCAAAAAGAATGGGCCTTTTATGGGGCCTAGGTTTTGAACTTCCATTTCACACTCAGGATAAAACTTCTACCTTGACTTGGCATGCCAATATTTTTCAATCTAGACAAGTGATCAATGTAATTTGAGTTAGTGATATTCTTCGCACTCAATTCAATCTCCACCAAATGTATCCCCGTATGGGTCACATGAACGGATGAATGACATAGTTGATAAAACCTAGACGGATTTTCATACGCAGCAACTTGATTTTGTTGAAAAAAGGATGCCTGAGTGAACTCAATGGAGGATAATTTCCATTTTTTTCCGAGATCCATCTGATAGCTTAAGGTATTAGCTAGTCGAGGTTGAGGTACGAGGGAAACGGATTGACTAGATCCTTCTGCAAAGCGCAAATAGGACAAGTTACTTTCCATATGTAATTTATCGATCCGATGTAAATGATAGTGTAATTTCAAATCAATTCCATACATCTGAATATGATCCATTTGCTGGTATTGAAATACGGGCATTCCTCCGATGATGGAGTCTAAGGGATTCAAATAAATAAAATTGGAAAAATAGGTGTAAAATGGATTTACACTCCAATCGAAATGAGTTGACTTATAATTTACGGTAAAATCCATTTGCAGCGCGCGCTCGGAAATGAGCTTAACTGACCCGATTTCATAACGTAAGGCACCATGATGGAATCCATTCGCTAGTAATTCCGTTAAATGTGGCGCACGGTAACCGGTGGAAGCATGGACTTGCCAACTAAGCTGTTTGGATTGCTGAACGTCCAAACCGATTGACCCATTCGGACTCGCAAATTGACGCTTAATAGGCGCTTGACCATGAATACTATCCAAGGATGTTAACAGTCGTAAATCCATTCGTATCCCTCCTGTAAATTGACATTTTTCCGAAACTTGAACCTTTACCACTGAAAAGACTCCTTGATCCAATGTATGGGCATTTGGCATGAGTATTTCCTCCGCGTTTACATTGTTTTGATTGAACTGTATCATTCCTTGAAAACCAGTAGTCCATTGGTTTTTATCGCGCCATTCCTTTGTGTATTTCGCTTGAAAACTGGAATTCCATAAGTTCATTTGCATGGCTTTTTCAGTAAATGAATCCTCGAATTCCATCAACTGATTCAATGTTTGTCCAAATAAAACAGAAAACTCTTGATGTGCAAAAAACCATTTCTTCTCAAAGGAAGTACTGTGATTTCGGAAGTGTTGCGTCGGAAGAATAAAGCTACGACCTCGTTGATTCGATTGAAATCCATTCGCTTCAATGACACTATCATCCGTCTCGCCGGGAATACCTGTTTTTATTTGATTGGATACCAAGCGAAGGTGCTGTACGCTCTTTGAGTTATTCCAACTGAAACTGCCTTTCATAACCAATTCATCGAAGCGTGTGTTGTGAGCGAATTGTTTATTAGGGGTTTGAAAATCCGCATGAGAAGCATAGGAAACTCCAAACATTCCTCTATATTTTGATCCAGATTTCTTCCACAAAAAGCGCGTAGCGCTTCCAAGTGAGGAAGTGTGCATGGATTGCTGAAATTCTATGGATTGTTTTCCATTGCTAGCATATGGTTCATCGACAAAATAGAGCACTCCACCAAGCGCATCAGCTCCATATAACAAAGACGCTGGACCTTTCACTACCTCAACAGATCCGATTCCCAATTCTGAAATCCCCATTCCGTGATCGCCCCCCCATTGTTGACCTTCCATACGCAGTCCATTCATAAACGTGATTACCCGCATTCCCTGCATACCACGAATAACCGGTTTTGAAATGCCATTTCCCGTACTGCTCTGATAAACACCGGGAATTTTCGCTAATGCTTCCCCCAAATTCACTGTGGAAATGCGATTTAAATTTGTCAATTTCTGGTATTCAACAGAAAACATGTGACGATTGGAAATCTCAATAGATTTGGCATCGACTGTTACCTCATCGACATCGTTTATGTGTGCTAAATTCAACTCCACTTTTAAAGGAGTTATTAGCTTTTCCGAAACCACTAGATTCTCAGACTCATAGCCTTTTACTTCGATAAGTAAGGTTATTTTTTGTGGAACAATTCCAATAAATTGAAAATAACCGGATGAATCCGATAATGTCAATTGAACTGTTTCCAAAAGGTAAATACGTGCAAGTGGGATTGCTTGCTGGCTTGTGCGATCGACGATGCGACCTTCCAGTTTGTATTGCGCATGTATTTGCACAGCAACAAGCAAACTGAATCCCAAAAAGAAATGTTTCATGATTTAAAATTACGTAAGACACTGATTTTATTTAACTTAAATCAGCACTGGAGGTCCACGTAGTTCTTTATTTTGCACACGTTCCGTGCATTCTTTTTCACACACACTCCAAATACAACACGTATTTAAACTAGCTTGAAATGAAAATAAGGTGAATTCAGGTGAGTTAAACGCTGCTAATTGAAAATCACATACATAACATTCTCCATCTTGAAAATGCGTCTCATGACAAGAGATTGATTTATTATGTGAACAATCGTGAATCCAATCACGCGGGACGATTAACGCGGTAAATGCCGCGATAATAACAATGGAAAACCATTGCTTAGTTGAACGATATTTAAAGTAATTCTTCAATGATTCTATCCATGGAATATCCTTCTGCTTCAGCACGGTAGTTACGCACCAAACGGTGACGAAGTATCGCTTTTGCCACTGTTTTTACATCTTCGATATCCGGTGAGTATTTACCTTTCAATGCGGCATGGCATTTTGCTCCTACTATTAAATACTGAGAAGCTCTTGGTCCTGCTCCCCAAGTGATGTAATCTTTCGTTAATTGAGTAGCTTCAGGTGCATTCACACGAGTTTTAGCAACTAATTTCACGGCATATTCTAAAACATTGTCAGCCACTGGTATGCGACGAACCAATTCTTGGTATTCCATGATTTGTTGTGCATTTAACAACTTTTTCAAACTCACTTTGTGGTCAGAAGTCGTTGCCTTCACAATCGCTAATTCTTCCAAATACGAGGGATAGTCAACCCAAATATGGAACATAAATCGGTCCAACTGTGCTTCAGGAAGCGGGTACGTTCCTTCTTGTTCAATAGGATTTTGTGTAGCTAAAACGAAAAAAGGAGCTGGCAAATCATATGTTTTTCCAGCAGCCGTTACACGTCTTTCTTGCATCGCTTCCAGTAAAGCGGATTGCGTTTTTGGAGGTGTACGGTTGATTTCATCCGCAAGAATGATGTTTGAAAACAAGGGGCCAGGAATAAATTTAAACTGCTTGCTTTCATCCAAAATCTCAGAGCCAATAATATCTGATGGCATTAAGTCCGGGGTAAATTGCACGCGATTAAACGATAAGCCCAAGGTTTCAGCGATGGTGTTCACCAATAAGGTTTTCGCTAAACCAGGAACTCCAACTAATAAACAATGTGCTCTGGAAAAAATAGCGATTAATACTTGATCAACCACATCATCCTGTCCAATAATGACTTTGTGAATTTCATTTTTTAAAGCGTGATAATCAAGAACAAGTTGATCGATTTTCTCTTTATCCGTCATGTTACTTTTCGTTTGATTTTGTCCAATTATTTCTAAATCCACACGATTCGTAAGACTTATCGATGCGAACATAGGCATTTCCAATTTTACTATCTACCCAACTATCGATGGTTTTTTGTTTTTTATCGTTTTCAGCTGCCAATTTTATTAGCGCATAATCGTCATTCAAATTTGCTTGATGTGCCGGGAATCGTTCTGCTAATCGAACGATTCGAACACCCTGTTTGCGCTCATAGATGTCGATGTACATACTCGGCTGTGTCACATCTCCTTTGTTCAAGGCATCTGTTAAAAGGTATATTTGTTGATCGACTTCATTTAAATCTTCCATGTCCCAAAGTTGATCACCAGAAATGGGATTGGTAATGATTCCCCTATTTTGCT
>CAMAPI010000012.1 GCA_945860065.1 Chryseobacterium gleum | reverse complement strand
AAAACAATAGCTTCAGAAGAATTCGATGCACTTTTGATTAGTAAAAATGAGTTCTACGTTGATTCCATTCAGGAATTGAATCAAACGGATTTACTTCCTGGCGTGCTTGATTTGTTGATCGAAGCGAAAGCAAAAGGCATCAAATTAGCGATTGGTTCATCCAGTAAAAATGCGAACTTCATTTTGAAGCTATTGAAGATTAATCACTTTTTTGATGTCGTAATCGATGGGAATGGAGTTGAACACCCAAAACCGCATCCAGAAGTGTTTTTAAACGGTGCTGAAGCATTGGAATTAGTTCCCGCGGAATGCATCGTGTTTGAAGACGCCGCAAGCGGAATAATTGCAGCGATCGCCGGTGGATTCCATGCATTTGCAGTTGGTAATCCAAATATCGCCGAAATGGCGGATACATATTTTAATGATTTAACGGAATTTAGTTTAAAAGCGTATGCGTAATTTGTTTGAAATTGATGATTGGAAAATTATTGAGAATAAATATGATCCGAGCAAACAAAAACAAGCGGAAAGTATTTTTAGTATTGGAAACGGTTCTTTCGGACAACGCGCCAATTTCGAAGAGCAATTCACAGGAGACACCTTGCAGGGAAGTTATGTCGGAGGTGTTTATTATCCAGACAAAACGCGTGTTGGATGGTGGAAAAATGGGTATCCGGAGTATTTTGCGAAAGTCCTAAATTCATGTAATTGGATTGGAATTAACATCGAAGTAGATGGGATTCCTGTTGACCTCAACACCTGTGAAGTAAAATCCTTTCACCGCGAATTGGATATGCAACATGGGGTACTTAATCGTCAATTTAAAGTGAAATTATCGAATGGAAAAGAGTTGGAGGTTCAGTCTCTTCGATTCTGTTCCATGGCAAAAGAAGAAATTGCGGCGATTTCATATACTGTTACTCCTCTGAATTTTAGTGGGAACGTGAAATTCACGCCATATTTGGATGGGAAAGTCAGTAACCACGATGCAAACTACGATGAGTTTTTCTGGATTGAGGACAGCAAGAAAGTCGATGCGCAAAAAGGAATTATTTGTGGACGAACGAAGAAAACAAACTTTTCTGTCGCAACGGCCATGCGATTTTCTTTTTGGAGAGAAGCTGAATTATTAACGATTCATCCAAACGTAGCGGAACGTGAATTTTACGTGGAAAATAATTTCGAACATTATTTGGAGAAAGGCACGCCTTATACATTGAAAAAATATGTGGCGATTACTTCTACCATGAATCACTCTGAATTTGAATTAGCTGCTAAAGCGATTTCCCGAGTACGCGATGCGTATACAGGTGGATTCGATAAATTGCGTCACGAACATGAACAAGCTTGGTTAAAGATTTGGGAGAATGCGGATATCGTTATTAAAGGAGATTCGGCCGCTCAACAAGGAATTCGATTCAATATTTTCCATTTATATCAAACATATACAGGGAAAAATGCGAAATTAAACATTGGTCCAAAAGGATTTACGGGTGAAAAATACGGCGGCGCGACCTATTGGGATACCGAAGCATACTGCTTACCTTTCTATCTGAAAACAGCTGACCCGAAAATTTCTCGTCAATTGTTGGTTTATCGTTACAACCATCTAAATAAGGCAATTGAAAACGCAGAAAAACTTGGATTTAAGGATGGTGCAGCCCTTTATCCAATGGTGACCATGAACGGTGAAGAATGTCATAACGAGTGGGAAATTACCTTCGAGGAAATTCACCGCAATGGTGCGATTGCTTTTGGAATTTACAACTACGTTCGTCACACGGGAGACCGCGATTATTTAAAGAAATATGGATTTCCAGTCCTACTAGGTATTTCCCGATTCTGGTCCCAACGTTTCAATTGGTCTGAAAGCAAAAAAGCCTATGTGATGTTGGGCGTGACGGGTCCAAACGAATACGAAAACAACGTCAACAATAATTGGTATACAAATTACATCGCTCGTTGGTGTATGGACTATTGTTTGAAGATTAATGAAGAAATTGGTGGTTCGAATAATAAATTGATTTCCGAAAAGGAAATTAAAGCCATGCGTCACATTGTCGAAAATGTGTATTTCCCTGTTTTAGAAGGAACGAATATTTTCCTTCAGCAGGATGGATTCATGGATAAGGAGCAACTTTCTGCCTCTGATTTACCTTTGACTGAACGACCAATAAACCAGCATTGGTCTTGGGACCGTATCCTTCGTTCCATTTTCATCAAACAAGCGGATGTCCTTCAAGGATTATACCTATTCGAAGATCACTTCGATCTAGAAACCATTCGTGATAATTTTGATTTCTACGAACCAAAAACAGTGCATGAGTCTTCGTTGTCACCTTGTGTTCACGTGATTTTAGCAGCGAAGATTGGAAATCTAGCCAAAGCATATGAATTGTATTTAAGAACTTCCCGTTTGGACTTAGACGACTACAATCACGAAGCGGATGAAGGCTTACACATCACAAGTATGGCTGGAACATGGATGGCCGTAGTCGAAGGAATGGCAGGTGTCAGGATTTATGAGTCAGGATTGGAAATTAATCCAACCATTCCAACTGCATGGGATTCTTACACGTTTAGAATTTTATATCAAACAGTTCCGTTGGAGATTTCGATTGATAAAACGAATATTAGCATTAAAAATATTGGTAATAAACAAGTTGCTTGCTCTTTGAAGAATGAACTAGTAACCATAATGGCTGGGGAAGAGCATGTAGCTAAAGTGTAAATACTTTGAGTATGAAAATTAAATTATTCGTAGTCTTTATTTTCTGCTTTACGAAGCTGAATATATTGTTTGGACAGGTAAATCCTACTTCTCGTCAAGTGGTTTTGCAATCGTTTTGGTGGGATTATTGGAATACCAATTATGCGAATGGATGGGCTAACTATTTGACAGAATTAGCACCAAGATTAAAGGAGCTTGGGATTGATGCAGTATGGATTCCTCCTACAATTAAAAACAATGGCACCAATAGTGTTGGGTATTCTCCATTTGACCACTATGACTTGGGTGATAAATATCAGAAAAACGCCACAAAAACGAGAATGGGAGACAAAGATGAATTACTGCGTATGGTCGCGGTGATGCATGCCAACGGTATTGACGTAATTCAAGATATTGTATTAAATCATGTTTCAAATGCGGGTAGTGCTAATGGAGCGGGGGGACAAGATCCGTCAGCTATGGATGATGGTCAAACGAATAGATATAAAAACTTTAGGTATACATGTTTTAAAACACCTGCTAGTGCTGAAACAGCTTTAAATTATCTTTCACGAGAAGGTAAATTCCCAAAAAATTGGCAGAATTTTTATCCAAACAATTCGAATATTTGCTGTACAAACGATATTAATTCACCATTTTGGGGACCTGATGCTTCCTATGAAAGTAACGCAAATGGACTATCGAGTAATGCGTCGTTTAATCCAAGTCAAACGTCCGATTACATGCGTGTAAATATGCGTAATTGGTTGATTTGGTATAAAAAACAAGTGGGTTGGGATGGCCTTCGATTTGATGCTGTAAAACATTTCCCGAGTTATGTAGCAGAGGATTTTCTTTGGAATTTACAATACAACGCGCTTTATGCTAGTGGTGGTGCTGATATGTTCGCTGTTGGAGAATGGGTTGGAAGTACAACACAATTAGACGCTTGGTGCACAGCTGTTCAAAATCGAGCTGGCACCTTCGATTTTAATTTGCGCTTTGCATTAGCATCTATGTCAAGTGGCAATGGTAATTTTGATTTATCGACAATCCCCGGGCAGCAACAACTTAATCGTGGACGAACAGTGCCATTTGTGAATAATCACGATACTTTTCGACCTACGCTGAACAGTCAAGGAAATTATACTGGTTGGAATTCAGGTTCCGAATTAAGTCCTCATATCGAACCAAACGACGGGAGGAATTCGGTCGCACATGCCATTGTGATGTCCTTGGATGGTGCTCCACAACTCTTTTTTGAAGATCTTTTTTCAATCGGTTATAACGGAAATCGATTCGCGCATCAACCTACTTCATTGTCCAATTTACCTTTAGATAGTGACGTGGAAAATTTAATTTGGTGCCATCAGAATTTACATTTTAAGCAAGGAAATTACCTTATTCGTTGGCAGGCACCTGATGCATTGGTCATTGAAAGGGAATCAAAAGCGCTTATTGGGGTGAATGATCAGTGGACAAATTGGCAAAATCTTGTAGGTGTTCAAACAAGTTGGTCAGATGGAACGATTTTAATGGATTATTCCGGCTCAAATGGAAATACAACGAGTATCGTTTATGGAGGTGGAAAAGTCAATATAAGTATTCCACCTTGTGATGGTTCGGCAAACCTTGGTAGAAGAGGTTATTGTGTTTGGGCTCCACAAGGAATTGATACAAATTATGTAAGACCTGGCAAATCAACAACACAAGAGTGGGAGATGTCAGATGATTTAGGAGATAGCCATTTATCTTCCTTACAACAGGGTGGAGCCCTGCCAAATAACAGTTTGGAATGTCGAACGGTAGGTAGAATTTACGCAAAATCAGGGACAACAATCAATATTGAATTATATCCATCTGTTTCCACGTTGCCAATTCGACTGATACTTTTGGATAAAGATTGTCAGGAAGTTGATTCAATGGAACAAGTTGGTACGATTAACTTTTCTCATCAAGCTACATATGATGGCTGGTACACCCTTCGGATACGAAATGCTTCTAGTACTCAAGCTGGACAAAAATGTTGGGTAAAAGCGATGTATCTAGCGCCGCAAGTTGTACAAACGAATGTAGTCAAAAATAAATGTGCTTGCAGTATGACAGATCCTAATGCAGGACTTCCCGAATTGGACTTAAATGAAATTGTGTTAGCTCCAAATCCATTTGAAGATTATATTGAAGTTCAATTTTCTAGTATTAATCATGGATTTCAGCATATAGAAATACTCAATTTAGAAGGCAAAATACTAAAAAGCATTTCCAATAATAGCTTTCAACAAAGTATGATAATCAGTTTGTCAGATTTACCCAAAGGTTCTTATGTGATTAGATTTATTTCAGATATTGAAATAAAATCTTACGTCATTGTGAAATAATCAATCGACATTTAACTCCGCCTTTGCATAGGAAAAAAGTTGTTTTCTTTTCGCTACTTCATACAGAAAATAACGCAACTGTCCTTTTGCTTGAAAGCGTCTTTTGTACTGGCCAAACAGAAGAATATTACACACTTTACGTCCAAATGATAATTTTGGTAAGAAGGATTCATCAATGGTGTGTAAATTGGACATGTTCTCATGAACGTGGTCTTGTAAGCGCATACTCAATAATTGCTGGCGAATTTCTTCTGAGCGCTCATTAAACTTCGTTAAATGTTCTCTATCTAAACTTTTGGATTTCAAAATACGCGTTGCTTGAAATTCAATGTCGTTAAATGCTTTGTATAATTCGTCGATTGTCATATTCCTACAAAGAAAATTAATTTCGTTTAAAATACCCTAAAAATTCTTTATTTCCATCACCTCCAAGAATAGGAGAGTCGATATACGCAACCCATGCTAATTGATTTCTACTGCACATTTCTTTGATATTTTCCAAAAGAATAGGGTATTGATGTACATCTTTCACAATACCACCTTTGGATAAAAATGTTCTACCTAATTCAAATTGAGGTTTAATTAACAATACAACATCCGCATTTGGTTTCAAAAATCGAATGACAAATGGAATCACTTTTTCTAAACTGATAAAGGAAACATCCACAACCAATCCGTCGACTTCTTCCGTGATTTGTTTTTCTGTCAAGTCACGTGCGTGTGTTTTTTCTAAATTGACCACACGTGCATCATTTTTTAATTTTTCGTGCAATTGATTGGTCCCGACATCTACTCCAAATATTTTAGAAGCACCGTTGGACAATAAGACTTCCGTAAATCCACCTGTGCTTGCACCTAAGTCAATGAACACCTTTTCTGTACAATCAAATTTCCATTCCCCTATAGCAGTAACTAATTTTAAAGCCCCTTTGGAAACCCATGGAATTTCTTCTGAGATCAATTTAATTTCTGCGTCCACTGGGACTTTTTTCCCAGGTTTCGAGATTAATTTCCCGTTGACCAAAACACCAAATTTTGAAATCAATTCCTCCGCTCTTACTCGAGAGGAAACCAATTTGCGTCCCATGATGATTTTGTCAATGCGTTCTTCTTCCATGCTTATTTATAGGTATATAAGTAGCGTTCTTTCGCTCCTTCGAATTGCAAGTATATTTCAGATCCTGCTTCTTGTTTGTATGCTAAATCTTTGATGTCGAACACTAAGTCATGTTCCATCATAGCGATAGAGTTGTCTCCTTTTTTAATTGGTATTTTTTTTACATCCAAGCGGATAGAGCGAATCGGCGGGAGAGATTTGGAAATATTCGCACTTCCTGTTAAATCAAAATCTTCGGCACTTAGCATTGGATGAGCCTTAATGATGATGTGAAGTCTATTTCCTATAATGTTTATGGATTGAATTTGAAATAATTCCCCTCCCATATCGATCGATTCGCTTTGACGAATAAACGCTTTTGTTGCGGAAGTTTCACTCATGTTTTCAGTTTTTGTTTTTTTTAACGAAGCACAAGCGCTAATAATAAGGATGATTGGGAGTAAATAACGCATATTCCTGTATTTTTTTGGTTACAAGGAGTCAAAAATAATACCATTTCGCTAAAGTGTCCTATTTTTGTGCACGCAATGAAAACAAAAACACTAAAAAAGAACAAAGTAAACGTCGTGACGTTGGGTTGTTCAAAAAATACATTTGATTCAGAAGTCTTGATGGCGCAACTAAAAGCCAATCATTTTGACGTAGAACACGAGTCAATGGTGGATGATGCTGAAATCGTTATTATTAATACCTGTGGTTTCATTGATAATGCCAAACAAGAGTCAATTGACACCATTATTCGCTATGTTGAGGCAAAGGCGGAAGGATTAGTTGATAAAGTTTACGTGACAGGATGCTTGTCCGAACGCTACAAAGATGATTTGGAAAGAGAAATACCAGAAGTTGATGCGTATTTTGGAACAAGAGACTTGCCGCGATTATTAAAAACGTTAAAAGCGGACTACAAACATGAATTGGTTGGTGAACGATTGTTGACAACACCAAATCATTACGCTTATTTTAAAATTGCGGAAGGCTGTGATCGTCCATGTTCGTTTTGTGCCATTCCAATCATGCGTGGAAACCATATTTCTACACCAATGGAGGACTTGGTTCTACAAGCCAAAGGACTCGCTGCCAAAGGAGTGAAAGAGTTGATGTTGATTGCACAAGATTTGACATATTACGGATTAGACCTATATAAAAAACGTGCACTTTCTGATTTAATCAAACGTCTTTCCGACGTGGAAGGAATTGAATGGATCCGTTTGCATTATGCCTTTCCATCTGGATTTCCAATGGATGTCTTGGATGTAATGAATGAACGTGAAAATGTATGTAAATACTTGGACATGCCTTTGCAACACGGTTCAACAAAAATCCTACAGTCCATGCGTCGTGGAATTACCCGCGAAAAAACAGAAGAACTCATTCAAACCATTCGTCAAAAAGTTCCGGGAATTGCCTTAAGAACGACATTAATCGCTGGATATCCGGGCGAAACGGCAGCTGAGTATAAGGAAATGTATGAATTCGTAGAGAAAAGTCGATTTGATCGCTTGGGGATTTTTACCTATTCTCATGAAGAAAATACGCATGCGTATCTCCTAATGGACGATGTATCTGCGAAATTGAAGAAAAAACGTGCGGATGAAATCATGGAACTACAATCAGGTATTAGTTACGAATTAAATCAACTGAAAGTCGGTAAAGAGTTCAAAGTGCTTTTCGATCGAGTGGAAGGGGATTATTTCATTGGACGTACCGAATTCGATTCTCCCGAAGTGGATAACGAAGTGTTGATCAAAAAATCAGAAGCGTTTGTTCGATTAGGAGATTTTGAACGTATTCTAATTACCAGTGCAGATCATTATGATTTATACGGACAAGTCGTAAAATAAAGCGAGAAGTTTAGCATGAAATTTACCATCATTTTTAGTGTGTTCGTATGTGTATTACAATCTTGTAATACGGATCGAACAGCTGAAAACCGACGATTGAATTTAGTTGTTGCCTCCTTTAACGAAGCGCAACTTTCCATGAATCAGAAGGATATTCAGCTAAAAAGTATTCATTTAATATACCCAAATCTTTCTTCAAAAAGCTTCAATCAACTGATTCATCATATGGTTCAGCGTGATACGATCGGTGTTTTTTGTACGGAACAAGAATATTTGGACATCACCTACAACGTTGAACATTTCAGTAAGAGTTTGCTGTGTTTGACTAAAAGTGTGAAAGTAAAATGTCCGATGGGGAATAAAAAGTTTCAATTCAATGAAGTTCAAACCTATTTATTAAGGAATGATTCTATTTTTAAAGTTGACTTCGTTGCACATACCAATTTCAAAAAGGAAATCGAGTTGAAACTAGAGAATCGAAGTAATCACCGTTGTCCTCAGCCTGATTTTTATCGTGTGGAATTCATCTTGCGTAAAGGGAAATTCCTTGTTCATGTCCCTTATGATTTTCCTTTGTGCGATACCATCATTCCATTTTCCTTTGAAAAAAACACAGTGAAAGTTAAGCAGCTAACTCCGGTGAAATTGAACTAGAGGCTATTTCGTTTTATTCGTGAAATCCGATTGCTGATATAGATTTGAAAGGTCCTCCGTTTTTTGATTTGAACGTCTGAAAAAACCAAAAATTACTTTGCCAATTAAGTAAATTATAATGTGTAACCCCGTTCCAATAGCAACGAGGATGCTATACATTCCTCCGCTTGAATGGTTTCCATCGTTCATTTCCCAGTAAGCATAAACAAAGTAACCGAGGAAAATAATTCCATGAACGTATTTCCAACCAATCGGTGGTTTTGAGAATAGCATCACGAGTCCAAAAAGGATTCCCATTCCCCAGAAAATCTGCATGTCTTCGTTCATGAAATAAAATTAGTATTTATTGTTGTCAAATTGCGAAATGTGCAGAATTATTGAAGTGCTATAAAATTCTTATCTTCGCCAAAACTTCCATATGCGTGTGTATTTAGATAATGCGGCTACAACACTTGTCGCTCCTGAAGTGGTTGACGCCATGATTCCTGTGTTAAGAGAGACTTTCGGAAATCCTTCGTCCACACATTCATTTGGTAGAAACGCCAAAGCATTGCTTGAAACATCGCGTCGAACAGTTGCTAAACATTTAAATTGTGCGTCTTCTGAGATTATTTTTACTTCTGGAGGAACAGAAGCGGATAACATGGCGATTCACACTGCAGTGACTGAACTAGGCGTTAAGCGCATCATTACAAGTTCCATTGAACACCATGCGGTTGTACATGCAGCTGATGCGATTTCAGCTCATGAAAAAATCGATTTGGTTTTGGTGAACCTCGACTCAAAAGGAAATGTGGATTTAGTTCATTTGGAAAACTTATTGAAAGAAGGAATCCCAACCTTGGTTACCTTGATGCACGCGAATAATGAAATTGCGACGATGATTCCGTTGAAAAAAGTAGCTCAGATGTGTCGGCAATACGGAGCTTATTTTCATTCGGATACCGTTCAAACAATGGCTCACTTTTCCTTCGATTTATCTGATTTAGATATCGATTTTCTCACCTGTGCCGCTCATAAATTTCATGGTCCAAAAGGAATAGGATTTCTGTATGCAAACAAGAAAACGAAAGTTACTTCGTTTATACATGGAGGATCGCAAGAAAGAGGTCTTCGCGGTGGAACAGAAAACTTGGCTGGAATTGTTGGATTGGCAAAAGCAATGGACTTAGCATACGAAGACGTTGAAGCACATCAAAAACATGTTTTTGGTTTGAAATCGTATATGATGGATCAGTTACATGGATTGTTTCCAACTGTATCGTTTCACGGAGAAACGGATTTTGACAAAGCGTTATATACGGTGTTGAATGTTTGTCTTCCTGCAACCGATAAAACAAGCATGCTGTTATTTACCCTCGACTTAAAAGGTGTCGCAGTAAGTGGAGGCAGCGCCTGTACTTCAGGAGCATCAAAAGGTTCTCACGTGTTGGAGGGCATTCATGCGGATATGACGCGTCCAAATGTGCGTTTCTCTTTCTCACGTTACACGACAAAAGAAGAAATCGATTACGCGTTGCAACAATTGCAACAAGTATATCAACATAACCTATAGCTAGAAATAGCACAAATGTATGCGAAAAAGGAACATCTTATTCCTCTCAAGTTGGTATCCAAATCGGATAAAACCTACCCATGGGAATTTTGTATATCAGCATGCCTTAGCCGCTTCTAAGTTTCATCACGTTCATGTCGTTTACGTTTGTTTGGATGATCAACTAAACGGAGGAACGGAAATCGTTAAAAACAACGACCCTTTCCCGAGCACCATCGCCTATATCTCCAAATCAAGGATTCCATTCATTGGTCCACTTTGGAACTATCTCCGAATGATTTTGTGCTATTTTCAACTGGTGCGAAATCTCAGAAAAGAGGGATTCAATCCAGAATTGATTCATGCCAATATCGTTTATCCGATTGGTATCATTGCAAGATTGCTATCGATTCGATTCAAAGTCCCGTATGTCATTTCCGAACATTGGACCTGCTACCATCAAGAAGCATATCCGCGTCCAATTAAATTACAGCAGTTTCTTACACGCTTGGTGGCTAACAAAGCATCAATCATTTTGCCTGTAAGCGAAAACTTAGCTCATGCCATGCGAAAATTTGGCATTCTTTCGGAAATGAACGTAGTTTATAATGTTATTGATACAACTGTTTTTGTTCCAGGAAAACAAAAGGAACGCTTAGGAAATAAGTTGATTCATGTTTCCTCTTTGGATCCGGTTCAGAAAAATCCACTTTTATTGTTTCACGCTTTTGCGGAAATTTGCAAGTGGAAGCCAGAAATTCAGTTACATATTGTCAGCGATGGAGACTTTTCCCTATTTAAACAGGAAATCAAGCAATTGAACATGGAACAGAATACCTTTTTTCATGGAACGCTTGATGCGAACGAAATTGCAGCACTATTGCAAGACTCAGATTTATTCGTTTTGACTAGTCGCTTCGAAAATTTACCCTGTGTATTAATTGAAGCCATCTCTTGTGGAGTTCCCATTGTTTCAACGAATGTTGGGGGAATCAAGGAAATAGTTCATTCAACGGAAGGACAATTAGTTCCATCTGAAGATCAAGATGCACTCGTTACTGCAATAAAGGAGCAAATGTCACGTTTGGAAGAGTACGATTCAAACAACATGCATCAGAAAGCGAGCGAGAATTTTAGTTATCATACCATTGGAAATAGATTAGGAGAAATTTACGAATCCATAATCATGAAACATGGTTCGTAAAATCCTAGGCAATTTTGGGGTACGATTGATTTCGGCTATCGTTAATTTAATGATTGCCGTAGTCGTATCGCAATACCTTGGAGCGAGTGGGAAAGGAGAGCAAAGTTTGGTTTTAACCATGATTGCCATCGTTACCATTTTTGATAACATGGTGGGAGGTGCATCCATTGTTTACCTCACAAATAAATTGCGCATAAGAGAATTGTTCGTTGCATCGTACTTGTGGACATTGATTGTTAGTGTTTTTTCCTACATCGTTTTGGTTCTTGTGGAATTGGTTCCAGAAAAATTCATTCTATCGGTGGTCATTCTGAGTACTGTTTCTTCCATTGTTTCGATTCATAGTTCCGTTCTATTAGGAAAGGAAAATTTGAAATCGTTTAATTTATTGAGTTTTCTCGTTCCATTAATCAGTTTATTTGCCTTGCTTTTGCAGTTTGCGCTAAACTGGAATCGAACCGCAGAAGCTTATGTGTATGCATTGTATGCAGCTTATGGAATCACTTTACTGGTGAGCATCTTACTCATTATGGGTCACGTGAAAAAGGACACTGCTTTTCAATTTTCCAATACATGGAGAACTTTTAAATCCTTGTTTTATTATGGATTCCAAAATCAATTGGCGCATGTGTTTCAATTGTTGAGTTTTCGCATCAGTTATTTTTTCCTGCAACGTTACTGTGGAGAGGCAGAAGTAGGGATTTACTCCAATGCGGTATCTGTGATTGAATCCATTTGGATGATATCCACAAGTATTTCTTTATGGCAATATGCGAAAATCTCCAATTCTACGGATGTCAATTACAACAAAACCATTACAGAGCAATTAACGAAATATGGACTTTTAACTGCTTTCGTCGCGTTGACCGTCTTGTTGTTTATTCCGGCTGATTTCTATTCTTGGTTATTTGGAAAAGAATTCAGAGGGTTGAATGAATTGATGTGGTACCTTGCGCCTGGAATTTGGGTATTCAATTATGCCTTGATTATTGGACATTATTTCTCTGGTCATGGTAAATATTACGTGAATGCCATCGCATCTGGAATTGGACTTATCGTTACTTGTGCTTCCGCCTATTATTTTATTCCAACATTGAAAATTCAAGGTGCTGCTATCTCTGCTAGTATTTCGTATTTTATCACATCTCTCGTGGTCATTCTTTATTTTAGAAAAGAAGGTGCTAACTTTGTTGTCTTTCCGTCCATAGGGGAATTAAAATTAACCATTAGACAATTGAAACAACATTTATCTAAGCGAACCTAGCACATGAATAAGTTTAGCAAATTGCTCAAAGCACTTTATGTGATTCTTCAAAAGCCTTATTTATTGAATAATGTTTTGAAGGATGAAATCGTGTTCAAGGAAGACTTTCAGCGTGCCTTTCCATCTGTAGCTTTCAAGCAAATTCGTTTAGTTGATTTAATGGAATCCGATGAGGTGACGATTACGCCTTATGCATTTCTTTCAGGTTCTTCTTTAGCTACGGATTTTGCCTTGCTTCAATTGTTGTGTCGGAAATATCAGGTGAAAGATTACTTGGAAATTGGAACGTGGAGAGGGGAGAGCGCAGCGAATGTGGCGCCATATGTTGATTCCGTTACTTCGTTCAATTTAGGTGATGAGCAATTGCTTTCACTGGTATTGGAGAAAAACTACGTGGATTCACATCGCTTTTTTTCTAAAGATATTCCGAACATTCAGCATGTTTTTGGGGATTCGCAAACCTTCGATTTTAATCAGTTGAATAAAAAGTTTGATTTGATTTTCATCGATGGTGATCATTCTACTGAAGCTGTAAAACGCGACACGGAGAAAATGTTGTCCTACCTGAAAAATGACCAATCGATCTTGGTGTGGCACGATGCGAAAGTAGACACTGAATACCCGCGTTACGAAGTGTTAATGGGGATTTATCAAGCTTTACCTAATCACATGCATCAACATATTTACTTGGTGGAAAATAGTCTCTGTGCGGTGTATATTCCCATGAAGATTTCAGATGAAAGTCCAATACTGAATCGTTTACCGAGAAACTTCTTTGAACTTACGCTAAAGAAACAGCCCGTTCAGGATAAATAAACTGTTTTAACCAGCTTAAATAGCAAACATAGCGGAATATGAGATCTTGTTCCTTTATGTGCTTTAAATCGGAGAAAAACACCTTCCAATTGGATTCAATCAACTCTTTTTGGACTAATTCATGAACGTCCAAGTGTTTGAGAGATTGAAATAAATCGAAAAATGCAGATTCCTGTTCCATCAACCACTTGTTTTGTGGTATGGAAAATCCTTTCTTGTCCTTGCGTAAGCGAATGGATTCAGGCACAAGTCCTTTGATGGATTCCCGCAAAATATATTTGCTCCATCCGTTTTTAATTTTGTAATTCGCTGGAAGTGAAAACGCATGTTGGATGAGGTTGATATCGTCCGAAAATGGTGTTCTTGATTCAATGGAATACTGCATGGAACAACGATCCTCCCAACGTAATAAGCTTTTTAGGTAGGTTTCTGTACAATAACGTTTAAGTCGTTGATTCATGGATTCAGAACGAAACTCTCCCTGGAATTGTAATTGTGTTGCCTTAGCATGTAGAAAAGTAGGTGTGATTAACTTCGTTTCTGATTTCCATTTTTTGGATACTATTTCCCGGAATCTTACGGATGTTTTACTCAATTTAATCTTAATAAACGCTGCGCCAAGTTCCACTAACCTTACTGGGCTATTTTTTAAGGAACGACCTTCTTTGAATAACGTTTTCCATTGAAAAGAAGTGAATAATTGATTAAAGTAAGAATAGTAAAACGTTTGATAACCAGCATATAACTCATCACCACCTTGTCCGTCTATCAAAATACTAATTCCTTGCTCATGTGCGGCGCGCATGACGCGACTTTGTGCATATGTGCTCGTCGTTGCTAATGGAATATCTTGGAAATAAATCAATTTTTGGATGTCTTCCACAAGTGTGCTTGAATCAATCGTTATATTGTGCCACTCTGCGTTGGTGTGATCGATAATTTGTTTTGCCCAGCTCGATTCGTCCAAGGGTGAATGGTTACTTGCAGTGAAGGTTTTTATCCCATGTTTTAAGGAGGAAATGGATTCTTCTTTGACGATTTGAGCAGCTGTACAAACAATCGTTGAACTATCCAATCCACCACTCAGACAGAATCCAATCGGAACATCACTTCGGAATCGAATCCGAACGGCTTGTTTGATTAATTCCTTCGTTTTCAGTGTTGCTTGTTCAAAGGACTTTTTCCGGAATGCTGGATTCGTTTGATTTACATTCAGTTCAAAATAAGCCTGAATTTCAAGTTGGGACTTGGATAAATCAAAGGTGAAAAAATGTCCAGGCCTCAATTCATAAAGGTCTTTGAAAAATCCCTCAGATTGCAGTTCTACATGTCCATAAAGCAGAAAGGGGAGCAGCGCATCTACGTTGACAGCTGGAAGATAACTTGTAACCTCCAATAATGCTTTTTGTTCCGAAGCAAAGGCAAAATGTTGTTCGTTTTTCAAATAATACAAAGGTTTAACACCTAATCGATCTCTAGCGCCAAACAATAGGTTTTTCTCTATGTCGTAAAGGACAAAGGACCACATTCCGTTGAAGTGAGTTAAACAGTCTGTTCCCCAATGCTGATAAGCAACCAAGACGACTTCCACATCCGATTCAGTATGAAAGGTGTAACCAAAACTTCGTAATTCTTCTCGTAACTCAATGTAGTTGTAGATCTCTCCGTTTAAGGTTATCCAAATGCGCGGATTCTCTTGCAGACACATCGGTTGATGTCCACCAGCACTTAAATCAATAATGGCTAAACGCCGGTGTCCAAATCCAACTTGAACCAAATGTTCTTTTACTGAATCAATGCGAAATTTTGGAGCGAAAGCAAGATTCGAAGATAAACTCGAAGCGGGTGTATCTTGACCAGAAAAACACTGTGCTTTTCCATCTTTAAAAAGCGTAAATCCTTCATCATCGGGACCGCGGTGTTTCAGTTTATCGTTCATGTTTTTCAAGATGGCCGGCAACTGATTTGACGAACCTTGAAGCTGAACAATTCCACTAATTCCGCACATACGAATTATTTAAAACTGAATTTACGTTGCAGCAAATAGCTGATGGTAACGACTACGCATGAAGCGAGTACATTTGCAATGGATGGAAAAATCCCCATCCCTAGAACCAGTATTTTCAGTAATCCCCAATTGGTCGTTGAAGTAATCACTGCGCTTATTCCATAACGTAAAAACTGCGCTCTTCCACGCAATTGACTTGCGGTAAACACGACATAACGCATTAACATAAATCCAATCAAAAAGGAAATACATGCACAAACGATAGAGCTCAATGTTAATGCGGAAATCGTTTGTGATCCTAAACCAAAAGGCAAGGAGGGGAAAACAAAATCCTTTTTTTGAAAAATCACATTAAAAAAGAGGAAGAAGCTTACCCAGCTAAAGACCAAATTCCCACTTCCACAAGCAGCGTAATAGTAAGTGGTCTTGTCAAAAACACGTCTGACAAGTGGGTAGAAAAAATCCAATATTTGATGTATGAGTCGAACCATTATACCTTAAATTCTATTTCGTATCCCGTATGTCTTCGTAAGTTGATGACTTTTTGCTCGTCAAAATATAAATATTGCCCACGAATACCAACCAATTTTCCGGAAATCGTAGCTTCCTTGTCAAAAGTCATCGATTGAACTTTGGATGGATAGGTGACCACTGGATAGTTAAAAGTAAGGATTTCATCGTTCTCCAACCAATATTGAGCTAAATCAGCGGGTAATTCATCACAAACTTGCCATTTTTCGTCAATCAAATCGATGGACTCATCTTGCATATTTCGCAGCATATTTTGCCAATTTGTTTTATCAGCATAAAAATCTTTCAAAGCAACTTCAATCACGCCCGCTAAATACCGGTTCGGTACTTCGGCTAAAATAATGGCTGAATTGGCGCCTTGGTCAATCCAACGCGTTGGAACTTGTGTATTTCGCGTCACACCAACTTTAACAATATCAGTAGCTGCTAAGTAGACGTAATGTGGCTGAAGGTGATGTTTTAATTCGTATTCGATGTCCCGTCCTTTGCCCAAATGAGCTTCACATAATTCAGGGTGCAAAATACATGGACTTGCCTCTGGTGCGTTGCTAAAACAAGAAAAGCAAAATCCTTCACCAAAAGATTTCTTCGTTGTTTTTGTGCATTTTCGACAGGTGATAATGCCGGTCCAGTGTAACTGAATCTCTTTTCCTATAAAATCATTTAAGCACACTTTTTCAGCTAGATTAGAGAGAAAATATTGAATCGTTTCCTCATGCTTTGTATGCATTTTTTCTAAGGTAAACTTCATTCCTCAGGAAGTATTTCCATTTTGGTTGCGAAATGAAAACAATAATCTCTCAAGTCTTCACTCATTAGGTGTTCACCTGTTGCTTTTTCAAAGGTGTCTGCCATCGTAAGCAAGGTTTGATGAAAGAATTGTTTCATTTCTTCGATGCTCATTTCCTTCGTCCACAAGTCGATTTTCATGGTGTTTTTATCCTTTGGATCCCAAATGGAAAGTAAAAATGCGGAGGCTTCAGCATTGGAAACATTCGTGTCAACCGCACTCCATTTGATGGCTGTTGGAATTTGATTGGTGTCCAAACCAACGCTTATAATGATATCTGATTTCTTAGTAATTTGATCGCTCATAATTAGTTTACTTGATATTTTTGAAGAATTTTATTGTAAGGAGTATTAATTAATTCCTTTGGGCTAACGTCATTATTTTCCATGAATTGTTTTACAATCATGTATCCCATGAATCGTCCCATTCGGTCTGGGCTTTCTTGTGGAAGACCTGTTGTAAAAGGACCTTCATGTAAAAAGTTCATTCGGGATTCTTCATCTGTTTTAAAAAGGATTTCTTCATCCACAAGGTATTCCCAGAATGATTTCTCGCTAGCTACAGCCCATTCGAAGTCCTTCTTTGAATAACGAACAACATCCGCTTCAGATAATTCTGGTAGGCAAATGTGCGTTAAGAAAAGCATTTTCCCCCAACGAATCATTTCACTCGCGTAATTTTCAGATGTTTCCTCGATTCCATGTGAACTTATCCAAACCAGAAAAGCATCCGAGCAAACATAATTTGGTTTCATAGCATCTTTGATCCAACCATAAAACTGATTGGAAGGAAGATCTTGAATAAGTTTATCTGCTGGGCCTAGATACCTTTCCTCTCCAATCGCAATGGATCGATCTGTACAATAAGCACTAGCAGCGAAACGACTATTGATGAAATAAACCGTTTTAGGCGTCTTCCATCTTGGCAGGAAATACGTCATTCGTTTAAATCCATTCCGTAATACCTCGCTCGATTCCGTTCTCCATTTCTGTTTGGTCTGAATTTTTTCCTCTAATGAACTAATGTATGGATTGCTGTAAAAACGATTCAATCCATTTCGGAAGGCAGTATCAGATGTCAAGGGGATCTCCAAAGCAAAAGAGAATGCGAAATTAAAAAGCTCGACGTCCGTTTTTTTTAAACCCATAAAAAGTTCATCTCGTTCATTCCAATTTGCATGAAATGCTAAGGAGTCTAAATTCACAAAATCGATGTTTAATGGAACTTCATCCACGTTTACTTCGTACGAGTTCGATGAACAAGAAGCAAAGATGAAAATCACTAATCCAAAAAGCAATGTAATGAAGCGGAAGGGTTTCACGATAATTCTTATTTTTGTTCAAAATTAACACTTAAAACAGAATCACATGAGATCAATGTTCATCAAAAGAGTATCAAGCGTTATTTTTTTCTCTTTCGTTGCTATTGGAGTCCAAGCACAGACGGTTGGAGACAAAACCTTACAAGCAGGTTTAGTTGGCGGTGTTGGCATTAGTATGTTGAAAATGGGAACCAATAATCTATCAGCAAATGGGGTTGGATCAACCTTTACTTTAGGAACAAATTTCACCAAAGCATTTAAAGAAACAAAAAACCTAGCATATACCTTTGGTTTGGAGTTTGACATCGAAAACTTGAAATACAAGGCTGATGGTCCCAATGATGTTTATTACAGGTATACAGACAAGGTCATTAAAAGAGCCTTTGAAACGGTAGCTACAACAGATAAATTCTTTAATTTATCTGAAAGAACATACAATCCAATTTACATTAGTTTGCCCATCTATTTAAATTTTAGAACCGAGTTTATTGGTGATTTTCGCTACTTCGCTAATTTTGGATTGCGTAATCGCTTCTTGGTTTCCAATAAAATTAATGATATTGGATTTTCTACGGATAATTTAACGGTTACTGGAAACAATACCGAAAATATCGACATGAGTTCAAAAGGTGAATTATTCATCTTTAATTCAAACATTGGATTCTCCGGAGGTGCGGAATGGAACTTTACAGGAACTACCGTGTTAAAAGCAGAACTTGGATATTATTATGGATTTGTCCCCATGTTTATAGATAAAACGAAAAATGAAAAGTCTTCATTGTTTACAAGTGGTTTAAATAATGGAGCTGGAAACGATGTGTATTTCTCCAATAAATCAACGCAAAATCAAGTGGTGTTGAAATTCTCAATCTTATTTTAATTGAATCCTATTATCTCCCATATTGTTGCTTGGTTAAAAGATTACCAAGAAAAAGCAAACGTTGATGGTTTCATTGTGGGCGTTTCTGGTGGTGTTGACTCTGCGTTAACCTCTACACTTTGCGCTATGACAGGTGCGAAGGTGATATTGTTGAACATGCCGATACGCCAAACGACGACTGAATACCAACGCGCACATGAACATATGGAGGATTTGAAAAGTAGATTCCCAAATGTACAATCATTTGAAATTCCACTAACAGGCGTTTTCTCCGCATTTGAAGCAATTATGCCATTTGATTGTTTAGATCAAGCTTTAGCAATGGCGAATTCTCGCTCCCGACTTCGTATGATGACGCTTTACGCAGTCGGACAAGCGAATCGTTGTTTGGTTGCTGGAACCGGAAATCGAGTGGAAGACTTTGGGGTTGGATTCTTTACCAAATATGGCGACGGAGGTGTGGATGTTAGTCCGATTGCAGATTTAACAAAAACGGAAGTCTTTCAATTGGCAGAATTTGTGCAGATTGCGAACTCTATTCTAACTGCTGCACCAACCGATGGACTATGGGAGGACGGTCGTAGCGATGAAGATCAAATTGGTGCGACGTATCCAGAACTCGAATGGGCAATGGATTTTAAAGGTGATTTAGCTACTTTATCTGTTAGAGAAAAAGAAGTCTTGCGTATATATCAAGGATTCCATACAGCTAATAAACACAAGATGGAGCCAATTCCAGTTTGCTTCATTCCTTCAGAATTGAAAAATGCCTAAGTACAAAATCTACTTGTCTTCTCATTCGATACGTAAAGCGAAAACGTGTTCATTTACTTTATTTCTTCTTTTTCCTTTGCTAATTTTTGGACAAAAATCCATTGAAAAAGGAATGAAAGCTTTGGAGGATAAAAATTATGGGTTAGCCAATAATAATTTTCGTTCGGGGTTTAAAAAAAGCAAGTGCATAGCTAGTTATGGTTTAAGTAAACTATATGTTTCCCAAGATTTTCGCGATTTAGATAGTGCATATTTCTATGTGCAACTTGCTGATCGAACATGGGAGGAATTGACGGATAAAACGAAAGAAACGTGGAAAAAGGAATTCCTTTTTGATGTAACAAACATTCAGCAACATAGGCAAATAGTGAGTCAGTTGATTTTTGAATCAATAAAACACAAGCCCTCTGTTTTTGCTTGGAATCAGTTTATTTCTCGAAATGAATGGTTTCACTCGTTGAATACTGCTGTGTATTTACGTGACCAACTTGCTTTTGAATTAGCTCAAGAGAAAGGGACTTCAGCTGCACTGAAATTTTTCTTGGATACCTTGCCAGAATCTGCTTTCGCTCCAGAAGCACTTCATTTTTTTTATGATTTGCAATACAAAGAATTGACAGCTGATCATTCCTTAGCTTCCTATGTCTATTTTTATGAAGCTTGTCCTTTAAATACGCATATTTTAGAGGCGGCAAAAGAAATTTATTTGCTTGCCACTCAAAATCATTCCTTAGAGGAATACGTGAGTTTTGTACGGACTTATCCAAGCAATTATTTCGTGAATGACGCATGGAGAAACGTGTATAAAATTTACTTAAAAGATTATTCCGAAGAAAAGTATTTGGTGTTTCAAAAGGATTTTCCAGATTATCCTTTTTTACAGGAACTTGCGGTTGATATTGACCTGTTTCAAATGAAACTTTACCCAATTATTTTCAATGGTAAATATGGGTTCATGAATGCTCAGGGGAAATTGATTATTCCTGCGCTTTATAATGAAGTGGGACCATTTCAAGAAGGACTTGCTGTTGTTTCGAAGGAAGAATTATTTGGTATTATTGACAAAAAGAATCAGGTGGTGGTGGATTTTCAATTCGATGAAATTCTAGAATTTGTGAATAATCGAGCGATTGTGCGAAAAGAGAATAAATATGGGGTGATTGATCGACTTGGAAAACTTATATTTCCTCTAGTTTTTGATGATATTAGTTTGAATGAAAGTGGTATTTACGATGCTGTGAAAGAAGAGAAGAATAGCATGTATGATTTGAATTTTCAAGTCCTGCCTTATGTAGACGGGTTGCTCACTCTTAGTTTTTCACAATCCATGTCAAAGGAACATCCGGAATTTGAATTTATAAGTGAATTGGATCAAACATCGAATAGAGCAGTGGTAAAAGTGTCTGGACAACTAAATTATATCGATTCCACCGGGAAATTGATCTTGGCGACACCCATGGAATGGTTTCCGGATGCATTAAGCGTTGCTAAATTTACTGATGGATTTGCTGTTTATCGCAAAAAAGATAAATTTGGATTGATTGATTTGAATGGAAAATCTGTTCAAAAACCGGTATACGAAGCAAGTGGTCCATTCACTGGATTTTGGCCTGTTAAAGACAAAGGAAATTGGGCCTTATTAGATGTGAAAGGAAAAGTTGTGTTGCCTTTTGAATATGATTTCATTCGCTTCATGCCGGAGCTAGGATATTTAATTGGACGCGAAGAACATTTTGGTTTACTTCATGCAAATGGAAAATTAATCTTACCCGTATCCTTTTCCAATATTAAACTTTTTGAGAATGCCTATTTCTTAGTTTCTATTGACGAGAAGTTTGGTTTATTTTTAAAAGATGGAAAAGAGATTCTTCCTATACAATATGAGCGCATTCAACGCTTTGATCAAGATTCTTTGGTCTTATTTCAGGGAGGACTAATGATATATTATTTCCCAAAAACTCATTCGTATCTAACATTGGTAGAATGAGGAAAATCCTAAATAACCCAGAGCAATTCTTTAAAATAATCATGGCTATCCTGACTATCTACGTGGGTGTTTTTGTCTACTTGGAACTCACAACTGTCCGAAAGGAAACAGCAATTGAGGCGGATGAATTTTCAGTGTCGTTGGAAGATATCCCTGATGAAGTTGAACTAACGCTTCAAAATGATCCAGCTTTTCAAACTGGAGGAGAAGTGCGAAATGTTGTTCGCGATGCTTCAGATAGCCGTCAAAGGTCACAAGATGACTGGTCTCAGGATGCTGCAAGTTCCACAAGATCTGGAAATCCAGAGCAAAGTGCTCGAGATTTTGAGCGAAGTTTGTACGATGAATTCGGAGGGGCAAAAGAGCGTGAAAGAATTAAAACGGAGTCAGCTGAGCGCATCAAATCGACAAATAACGGTGCTGCGGGTAAAATTAATCCAACTACGAATCAAGGGGGTAACCAAAATCAATATGCAGGAAGTGTAATGGTAGACTTCTCCTTACCAGGAAGAACAGCATTTGAAAACAAAAAGTGGTATGTGCGTAACCCCGGTTATACCTGTGGATATAATTCTTCAGGAGTTGTTGTAGTAAGCATTTCTGTGAATAATTCGGGTCGGGTAGTGGTGAAGACGATAGATCAAGCACGTAGCTCATCGGCAACACCGTGTATGATTGAACAAGCGTTAAAATACGCTGGTTTATCTCGTTTTAACGCAGGATCAGGAACTGTAAATGGTTATATCAGTTACCGTTTTGTATCCCAATGATGAAATATTAATCAAAATAATGATGAGTTATTCATAATTTGTTATTTTTGTGTAATAAATCGTCAAACATGTTCATATCCTCAAACCTCAAATTACTTAGAAAAAGATCTGGTAAATCGCAAGAAGAACTAGCCCAAGCGCTGAGTTTAAATCGATCTACATATAGTGGGTATGAAAATGAAGTAGCACAGCCGAGTTTGGACTTATTATTGTCCATTTCTCAATTTCACAAAGTCACATTAGATGACTTAATTGCAAAAGACTTTTCTCAATATGGTGCAGCGGATTGGAATTCCATGGAGGATCATTGGAAAACTGGAGCGAAGGGGACGAATTTACGTATTTTGACGACTCTTGTCAATTCTGACAATGAAGAGGAAATTGAATTAATTCCCGAAAAAGTCCGTGCAGGATACGTTGCTGGTTATGCTGATCCGGAATTTATGCGTGAATTACCAACGCTTAAATTGCCTTTTTTATCAAAAAACAGAAAGTATAGGGCATTTCCAATTTCAGGTGATTCGATGCCGCCAGTTTCACATGGTTCTTATGTGGTAGGTGAATTTGTACAAGATTGGTTGAGTTTACCATCCAACTCACCTTGCATTATCGTGACTAGTAATGATGGAATCGTTTTTAAATATGTGTTTAATCAGTTGAAAGATGCCCAGCAATTATTGTTGGTCTCGTCTAATCCGAGTTATGAGCCATACGCTGTTTCCGTTGAGAACATTTTGGAGGTTTGGCGTTTTGTTTCGTATATCTCAAAAGAGATTCCGGATGTTCAATTAGATGCGGAAGGAATGGGTGCTTCCTTTAGAAATTTGCAGAAGGACATTCAACAAATCCTTGTTCATCTATCAGATACAAATTCTAAGGGCTAATTCCCTTCTTAATTCCCGCGGATATTATTATCTTTGCACTTCAAAATACGATATAAACAGATGATTCAGGTTACTTTTCCGGATGGAACAATCAGGGAATATGAGAAGGGGACTTCTTCATTGCAGGTAGCAATGTCTATTTCCGAGGGATTGGCGCGTAATGTATTAGCAGCACGTGTCAACGGTCAAGTGAAGGACGCGGTCCTTCCAATCAACGAAAATTGTGAACTCCAATTGTTGACCTGGAACGATACGGATGGAAAGTCAACCATGTGGCACTCTTCTGCACACTTAATGGCTGAAGCGCTTGAGTTTCATTTTCCCGGTGTCAAATTAGCCATTGGACCCCCAGTAAATAGTGGTTTTTATTACGATGTTGACTTCATGGATTATTCGATATCCGAGAAGGATTTAGAGAAAATCGAGCAGAAAATGAAAGAATTAGCGAAAGCTAAAAATCCATTTGTTCGTCAAGAAATTTCAAAAGCCGATGCAATTGCTTATTTCACGGAAAAACAAGATCCGTATAAATTGGAGTTGCTGTCAGAATTAGAGGACGGTACAATAACTTTTTACACCCAAGGGAATTTTACAGATTTATGTCGTGGCCCACACATTCCAGATACAGGATTCATTAAAGCAGTTAAGTTAACTGCGATTGCTGGTGCATATTGGAGAGGGGACGAAAAAAACAAACAATTGACGCGTATATACGGTGTTACGTTTCCTAAACAGTCTGAGTTAACAGAGCATTTGGAACGTTTGGAAGAAGCCAAAAGACGCGATCACCGAAAATTAGGTAAAGAGTTAGAGTTGTTTACGTTTTCTCAAAGAGTAGGACAAGGTCTACCTATGTGGTTGCCGAAAGGAGCTGCATTGAGAGAGCGTTTGGAAAATTTCTTGAAAAAAGCACAGAAAAAGGCGGGATATCAGCAAGTGATTACTCCGCATATTGGAAATAAAGAATTGTATGTCACTTCTGGACATTACGAAAAATACGGTGCAGATTCATTTCAGCCGATTCGCACACCGGATCCAAATGAGGAATTCTATCTAAAACCGATGAATTGTCCGCATCACTGTGAAATTTTTAGAGCAAAACCAAGATCATATAAAGAATTGCCTGCACGATTTGCGGAATTTGGCACAGTTTACCGTTACGAACAATCAGGTGAGTTACATGGCTTGACGAGAGTTCGTGGTTTTACGCAGGATGATGCACATATTTTCTGTACGCAAGAACAGGTGAAGGAAGAATTTAAAAATGTAATCGATATTGTACTTTACGTATTGAAAACGTTAAACTTCCACAATTTTAAAGCACAAATCTCGTTAAGAGATAAGGTGAACCGCGACAAGTATATTGGGTCGGAAGAAAATTGGGTAAAAGCGGAACAAGCTATTATTGAAGCAGCGGCTGAAAAAGAATTAACAACCGTTGTGGCTTATGGTGAAGCAGCGTTTTATGGTCCAAAATTGGATTTCATGGTTCAAGATGCGATTGGAAGAGAATGGCAACTAGGAACGATTCAAGTAGATTACAATTTACCGGAACGATTTGAATTGGAATATGTTGGCGCAGATAATCAAAAACATCGTCCAGTAATGATACACAGAGCTCCCTTTGGATCAATGGAACGTTTTGTTGCGGTATTGTTAGAACACTGTGCTGGGGACTTCCCACTTTGGTTGTCTACAGAGCAGTTTATCGTCCTCCCAATTTCAGATAAATACAACGAGTACGCAGAAAAAGTTTTAGAATTCCTAAATAATTACGATATTCGCGGACTTGTTGACGACCGAAATGAAAAAATAGGTAAGAAAATACGTGATGCTGAGTTGGCAAAAGTGCCATTTATGCTAATTGTCGGAGAGAAAGAGTTTGAGTCAAACCTAGTATCAGTAAGGCAAAGAACAATTGGAGATCACGGGTCGGTTACCCAAGAGGCGTTTGTTGCAATGGTGCAAGAAGCAATCGCCGCGGAATTGTCATAAGTATTTAAATTATTGAATGAGAAGAAATTCGAGACCGTTTGTAAAAAGAGAAGTTGAAGCGCAACATAGAATTAACGATAAAATCGTTGCTGCTGAAATTCGTTTAGTGATTGAAGGTGAAGAGCCTCAAGTAATGTCCGTTTCAAAGGGAATATCCTTAGCGGAAGAACAAGAGTTAGATTTAGTGGAGATTTCTCCGAATGCTAAACCACCTGTTTGTAAGATTATGGACTATAAAAAGTTCCTTTACAATCAGAAACGAAAACAAAAAGAATTAAAAGCAAAACAAAGCAAAATCGTCGTTAAGGAGATTCGTTTTGGACCGAATACAGATGACCATGATTTTCAATTCAAATTAGCTCACGCTAAGAAGTTTTTGGAAGAAGGTAGTAAGGTAAAGGCATATGTATTTTTTAGAGGAAGAACCATTGTATTTAAAGACCGTGGAGAAATTCTTTTGTTAAAATTTGCACAAGAACTTGCTGATTTTGGTGTTATTGAACAGCTGCCAAAATTAGAAGGTAAAAAGATGATCTTAATGATCAACTCGAAAAAGAAATAAAGAAGCTGATATAGATGTTTAACTTTTAAAAAAAAGTAGTAATGCCTAAAATGAAAACAAAATCCAGTGCAAAGAAGAGATTCACCATCACTGGGAGTGGAAAAATCAAGCGTAAACACGCTTTTAAAAGCCACATTTTAACTAAAAAGGCTAAGAAACGCAAGCGTAACTTAACACATTCAGGATTGGTGCATAGTGCCGATCTTTCGAATATTAAGTTGCAATTGTGCATGAAATAGTCATTAGTTGGTTTGTAAATTGTTTAACCCGGTAACGAGTAACTAAGACTTCATTATTGAAGCACTCTTTATCAAAAAAACGTAAAAATTATGCCAAGATCAGTAAATCACGTTGCGTCAAGAGCAAGAAGAAAGAACTTGATGAAACTAGCCAAAGGTTACTTTGGAAGAAGAAAAAATGTTTGGACAGTAGCAAAAAATGCTATTGAAAAAGGAATGCTTTATGCCTACACAGGTCGTAAACAAAAGAAAAGAAATTTCCGTTCATTGTGGATCACACGTATCAATGCAGGCGCACGTCTTCATGGTTTGAGTTATTCTCAATTTATGGGAGCAGTACACAAAAGTGGAATTGAATTGAATCGTAAGGTTCTTGCCGATTTAGCAATGAACCATCCAGACGCTTTTAAAGCGGTTGTTGATTCTGTAAAATAATAAAATTAATTTATATCAGCTTAAAGCCATTAGTCCTTTGATTAATGGCTTTTTTTTAATCTATTCGTTTTATTTATGTTGAAAATTGGCGTAGTTGGAACCGGTCATCTTGGTAAAATTCATTTGCAAAACTTGCTTGAATTGACAACTGATTTCACCGTTTATGGATTTTATGATACCGATGCAACCATCTCGGCAGAGGTGGAACGCGATTTTAATCTTAAATCGTTTGATCAATTAGCTACACTCATATCGCACGTGGACGCTATTCTTGTTTCAAGTCCGACGCATACACATTTTTCAATTGCTATTCAAGCCTTGAAAAGTGGCAAACATGTATTTATTGAAAAACCTGTTTGCTTAAATGTCGAAGAATCTAAGAGATTGTTGCTATATGCACAAGAGGCAGGTATGGTCGTGCAGGTTGGACATGTGGAGCGATTCAATCCAGCGCTGCTTGCTTCCATTTCTTTAATAGATAATCCTTTGTTTATTGAAACACATCGATCCGCGCCTTTTCAAAAAAGAGGTACAGATGTTTCCGTTATCTACGATTTAATGATTCACGACATCGATATTGCTTTAATTATGGCTAAGTCGAATGTGAAAAAAATTGCTTCCTTTGGAATGAATGTTTTGAGTGAATCAATTGACATGGCTTCAGTTCGACTAGAATTTGAAAATGGATGCGTGGCAAGTTTAAATGCTTCGCGAATTTCGCAGTTCAAAGAACGCAAGACGACTTTTTACATGAAAAATACTCAATTGGATGTAGATTTTTTAAAAAAAGAAGCAGAAATAAATGTGCTGACAATTGGTTCTGATGGCCAGCAATCTTTTGTTCGTTCAATTATTCCAGTGGAAGAAACGAATGCGATTAAGTCTGAACTTCGTTCTTTCGCTCAATCCATTCGCGAAGCTAAAATCCCACAAGTCACTCTCACGGATGCGCATCGCGCATTGCAAATCGCAGAACTAATTTCGGAGCAAATTAACGAGTCGAATCCCTTTTTACAATAAAAACGAGAATTATACGTTAACGAAATGATGAGAGTTTTATTGTATGTAGTATTACTTGGCTTGCTGACAGCATGTATTAAGAATAATCCAAATCCATCTTGGATTGAAGTGAATCCATTTGTTCTTGTGTCAAATCCAGCGTTATCCGGTTCGGAAGGACAACTAACGCAAGATTTTCGAGATGTTTGGTTGTATGTAGACGATCAAATGGTAGGCTGTTTTCAAACGCCTTTTAAAATACCCATTTTAAAGGATGGAAATGTCAATATAAAAATTTATCCGGCCGTTCGAAACAACGGAATTTCAACAGATAAAAAGATCTATCCCTTTATGAGCGTCTATGAGATAAATTCTCAACTAATCAAAGATCAAACGTTAACAATCAATCCAGTAACAAGTTACGTATACAATGCGAATTTTTGGATTGAGGATTTTGAGGATGCATCTATTAAAATTCAAGATGACCCGAATACAAGTGTGGCAAGCTTGTTTGTGTCTAGCGACAATTTAACTCCGTTTAATGGATTTAATTGTGGTAAAGTTGTATTAAACTCGGCGGACTCTGTTTGGGTAGCAAGCACGACGGAGCAATTACCTATTGCTAAAAACAAGCCGTGTTTCCTAGAAGTGGATTACTATAATACCAACCGATTTGTTCAAGGATTCTTAGCACTAAATTCGAATGGTAGTTTCTACCAGGACAATGCTGGATTTAATTTACAAGCATTAAATGCCATCAAGTGGAAGAAGATGTACATAGAGTTGACCGAACTAATTGGGAATTCCGTAAATGGCTCCAATTTTATTCAAACATTTAAAGCAAACTTGGAAGAAGGACAAACAGAAACGTTCATTTGTATAGATAACATTAAAATCGTTTATAAATAACATGAAAGATCGTTTTTGGGCTTCCTGTTTGGTTATCATCGATTACCTTTTCGCGGCATTAGCTTGGGGAGTGTTTTTCTATTTACGGAAAACTCAAATAGAAGAACAAGTATTTATCCCGGATTCGAAGTTTTATTTGGGACTTACCCTAGTTCCTGTTTTTTGGATTTCTATTTATTTTATTCAAGGAACTTATCATGACATTCGCAGAATGTTCCGCTTAAAAATGGTTAATTTGACTTTGGTTGCTTCATTTTTAGGAACCATCATTTTGTTCTTTACCTTGTTGATTGATGACGATGTAAAGTCTTACCAATATTTTTACCGATCTATTTTCTTTTTATTCGGACTACATTTTTTCATGGCACTTGTGCCAAGATTGATTTTTAACACCTTGTTAATTCGGTTCATCCGAACGAATGGACATGGGTTTAAAACAATTATTATTGGTGGAAATGAAAAAGCCGTTGAAATTTACAACGAGCTTATTCAACAACAACAAAACACAAATTATTTTATTGGTTATGTGAATGTCAATGGCAAAGACACCTTGCTGGACGGAGTTGTGCCATACCTTGGACATGCGAATAATTTAGAGGAAATCATGAGTCGGCATGAATCGGAAGAAGTTATTTTGGCGGTGGAAAGTTCGGATCATAATCGATTAAAAGACATTATTTCACGTGTCGATAATGGACGGATTCGCATAAAGCTCCTGCCTGATATGTACGCTATTCTATCAGGGTCTGTTGAAATGACCAATATTTATGGTGCCTTATTAATTGAAATCATTCCTGATCCCATGCCATTTGGACAACAACAGGTAAAACGATTAATGGATGTCGTTATTTCACTATTGGCTGTCGTTTGTTTGATTCCTTTTTATCTATTTTCTGCATTGGCAGTAAAACTTTCTTCACCAGGTCCAATCTTCTTTCTACAAGAACGTGTAGGAATCAATGGGAAGATTTTTAGCATCATAAAATTTCGGACCATGTACATCAATTCGGAAGAACAAGGTCCGCAGCTATCATCTGAAGGAGATCCACGGATTACGCCCATTGGACGCTTTATGCGTAAGACGAGGCTTGATGAGTTTCCGCAATTCGTGAATGTTTTACTTGGACAAATGTCACTAGTGGGACCACGTCCCGAAAGACAATTTTACATTGATCAAATTATTCAAGTAGAGCCACAATATATTCACTTAACAAAAGTCCGGCCTGGAATTACCTCTTGGGGTCAAGTTAAATATGGCTACGCTGAGAATGTGGAGCAAATGCTTCAACGCATGAAATTTGACTTGATTTACTTAAAAAACAGAAGCCTAGCATTGGATATTAAAATCATGTTTTATACCGTGATCATTGTTATAAAAGCCAAAGGGAAATAGATTCTTTGAGTAGAAGTATAGGAAATCAAAAAACCTTTGTATCTTTGCACCTTCAAATTCATTTATAAACGTAGGTTTCGTACCTCAAACTGTAAAAATTATGGCAACAAGAATCAGATTACAAAGACACGGTAAAAAAGGTAAACCATTTTTTCATTTGGTTGCAGCAGATAGTCGTGCAAAAAGAGATGGTAAATTCATCGAAAAATTAGGAACGTATAATCCAACTGCAAATCCAGCGGTAATTGAGATCAATTTTGAGGCAACTTTAAATTGGGTTCAAACAGGAGCGGAAATGTCGGATACGGCTCGTGCAATTTTATCTTACAAAGGAGTTTTATTTAAAAACCACTTATTAAACGGAGTTAAAAAAGGCGCATTAACAACAGAACAAGTAGAAGAGAAATTTGCAGAATGGCTGGCTAATAAAGATTCAAAAGTTCTGAACAAAATGGAAGGATTGGCGAAAAATGCAGCAAGTGAAAAAGTTGCACGTCAACAAGCTGAAGAAGCAGCGAAAGTAGCGAAAGCTGCACAAGTTGCTGCGAAAAATGCTCCAGTTGTCGAGGAAGTTGAAGAAGTAGCAGTTGAAGCAGCAGCTGAAGAAGTTGTTTCAGAAGAAGCTCCAGCAGCGGAAGAAGTAGCAGTTGTTGAAGAAGTAGCAGTTACAGAAGAAGCTCCAGTAGCGGAAGAAGTAGTGGTTGTTGAAGAAGCAGCAGTTGTTGAAGATGCTCCAGTAGCAGAAGAAGCAGCAGTTGTTGAAGAAGTAGCGGTTGTTGAAGAAGTTCCAGTAGCGGAAGCAGCAGCAGTTGTTGAAGAAGTAGCGGTTGTTGAAGAAGCTCCAGTAGCGGAAGAAGCCACTTCTGAGTCAACAGAAGAGACAGCAGCTGAATAAGCTTTATGCACAAAAAAGATTGTTTTTATTTAGGAATAATAGCGAAACTTCACGGATTTAAAGGTGAAGTTTCGTTGTTTTTAGACGTTTCTAATCCAGCAGAATACGCAACACTGGATTCTGTTTTCGTTGAAATAGATGGTGGACTCGTTCCATTCTTCGTAGAGAATATCAAAATTAAAACCAAAGGCTTCGTTGCGGTTAAATTTCAAGGAGTCGATAGTGAACAAGATGCACAACGCATTTTGAAAAAGCCTGTATATCTTCCAGAATCATTTTTACAAGAATTAGATCAAACTTCATTTTATGATCATGAAATTATTGGTTATACGGTAATTGATGAAGTTCATGGTGACGTAGGAATTGTCGAAAATGTGATTGACATGGCGGCAAATCCTTTATTGCAATTGAATAAAAATGGAGTGGAGGTCTTGCTTCCTATTTTTGATGGACTTGTTCAAAAAGTTCAGCGCAAAAAAAAGGAGCTTTATGTAAAAGCTCCTGAAGGATTAATCGATTTGTATTTAGGTTAACTTACCTTTAACAATCCCATAGCGATTTTCATGCGAATTACTTTTTTCGCAGCTTCATCCACTTTCTTTTTAAATTCTTTGTTTGTGCGGTAAGCTGTCAGTATTTCTTGATGTGCTTTCTTTGCATCCAAAGGCATTAAAACAATGTCACAGCCGGCATTGATTGCTTTGTAGGCCGCCTGTGGCACATTAACTACGCCTCCCATGTTCATCGCGTCTGTAACAATTAACCCTTTGAATCCAAGGCTGTCTTTTAGTAATTCAGTGACAATTTTCTCTGAACAAGTGGACGGTAATCCTTTTGTGTCGTATTTCGCATTGTTTTGAACAGCAATGTGCGCTACCATGATGCTTAACACACCATTTGCAATCAAGGTCGGATAGTTGCAGATTTCCTTCATTTCACCGTCAATCACCTGCAATGCTTTGTGTGTATCCCCTGTAACAAGTCCATGACCAGGAAAATGTTTTGCAGTAGCAATAATGTTGTTGCGTTGTGTTTCCTGAATAAAGGCGTCTGACCAAGGGATGATATTCGCTGGGACCGCACCAAAACTTCTAAATCCAACGGTTGTGTTTGGGGACATGTCTACAACAGGGGAGAAGTTGTAGTTGATCCCAATGCTATTCAAGTCAGCAGAAATGGTTTTCGCACAGGCAATCACTTCGTCTACATTTTTTAATTCATTCGCTTTTTTCACGATAGTAGATCCGGTAATTTTTCGGTTAACTAAACTTGGTTCGGCATCCGCACTATATAAAAATGGCAAATTACCGAATTTCAAATTGTTGGATTCAAAATCTTTTATCCATGAGCTAAACTCTTCCTTAGTGCCATTCAGCATCAATACCCCGCCAATAACCCGGTCTTTGATGTGTTGATCAATGGTCGCTTTTGTTTGACCTAAACGTCCAACTGCAGGCATGATTAATTGTGCCACAATCGCTGTGTCATCCATTTGCCCAAACACACGCTCTACTTCTTTGTCTAATGCTGTGTTTTCTTTTAAGAAATCAGCCAATTCAAAGCTGATTTTTGTTTCTGGTTGAAGGACTTTAACGGGCTTTGAAGATTCGCTCGATTGAGCACATCCTTGGAAAAGGAGTCCTGCTAAAAATAAGGGTGTGATGATTTTTTTCATATATAATTGTCTTGTTCAAAAGTAAACATATCCTTCTTATTGAGGTAAATACTCTGTTGAAGAAATAACCAATGCCATGTCAATAACTATGCCTTATCTCATTGCCAACTATTCTTTTGGTGAAAAAAGCTTAACTTTAAGTTAATATTGTGGACATTTTGCGCAATACTTCTTAAACTCTGGCATCTAACCCTTAAATCTTCCAATAACGTATATGAAAAACGCCATTTTATTTCTATCCCTCTTTCAGTCCTTTGTCATTTTCTCCCAAGTTCAAAATTTTTATGATAGAGCAACTATCCAGACGATCGAAGTCTTCTTTAGTTTTACGAATTGGGATGCGCAACTTGACGCCGCAGTAGCATCCGAAGCTTATATCATTGCAGATTCCGTCCGTGTAAATGGCGTTTCCTTTGATAGTTGTGGTGTGAAATATAAGGGAAATAGCTCTTACAGTCCGACGAATCAAAAGAATCCGTTACACATCGAATTGGATCACATTAAAGGAAATCAAGACTACCAAGGATATACAGATGTTAAATTGCAAAATGGATACAAGGATCCATCCATGATTCGGGAGGTTCTTTCCTATGCGATTCTCGAGCAATACATGGATTGTCCAAAAGGAAATTTTGCCAATGTGTATGTCAATGGTGTCTATCGTGGAATATATTCCAATGCGGAGAGTATTAATAAAACATTCAATGCCAATCATTATTATCAAAGTGGGGACACCTATTTTAAATGTAATCCAGTTGGTGGGTCTGGGCCTGGTAGTACAATAGGTCCTGATTTATCGTACATCAGTATGGATAGTAGTACTTATGCTAGTGGGTATGAATTGAAATCCACTTATGGTTGGAATCGCTTGGTGGATTTAATCAATACACTGAGCAATGATTTTACAAATATTGAGTCAAAATTGGATATTGATCGCGCAATTTGGATGTTAGCATTTAACAATGTACTTGTGAACTTAGATTCCTACAGCGGTGCCTTTCGCCAGAATTATTATTTGACATGGGATAATAATTCCCGCTTTGTTCCAACCGTTTGGGACTTAAACATGAGTTTTGCTGGATTCCCAGGTGGCACAGGTTCCAGTACAAGTACGACTACATTGGATCCAATGTCCAATAATACATCTACCATACATCCCCTGATCGTAAAAATACTCGATGATCCGATGTATAAGCGTATGTACATGGCACATGTCCGTACCATGGTGCAAGAAATGTTTGCTAACGATTATTATTTAACTGTTGCGAACCAATTACGCACGACGATTGATGCAACGGTGAATTCAGACCCATATAAATTCTACACATATACACAATTTCAAAATAGTTTAACAACCGCAGTAACTGGAACCGGTGGTCCAGGTGGAGGAGCTAGTATTCCAGGGATTCAAGCACTCATGAGTGCACGCGTTTCTTACTTCAATACAAATGCTAATTATGTGTTGCTCGCACCAACGATTTCCGCTTTTTCTTCCTCTGTTGCCAGTCCTGTGTATAATCAAACGATTACGATCAATGCCTCTTGCGCAAACGAAACAGCGGTATTTTTAGGATACCGCACCAATCATCAATTGAAATTCAATCGCGTTCAAATGTTTGACGATGGAAGTCACAACGACGGTTCTGCGGGTGATCATGTTTACGGTGTGGACTCACAGGTAAATGGCGTCGTATTTGAATATTACATTTATACGGAGAATTCGAACGCAGGATTATTTAGTCCACAACGTGCGGAACATGAGTTTCATCATTTAACGGTTGTGGTTCCTTCCCCAACGGTTGGATCGGTATTAATCAATGAAATTGTTGCTTCTAATGGCATCTCAGCATTGGATCAAAATGGTGAAAATGACGACTGGATTGAGTTATACAATACAACTTCGAATCCAATAGATCTTTCTAGCATGTATTTAACGGACGACGCTTTGAATTTAATGAAATGGCCGTTTCCCGTTACTACAACAATTCCTGCCTATGGATACTTAATTGTGTGGGCTGATAACGATGTGTTTCAGTCCGGCTTGCACGCATCATTCAAATTGAATGCTTCTGGTGAATTAGTCGTATTAAGCAATGGAGCAATTTTTCATGATCAAGTTGGATTTGGTGTTCAGACATCGGATGTTGCATACGCACGCTGTCCAGATGGGGGTGCGACGTTTGCCTATGTGTCTCCAACATTTGGTATAACAAACAATTGCTACGCTAATATTGAAAGCTTGAGTTTTGAGGTGAAGGTATTCCCAAATCCATTTGACAATCAAATAACCATTCAGCTAAATGAACAATTGACATCTCAATTAACGATTAGCGATGTCAACGGAAAAGTTCTATTAAACGAAGAATATTCATCTCCGCAAATTGTCATCTCAACGGCCAATTGGTCGAATGGCATGTACATCGTTACACTTCAAAATGAGCGAGGGATGAGAATCTTGAAATTGATTAAGTAAAATATTGACAAAAAAAAGCCCCGACGATTCTGTCGGGGCTTTTTTTGAATAAATATTTTTAGTTATTTCGTTGCTCTGTTGCTGCTTTTTCCAATTTAGCAAATTGTTCTGCAGTTAAACTATTTTTCAACATCGCCATTCTCGCTTCTTCGTTTGATTTGATGATTGCTTTCTTTTGAGCTTCTGAATAATTAGACATCAAAATACCTTGGTTTTTTTGTGCAATACCTAGGTGAATCGAATACACCTGTTCTTGTTGTGCAGATGTCAATTTCAACATCGTTGTTTGACTTTGTGTTAACGCTTGAGCATTTTGCTCAGGTGTTTGTGCTTGTTGCGCAAGAGCGGTTAATCCTAAGAAAAATGAAAAGAATAAAATTTTAATTGCTTTCATGAGTATTGTTTTATTGTAATTGATTCAAATTTTCGAAACGAAGTTAAGGAAAAAAGAGGAAGTTGAATATTCTTTATTCCTTGAAGAGACTAAAACTGAATTTATTCCGTTAATTTCGTTTAAACATTCAATTTTGAAATTTCTTCAATCGCAACATATAGACAAACGAAAATGGGATCAAATGGTTGCTTCGGATGAGCAATTGGATTTTTTTTCTTTGTCCTGGGTGCAAGATATTTTACATAAAGATTGGGAAATGCTATGTGATGAAGACGGTAATTACATCCTGAATATTCCCAAAGGATCAAAGCTCGGTTTTTCTTATCGCTTACAACCTTTCTTCATTCGATCCCTGCATGTGTCTTCGACGCATCAAGGTGATTTAATGAAGATTGCTCAATTTTTAACATCATCCGCGAGCTATGTGCAATTGAATGTAGATTCCGAAAATCAAGATGTGTTTCAATCCTTTGGTAAATTTCAAATACTCGATTTATCGAAAGATCTTGAAGGAATCAAATCGAATTATACAACGAATGCCAAGCGGATTTTAAAGAAAATTCCAATTGAATTTATTCTTTGTGAGACTACGGATGTTTCTGAGTTCATTTCTTTTTTCAGAAAACAAAAAGGAGAGGAGTTAAGTGGTTTCACTCCAGCGGTTTGGCAACGCTTAACGAACTTATTAGAGGAGACGCAACTTCGTGGAATGTTAAGGATACGAACCATTCATCTGAATGGTCTTCTCATCGCCGCAGGAGCATTCATTTCACACAAAGGCACTTCTTACTTTTTAAAAGGTACGGCAACGCCAGAAGGAAAAAAGTTGGGTGCGATGTACGCTTTGATCGATCAGGAAATTTCTTCTATTCAAGAAACACATCACACCTTGGACTTTGTCGGTTCGAATAACGAAGCAATCGCACAGTTTTACCGAAAATTTGGCGCGACTAACAAAACATATTCCGTCCTAAAGCAAAACAATCTCCCGGGGATATTGAAATTCCTAAAGTCCTAGTTGAAAATCAATTCGTCTATAAACATCCATGTTGGATTACCAATGCCTAAATGCCATGTTGGACAAAATCCTGGATTGACAATCGTATAGCGAATGCTTTTGATTTTTCGTGATTTGTCAGTTTCAAGAATTTGAGTGAATTTCTGATTGTATGGATTTTTATCCGTGTTTGTAGCGGATTGTATGGAAATGATTTGCGGATTTTGAAAGGTGATTCCATCATAAGAAATTTCGTAGCGAATTTCCTTCGGAAGGAAAATCCATGATTTTTGATCACGAATACAGGAAGCACCAATTTCATGAATAGCCATCGGTTCTTTGAAGGTAACGATGGCTACAACATCTTTTCCATAGAATCCTTGCCAGTCACCTGTTCTAAATTCATTTCCGCCCAATAGGCCATCGATTAGTGCGTTTTCACCTGAAGCAGCATATTGATTGGAATACTTAGTGTCAAGTGTCAAACTGATATTTGGATTTTTTTGGATAAATTGACTTGAAACAATCGCGCTTTCTGTTCTAATTCCAGCTGCATTCTTTCTGAGTAATTGTAGATCAATAGTTGTTGTTTCTTTGATTTTAATTGGTTGTTTGTAGTTGTTCCATGGGCCATTGTTCAATCGGTAGTTTAATTCGTATGTGTCCGTTTGACTAAGAACCACATGTCCCAATTCCAAATACAATTCCTGATCAAAGATGCGTTGTTCTGTTTTAATGAATGGTGCTGGTACGACATCTGTTGGAATTTCTACGCTGTACATTTGAGGATAATTTGATTTAGTTGGTTTTTTATCCGTCATTTCAAATTCTAATTTCCCACCCAGCATTAAGGTCCTATGATCAATTTGAAAATCTGGAATCAATTTTCCATTCCATTTTACGGATTCTACATAGCAACTCGCTGCACTTTGATTGCTGCAAACAATCTCGATTTTCGCATTCGTTTGATTGTCCACTTTGATGGTCGCCTTTGCGAAAAGCGGTCGTCCAATTTGATACATGGTATTTCCTGGTGAAATGGGATAAAGTCCCAAAGAACTTAACACATACCAAGCGCTCATTTGTCCACAGTCCTCATTTCCAGATAGCCCGTCTGGTTTGGCATGGTACATTTCCTTCAAAATCCGATCAACGTAGAATTGCGTTTTGTAAGGCGCATTGGTGAAATTGTACAAATAAGCCATGTGATGGGACGGTTCGTTACCATGCGCGTATTGTCCGATTAATCCGGTAATGTCCGCTTGTTCGCGCCCTGACAATTTCATTTCCGTCGTAAACAAGCGATCCAACCACGCTTCCAAGGAGTCGCGCCCACCCAATAAATTCGTTAAAACTTCAATTTCGTGAGGTGCATACAAGGAATACTGCCAGCTATTCGCCTCGGTGTAGTTGAAATTTACTTCAGAAGGATCAAATGGTCCATACCATTGCGCACCGCGACGAGGACGCATAAATTTAGTGTTTGGATCGAATAGGTTGATGAAGGAAAAACTTCTTTTACGGTAATTTTTTTCCAATTCCTCATTTCCCATGGCTTGCGCCATTTCCGCTATGCAGAAGTCATCGTAGGCATATTCTAAGGTTTTAGAAACGGACTCCGGTTCATCACTTGAACTCAAATATCCGTTTTTGGCATAGGTTTGTTTTCCGAACTCATTGATATTCGCCGTAAAATGCATGTCCTTTAAAACTGTTTTTGCATCATACGCCATTCCTACTTTTTTATTTGAGCCATCGATTCCTTTCATGTAAGCATCTGACATAACACTTACACTGTGGTAACCTATCATGCATTCAGTTTCACATGCTGCCAATTCCCAAACTGGAAGGTCCCCGCCTTCGTCGAATTGACGTAAAAACGTACGAATGAATTGTGTTGTGCGTTCTTGTTGAATCAATGTAAATAATGGGTGATTGCCGCGGTAGGTGTCCCATAATGAGAAAACGGTGTATTGATTGTCCTTCAATAATTGATGTATTTTCTGATCACGTCCACGGTATCTTCCGTCCAAATCACTCATAAGATTTGGCGCGACCATGGAATGATACAAGCTGGTGTAAAAAATGATGGCATCTTCAAAACTCAAGGACTCGATTTTGATTTTACTTAGTTCGTTGTTCCATTTTTCGACATTTCGCGAATAGACTTGCATAAAATCAAATCGCGGAATTTCTAACTGTAAATTATGTGCTGCTCCTTTCTGATCTACATGTGACATTCCAACTTTCACGTAGAGAAGCTGTGTGTTTTTCGGGAATTCCAACAATAACTTATGCGTTCCATCTATTTTTACCGCTTTAGCTGAAGTAAAGGGAATGGAAGTTTCTAAGTGAAAATAAAAGTGTTGTTCATTTGCCCATGCTTCCGAAACACGTTTTCCAGAAATACTTGAGTCGTTTAGGATTTCAAATCCAGCATCCAACACTTTGTCTCGGTAATCTAAGTCCAACAAAATGAATTTCTTGTCTTTTTTATCGTTGAATGTGTATTCATGGATTCCCGAGCGATCGCTACTTGTTAAACGGACTTTGATGTCTTCATCCTTTAAGTAAACTTCATAATATCCAGCACGTGCTTTTTCCTCGTTATGTGAAAAACGAGAGCCGTAGCCATTTTCCGGATCGATGTACTTCCCTTGTAATTTTGCTTTTTTTCCGGATTGAGGAACAATTAACAAGTCTGCATAGTCTGGAACACCTGTCCCACTCAAATGCGCGTGACTAAATCCATAGATAATGGAATCTGAATAATGGTATCCACCACAACCATCCCATCCGTCGTAACGTGTATCTGGACTCAACTGCATCATACCAAACGGAGTTGTCACCCCGGGAAAGGTGTGCCCATGTCCGCCAGTCCCGATAGTCGGCATTACATATACGTACGGATTAAAGGTCTCGGCTGATTCCCCAACGATTTTTCGTGCTTTATCACTTGCTTCCATCACACTCTTAACTTGTGCGATAGATGAGAAACTTAAAAGGCTTAAGATGAAGGTGAGTAAGGTTTTCATTTAGTAAATTTTCGTTTGTTGAGCGACGAATAAACTTTATTTTTCAAAAAGTAATAATCCCAAATAACTCGTCCATTATAGCGGTAGAATTTTCTTGTTTTAGTATTGATTTGCCGTCGTTTTTTATAAAACCGTCCGAATTGAGCATACACATTCATATGCGCTAAAAAAACCATCCATGTCAATTGGAATTTCCCCGAAAGTAGAAATTTAACTCCAGCAATTCCATCTAAACACATACGAATGAATAAGCTTAGAAATAAGGGTCCTGCATGGTTTTTCATCAACATGAAAAGGCTATTTCGGAAATTTAAATAGACTTTTTTTGGAGAATCATAACCAAGTGTTCCGCCGCCTAAATGGTACACGGTACTTTCTGGAATGCAGTAAAAGTCAAATCCTAAATTCCCCAAGCGTAAACACAAGTCAATTTCCTCCATGTGAGCGAAAAAATCAGAATCGAATCCTTTGACTTGATGAAATTGCTCGGCGCGAACCAACATCGCTGCGCCAGATGTCCAGGTAACAGGGGTGTCAAAGTCATATTGATGCTGATCTTTTTCAATAGAGTCAAAGATTCGTCCTCGACAAAATGGAAAATAATGAAGGTCTATGAATCCACCTGATGCTCCAGCATGTTCAAAGGAGTCTTTTTGTATCCAAGATTTTATTTTTGGTTGACAAGCCGCAGTGTTTTGATTTAGATCCATGAAGGATTTTAATGGTGCGATCCAATTTTCTGTAACTTCGACATCGCTATTTAGTAGTAAGTAATAATCGAATTGACCTTTAAGTTGTTCCAGTGCAACATTATACCCTCCAGCAAATCCAAAATTCCGCTTTTGAGGCAGTACGTTGACCTTTGGAAAATGCTCGTAGAGGAATGCGATGGAATCATCTGTGCTTCCATTATCCGCTACAAATACAGGATGATCTTTAGCAAAAGTACACACGCTTGGTAGATAGGTACTTAAGTGATTTTTCCCATTATAATTTAGGATGACAATGGCTAGTGTTGTTTCCATTTACTAATATTGACGAAACAAATCATTACTATCACCACCCCAATGTCTTACATTGTTTTGATTAGGATTATCGACGTTTCCATTATATGTATTGCGTTTCGCAAGGATTTGAGGCCAGGCTGGATTCTTTAGTTCACCAATCATATCAGAATGGAGTAGGCGGTAAGCATTATTTACCAAATCCGGATTGTAAAAGACAAAACGCTTGTTGCTGTATACTCCAATTTTATTATAGGTCCAAATCTCATATGGGTATTCTGTTGGTGACGATTCACGGGCATTCACTTGATTTGGTGAGCCATATTTCAAATAAACCCGACCACGATCCGTTTCAAATCCCTCTTGAAAATTATTGCCGTAGATTTTTTGAACAAAAAGTACCTGCGCTTTATATTTCAACCAAGATTCATATGGTTTAGAAGGGGTAGAAACAGCCCAATATCCTTGAATGTGTTTGCGGGCTTCATCGCTATTTTTTGATTTTAAGGTTTCAATGATATTTCTAATTTCTGCCGGTTTCGAAATCGGAATTAAGCTCTCTAAAAAGTATAAAACAGAATCATTTGGAATCGAGGATTGGAATGCAGGGTCTAATTGTAAGTTTTCCATCGTGAACATATCATTGTTCTCATTACTTCGTTCGAAATCATACGTTTGAATCGCCAATATTTCAGAACCATTCGTCGTTAACCGGTATTCTATTTGGTAATTTCCAGAGCGTAATTCCTCGATATTTATGGTTTCAAAAACCGGAACTACCGCAGTTTTAAAAATGGTGGACGTTCGTGTAAATCCGGGGACTTCAGTAGCGTCCTTCATGTCAATGATGCGATGCGACAATTGAAAGGTACTGTCTGTTACTTTCTCCGTTCCGTATAATTCTAAGTAAATAGGTAAGGTTTTGGAATCTGTTCCGTAAAAACTGGATAGCATTGGAATGATGTGATAACCTGACTTGTCAAAGTTGGTTTGTTGATCACTTGGATAGGCATATTCAGCAACCAACACATCCGAAATCTTCGTGTTTTTAGAAAAATCCTTGATGGATATCGGTAAAATACCTGAAATCTCAGAGTCGTCCTTATTGACATCTAATAAATTAATTTTTAATGAGTATTTACCCGGATTTAATTGAACTCGTAGAACCTCATAAAAATCATCCTGAATGCTATCAATAGCTTCTGGAGATTCAAGCACATAGCGATCACTATAAACTGATTTGGAGCTATCTGAAATTTCTACAGAAATGAGCACTTTTGCTCGCAATCCATTCCCATCTTTTTTGTAAACAACAGAGTAGGAGACAAATTGCATGTATACTTCTAGGTAATTCCCAACATTAGGAGCATAGAATTGCTTTGTATCGAGGTATGTCTTCAATTTCGCTCCTTGTGAATAGACGATACTTTGAAGAATACAAAAACAAATTAGAATGATTTTTTTCATGTGCATTTAAAAGTACAGAAAAAGCATCAATCTTCAATATTCAATCTAATTTTTTGTGCTAATTGACGGTTATACGTATCTAAGAGATACTTAAAATAATTGTCCGTGCTTTTTGAAATACATTTCGTATAATGCTTTAACCGATGGTCGATATGATCTTGTATAACATGCATTAAATCAAGTGCATGATCAAGATTTTTTGCTGAAGTTTCGATGGCTTTGAAATGATTTTCGATGGAAAGCTCAATCGCAACTTTTCCTTTAACTCCGCGATCTAAGCACTCGTAATAACAATCTTTAATATTGAATTCTTCTAAAATCGCAGACGGCATGTGATTATCAAATCCTTTTGGAAATTCAAATTCTACTTCGAACTCCATGTCCTCCAATTCCGAAATACGAGATTCTAAGAAGCGATCTGGGAATTTAAAGGCATCTTGCCAATTGATATAGTCTTGCCAGTAACCAAAGCGACGTACATTGTTTCCTAAATCGATGATTTGAAATTCACTTTTATTAGGAAGCTTCCTTGATCCACGTCCAATCATTTGATGATACAAGGTCAAGGATCGTGTTGCACGGTTAATAATAATGGATTCAACAGTTGGTTCATCGAAACCAGTTGTTAGAATTCCGACTGACGTTAAAATAGCTCCAGGTGTTACTTTAAACCAATGAATGACATCTTTACGATCTTTATCACTGAAGGTTGAGTCCAGGTGGCGTATGTTGTATTTGAGTTTCTTGAAGGATTCTTCCACACGACGTGAGGTTTCAATTCCAGCGTTGAAAATCAATGTTTTTTTATTTAAACTAACTTCCTCATAAGCAAAAATCAATTTTTCTTGCATGAAGAAATTACTATAAAGTAAGTCGGAACTTCCTACGGTGAAATCACCATTGGTCCCTATTTTTAGGCCATGTAAATTGACGTCATACTGATACGTTTCAGCATTGGATAAATAGGCTCCTTCGATGAGATTTGAAATGGATTCGCCCACCAAAAGTTTATTGTAGTTGTCTTTTAATGGAAGGTTTCGATTCGAACTTAACGGCGTTGCTGTAACACCGAGGATATTCGCATCTTCGTAGAATTGAAAGATTTTGCGGAAACTATTGTAATGAGCCTCATCCACAATCACCAGTCCAACATCCGCAATAAAATTATCGTTTTCATTGAGACGATTATTTAGCGTTTCGACCATTGCGATAAAACATTGGTAATCGTCTTGGTCATCTAGATGTTTTACTTCGGAATTAATCACCTTATTGGCAACTTTGATGGCAGAAAGCTGTTGAGAGGTTTGTACAGACAACTCAATTCGGTGTGTTAAAATCAGTACTTTCTTGCCCCATTGTTCAATGAAACGACGTGCGATTTCTGAGAAAATAACCGTTTTTCCTCCTCCAGTTGGAAGTTGATACAATAAATTAAAATTCGTACCATTTTTCCGTAGTTCTTCTAAAACTTGGTGTACCGTTTGTTCTTGAAATGGGTAAAGCTTCTTCGCTTCGTATAAATCGAAATCAATCATTTTCGCAGTTGGGATTTGCAAAAATACAGCCTTTTCTTTGAATTAAGTTAAACTGTTTTCAATTGACTCCAATGATAAAGGAAAATACCTGTCGCAATCGAGACATTTAAGGACTCCGCTTGACCGTATCCAGGTATGGTAACTGCTTGATTAATATGTTTTTGCAGAGAATCTGAAATCCCTTTGCCTTCATTTCCCATGATGAGAATTTTTATTTCATTTGGATCAACTTGTGCTAAATTTTTACCATCCAAAAGTGCTCCGTGAATGGTTGAATTCAATTTTGGAAGAAAATCCTCTAGTTTTTCGTAAAAAACAGGAATCCTAAATGCACTACCCATGGAAGATTGAATGACCTTTGAATTGAAACAATTAACGGTATCCTCTGAACAAACGATTTGTTTAATTCCAAACCAATCAGCTGTTCGAATGATGGTTCCGAGGTTTCCAGGGTCTTGAATATTTTCAAGTACCAAAACACGTTCGGTTGAATCAAAGACCCTTGAGCTAGGTTCGTGAAAAATGCCAATTAAAGTTGGTGCGGAATTAAATTGTGACATACGCTCCATTTCGTTCGAATGACATGAATAACAATCGAAACGATCTTGTAATTCATCTTCAATTTGAGTGCTCGTATAGATGGAATGTACAAGCAAGGGGTATTGACCAGCCAATTCGCTTACTAACTTAAATCCTTCCACCAAAACCAGCTTTTCTTTTTCCCGGTTTTTTTTCAGGTGCAGACTTTTAATCCATTTTATCTTTTGAAGTGAAATTTTTTCCAACTTGATTATTGTTATTTTTGCACTGTTGCATGAAACATCGAGCGAATTTACTAAATATTGCGATTATCCTTCTGTTTGTTTTAACAGCATGTGACTTGACGCGAAATGTCCCAACAGGCCGGTACTTACTTCGTTCGAATTCAATCGAAGTAAAAGACAACGCTTCAATCGATAAATATGAACTTGGATTAATTGTCCGACAACAACCGAATCAACGAAATTTCTATATCAATTTTAAATTACGCATTTATAATTCCATCGACTCCGCTCGAGTTGCGCATAAAAGAGAGTTGAAATACCAGGCATTTGAACGGAAACAAAATAGAAAAAAAGACAAAGTAGCAGAAAAAAATGCGAAACGAAATGCAAAAGCTTTTGAGCGCGGAGACAGTACGTTTATTCTAAAAGAATTCCATGAGTTAGATTTTTCAAAGGTATTATGGAAGGAAAAGGTAAAGTATAAGTTTGGACAAAAACCAATCGTATTTGATACTATTTTATATCAAAAGAGTATCGAGCAACTTGGATTCTACCTGCGTAAAAAAGGATATTATTATGGGCAAGTCAAAGGTGGATTAAGATTAAACGAAAAAAAACGATTTGCTTATCCAAGTTACCTGATAAATCCAGGTCCACAATATCTTATTGATTCCGTGCAATACCTGGGTGCAAAACTATTGCGAGACAAACACTCCGCTTATGTCAAAAAGCACATTGACCAAACGGGCAAACATCCACTATTAGGCCAGCCGTTTGACACAGATTATTTAAACGATTACCGTGATCAAGTAGCTAAGTACTTTAGAGATGATCAGGTGTATAAGTTTACATCTAGTAGTATTTCTTTTTCTGCGGATACCAATCGACAAACTATGCGTGTTCGTTTACTTGTTCAATTTGATGATCGTTTCATCTCATCCGAGGTGAAAAAGGATAGCTTGATTCGCGTCCCTTACGTGGAAATGTCCATTTCTTCTGTTTATTTTCACCTTTCCGATTCCATAAGTATGGAAAATAGTTTTACTCAATTAATGAAGGAGCAGCAATTGAGCTTATATGATCCAATTGCGCCACAGTTCCTCAGAACGACGAATTCTTTTACGTATGACGAAATTCAATATTCGAAAAAACAACTGAAAGAAAAGCGAGTGTTGGCTGGAACAACGAATCCATTTAGAAAGGTAACGGTAACTTATAATGGAGAGGAGCCGTGGGTGAAACCATCGATTCTTGAACTACAAAACTACCTTGAAAATGATAATAAATACAAAGAGTATTATTTGGATAGAAGTTACCGTTCCATTGTTCAATTGGGTGTTTTTAGTTCAGTAAAACCAATTCTTATCGAACAACCTGGGAATAAATTAGCCGTTCATTATTTCCTTGAACCAGCAAAAAAACAAACATATGGTTTTGACCCTAAATTTACTTCATCAACCGGTTTGCTAGGTGCAAATGCTTCCTTTAATTACACGAATAAAAACATCAATAAAGGAGCTGGAAAAATGACCTTTTCTTTTGGTGGTGGATTCGAATCGCAACCATTGGTCTTTCAAGATCAATCAGGTCAAACTGTAGGAGCAGGAAAGGGGAGAACATTCAATACCTTTGAATTTGGTCCGAGTTTAAAGTTTGACTTACCCGGATTGTTTCCAACACCAGTGACCATGTTGGGCAAACGCCAGAAACCGAGAACGGTTTTAACGACGGCCTACAACATTGAAAAACGAAGTATTTTCGACCGAAGTGTTTTCCAATTAAATTATATGTGGAAATTCTTGGTTGGAAAGACACAAGTTTTTCAAATGGGTTTACCGGGAGCTTCCGTCATAAAGTATGTCTCCATCAAGAAAAGTGACGCTTTCCAAGCACAGTTAAATCAAATAAACGATGTGTTTTTAAATGCAACCTACAACAATCAATTTATTTGGCAAGACTTTAAGTTTTCATATGAGTATAATAATAAAGAGAAGGATCTGAAGGAAGGAAAAGAACGTAGAAGTCTTCAAAATACTTCAGTGTATTTCAATTCAACGTTTGATGCTGCTGGAAATCTATTGTATCAATTTAGGGGGCGACAGGATACACTCAATGGTCAATATTTATTGAGAAATCAGCCCTATTCACAGTTTATCCGTTTAGATAATCAATTTATCATGAGTAAGCGCGTTTTGTCCGGTTCATCAGTTCATTTGAAGTTATCTGCAGGTGCTGGATTACCCTACAAAAACTCCAAAACAGCCATGCCTTATGACTATAGTTTCTTTGGAGGTGGGTCAAATGATAACCGAGGTTGGAGAGCAAGGGCTTTAGGACCTGGAGCATATAAATACCATTTGGACACGAATCGATTAGCAACTCAAATCGCTGATATTCGATTCGCGGGGTCCTTGGAATACCGTTTCAGTTTAGGTTCCACGTTTAAAGGAGCCATATTTACAGACTTCGGAAATATTTGGACCTTTCGCGAAGATTTAAGTCGCATGGGTAGTCAGTTTCATTGGAATACCTTTGTTCCACAGATTGCTATTTCATCTGGACTCGGACTCCGTATGGATTTAGACTATTTCATCATTCGACTAGATGTCGGATTTCCTATTTATAATCCAGCATTTTCGAATGGCGCTAAATGGGTTTTTCAAGAGATGGGAACTCGTCAAACGTATTACCAAGAAGGAATGGACCATTTCAATATGAGCTTGGATCAAGTGAAAAAAATCATGCCTAAACCATTCCTCCCGAATTATTTGAATTTTGGCATTGGTTATCCGTTCTAATCTTTTTTTATGATGAAACAAGTCCTAATTCTATCGATCATTCTCTCTTTTCTAGCGTCTTGTATGAAAGGTCAAAAAGTCGATCTTATTGTGCACAATGCGAAAATCCACGTCATGGACGATGCAAATTCCGTATTTGACGCCATGGCGATAAAAGATGGAAAAGTCATCGAGGTTGGACCGGAAAGACAAATTTTAAATAAATACCGATCCGAAGAAGATATTGATGCCTTAGGAAAAGATGTTTATCCAGGATTAACGGACGCTCACGGTCATTTATTAATGTTAGCGAATCAAAAACTTGGTGTCGATCTGACGGGAGCAAAGTCCATAGACGAAGTAATTTATCGCTGTGAAAAATACTACGCGAAATCCAGCAACAAATTCATCGTTGGTGGAGGGTGGGATCAATCGCTATGGTCCAATGATTCCATGCCAAATAACCAGCAACTGTCTAAAGTATTTAAAAACATTCCTGTTTGCTTGTATCGTATTGACGGACATGCGGCCTTAGTGAATGATTTCCTAGTAAAAAAAGCAAAAATTACTTCTAATAACGTAGATGGTGGTGAGGTCAAAATGGAAAAAGGTGTTCCAACAGGCTTGCTCATCGATAATGCGATTAATTTTATTTCAAAATCCATTCCTGCTTATTCGCAGAGTCAAGTGAAAGAAGCGATCTTTGAGATACAAGAGGAATTGTTTCAATACGGCATTACAGGAACACACGAGGCCGGAATTGAATACAAGCACATCAAGCTTTTTAAATCAATGGTTGCCAGTGGCAAATTGAAATTGGAATTGTACGCCATGTTGCTGAACTCTGTAGAAAATCGCTCATTTGCAATAAAAAATGGACCATATCGCTACCGAAATTTATCCATCAGAAGTTTTAAAGTTTTTGCGGATGGGGCACTAGGGTCTCGAGGTGCCTTATTGAAAAAACCGTACACAGATGATCACCATTCTCATGGATTATTATTGACTTCTGTCCATGAAATGCGTAACGTCGCCCAATTTTGTCTTAAACACGGGTATCA
>CAMAPI010000011.1 GCA_945860065.1 Chryseobacterium gleum | reverse complement strand
AATCCAGAGAAAATGCGTCCATGTTCACCGTCAAACACACCGGAAGCATGCACCAACAAGGACTCTGTTTTTGTAGTCAAATAATATAAAATCAAGGGCAACATCGGGTAGCGTAAGGACTCCAACTCCTGTTCTTCGTTCAAGTCTGAATAAATCGTCCACTCTTGCTTATCTTCTTGGTAAAAGGCAATGTGCTGCAATCGCGTCAATTCCTCGGAATCATTCACATGAATGCAAATTCCACCATCTGCTTCGTAAATCGTCCACAGCGCATGTTCTCTATTTCTCGCACAATACAGTTCCTTCCCCCATATTTTCGGCGCATTCGCACATCCAACATGACAGTAAATCCTTAAATCTGCACTTTCATCCGCCGAAGCTTCAGCGAAGGCGGACCGGTCTCGCACTAGGCACTCTGCACTCTGCACTATCACAAATCCTTCAAATCCCCCATCCAACACAAACGGAACATCCTTGGGTACAATCAAGGCAAGAATGAACTCTGCAATTTTTACATGAATGGGTTCCTTCGCCATCATTGAATGTCCAAATAGGTGCGCAGTTTTTCTAAAAATGCACGGAGATCTTCAAGAATTTCGCCTTCATTGGCTTCAAATTCCGCGCATATTTTTGCGACGAGCGTAGTTTCATCGTCTCCCTCATCTAGATTCTCCCAAATAAAAGCACCGACTTCGTTTAAGGTAAGGTATTGATTGAAGTCCGCCACATTGTCCTTCAAGGGAATAAGTAGGAGTTCTTCGCCTGTTTGACGACAAACGAAGTGATTTTTTTCTTGGTAAATGGCGGAGATGAGTGCTTTCATGGTATAAAAATATTGTTTTTTTATATAAACGGCATATATGCCGATGTAAGTTTTCTCAATCCAATGATTTTTGATTCATGTCAAAGGATATATTTGCATTTTCGACCATTCATCTTACTTTTTTCTTTTCAAGGTGCGTTTTACGAATAAACCGTATCTTTAGGAGAAATCTTAAAAGATAAAATATGGATTGGTACGTGAAAAATAGGTGGTGGATATGGTCTGTAACTGGTACGTATCTTGCCTACAGAATTTTTGTGAGTATTTATTACTTTAACTAAGAAGGCGAGTCCTTACTTATAGCGATGGTCCGTTGAGGAAAACCTGCTCTTCAACAAAGTACTTTCAATGATACTTAACAGCAATGAAATAGAGACTACTTGTTTAGGTATGCTTAACGTTATTTTATTTGCACTTTTTTGATGATAAAATAAGCACCTGAAACATCGTAGATTTTAACCAAATAAAGTCCTTCATCGCTTATATCGTTTAGGTTGATAACAGTTTGTTGTGTGGTGATTTCACCCTTTTTTATTTCTTGACCTATTGTATTTGTGATCGTGTAATTCCAATTACCCGAAGTCGTTAAAGTACCTAAATCAATGACAATATGATCCGTCGCAGGATTAGGATACATTTGAATTGACTTAGCCTCTATTGTTTCAATGTTTGTTGGAGAATCACTGAATAAGGTATCATTTATCAAGCGAACGGAGAAACCAAACCCTTTTAATGCATCGTTTTTTGTCAAGGCAGCGTGGTCATGATCGAGGTGTCGAATCCAAACGACTACCTGATTGGTCGAGATTTGTGTGAATTCAGTTGAACTCCACCAGTTTGCGTACAGACCCATTCCGCCAAAAGAGCCATAATACCAACGAAAACCATCTGAAAGACCCGTAAAACCGCTGCTATTGGTAGCACCTGTATTTGGGCTCATCCAATGTACCGTGCCAATCTCTTTGAGCTCTCCACCGGCGACATTAAATCCACCTAAATAATCGGATAGAGTGGTCCAGTTCGTATCTGTGGGCACGTGAAAGCCTGTTGGGGCCAACACTTTGTTTGGAGTAGACGCAATGGTGTCATGTATCCCAGCAACTGCATAGTAATTGTATAACTTACCATAGATTAAGCCGTTTGCTGGATCATTGTCATAATAACACCATGCACCTGTCGTTAAGTTGGACCATGCAGTGGGGTCGGTCACTTGTGGTATGATCGTTCCATCGTTATACTTGGAAACAGTTAAATTTTCACCAACCCATTCTTGTGTTCCAATTATGACACTAGTGTAGAGATTGCCGTCAATATCGGTCATGCCACTACCAGCTGTTTGAGCAAAAAAGTTCGTAAAATAAGATAATGCAATGAATAATATGAGGTTTTTCATAAGGTAAAATTAACATCGTTTCATGAGCAACAAGCTTGTTAGGATATGCGCGTAATTTATACCTAATCTAAGATCGTTGCTTTTCTTTTCCTTGGTATTCAGATACTTATGTAAATATAAAATTTATTTAATAAAAGTTGTATCGAGTGAAAAAAAGTAACAATTAATTAATCATGATAGATGCAAAGAGTAAATGGAATTTCTGAGATAAAAAAAAGTCCCGACGTTGCTGTTGGGACTTTTAGTATGTGAGATTTTGCTTATCTCAATTTTCCTCTGTGGTTCATTTTCTTGTAGTAGAGTAGGGACTTGAAGTAAACTTCTACCGCTCCTACGCTGCTAGTTGCTTGACTCAATTTGGAGTAATTCGCATCAAATGCTACTCCAAATTTAATGGCTTTGATTTTCATTCCAAATGTCGCTACCACTGCATCGTTGTGACGGTAGTAAACACCATAAGTCACACTGTTCGATTTGTTGATATTTGTAATTTCAGATCCTTCCTTGATGGTGTGTTCAAACGAAACTCCTGCTGTCAAGTTGTATGAAGGTCCAGTACGGAAGTAAATCATGCTCGGTTGAACGCGGAAGTCACGACGTTTCGTCGTTAAATCTGCTCCTGCTTGAACTACCATGTTCATGTACATTTTGTCTCCACCGAATGAAAACGCAATTTTTTGACGTGTCAAGTGATTTAAAGCGTATCCCGCATAGAACGAAGATTTGTTTCTTGTAGCATGTTGGTAGTATAAACCAGTTCCTAAATCAATGGTAGCGTATGAACTATTTAAACTCAACTCTGTACTACTTGGCGTGGAGAAGAAACTTAGTCCGTTCCATTCATTTTCCCACGTTTGACTAGCACGATTCACACTTTGTTGATAAAAACCTGGTGTAAGTCCAACAGAGAATTTATTGTTGCGATCTAAAGCAATCGTATAGTTAAAGGGAATGGACACACTAGTGGTCATTAAACTCGCGTCCCCCGTTTGGTCATTCACCGCAGAGATTCCAACGCCAAAGCTGTTTCTACTCATCGCGCCATCGCGGATTTTAAATTCAGCATTCAGGGTGTTGGTGCGCATTCCAGCTTCTGGAACGGTTAACCATTGTGAACGGTAATTGGTAAAGATGCTATAGTCTTCAGCTCCCGTAGCTACTGCTGCTGGATTATACAAAACCTGCGATTGGTACCAAGCGCTGATGTTTTTATCTTGTTGAGCTTTTGCTTGCAAAAAGCACAAAACTGTTGCCGAAAAAAGGATTATTTTTTTCATAGGTATTATCTAAATAAAGTAACGTTTCCAGAACGATCACCTGAGCGACCATCAATGGTACGGAAGTTCATAATATAAGTATAAGTTGCTGGATTCAAAGGTTTTCCTTTAAATGTTCCATCCCAACCTTCGCTCGGATTCGTGGTCCTAAAAACCATTTGCCCATAACGGTTGAAAATGCGCATGTCGATTTCAGCAATCGCTCCACCTTCTTCGAAACCGTTGTTGGCATTGTTGCTGAAGTTTTGATCTTTATCTACATTCGTCAACACACGGAAGAAATCATTTTCTCCATCACCATTTGGCGAGAAAGAGTTCGGAAGTACAATTAAAACTTGTGCTGCAAAATTCACCGTTACTAGCACGGTATCAGAAACAGAGCACCCGTTTAAACTGTATGTTACGACATAATTTGTTGTGAAAAATGGATTGACAGTCAGTGAGTCACCAGCAATACATGGTGCACAACCTAAAATACTATCAGAAGTTACTCCACTTGGATACCAGTACATATTTCCTCCTGCTGGAGTTCCTTCAGCAAACAAGTATGCGTTTTGATACATGTTAATCGTCGTATCGTTGATTTCAACATATGCACCCGCTGTGGTGTCCGAAAGTGTTAAATTCAATGATGGCGTGGTGTTTACGATAACGAATTGTGACAATGTGCTCGTTACTCCTTGTGGATTTGTTACAACCAATGTGATCGCGTAAGGCGTTGACCCACTTGTGATTGGAAAACATATCGGACCTGGATTTTGACCAATAAATGTCGCAGGTGTAGCTCCTTGGAAAGACCATAAGTACGTTAAGTCACCACCTGTGGAATTATTGGTTACATAGATACAGTCGCCTTCACAAAGGATTAAATCTTCATCTGAAATGGTGAAGTTTGCACTTGGTGCTTGAGCAAAGATCAATTGCGTAAAGCAAAGTAATACAATGAGGAAAATTGATTTCATATAGCTTGAACTAGTTTATTCGTAATACGAAAGTAAGCAAAAAAGTTTCAATATCATAAAGATTTACCGACTTGCCTGCATCAACGTGCGTACTTCATTCATTTCTTGGACATCGTGAACTCGAAAAACATGGGCGTTTTTTGCATACAAAAGGGTGTTTAAAATACTGGTTCCATTTAATGCATGTTCCGTATCAACAGCAAGTAACTCACGGATCATGGATTTTCTAGAAATCCCCACCAATATGGGTTTTTCGAAGATGTGCAGCATGTCGAAAGAACGAATCAGCTGGTAATTTTCTTCGAGGGATTTCCCAAATCCAAATCCAGGATCGAGGATGATATTGAGGATTCCCATTTTTTCCAAATGGGAAATTTTTTCTGCAAAATAACGGAGGACATCTAACATTAAGTTATCTCCCACAAATGAATTACTCGAATTCGATTGACCTCCACGGTGATACGTAAGAATGTACGGTGCTTCGTGCTTAGCAACAGTTGACCACAACAGTGGATCGAATTGTCCACCAGAAATGTCATTGACGATATCTACGCCATTAGACAAAGCAAATTCAGCCACCTCAGCATAAAAGGTATCAATGGACATGAGCACATCTGGGAATTGCTTGCGAATGAAAGGAATCACTTCCATCAGACGAACTAATTCTTCTTCAGCACTTGGTGTTTCGGCTCCTGGACGTGTACTGCTTGCGCCGATGTCGATGATGTCTGCACCTGCTTTAATCATGTTCTCCACTGTTGAAATCAAGTCCTTATCATGCGACATTCGACTTTTTTCATAGAAGGAATCTGGTGTCATATTCAGAATTCCCATTATCTTTGGGCTGCTGAAATCGTGCAGTTGTCCTTTTATGCGAATAAAGCGACTGATGCGAAAAGAAGTGTTTGATGTCATACTGAATACATGGAAAAAACTACACTTGAATACACAAATGTAATGAATGTTTGCCGAGAGATCTTTGAAAAAAAATCACTCGACTATGGACCTTCTTGGCGAATTCTGCGTCCTAGCTCACTTACGGATCAAATATTCATCAAAGCACAACGCATTCGCACGATTCAAGAAACCGGAGAGAATAAAGTTGGAGAATCGTTTGAGGATGCTTTCATGGCCATTGTCAATTATTGCATCATGGCGATTATTCAAGTGCGACATGAAGTGAAAATCGATGACGACATGTCGATTGAAGAGGCATTTGTTGCCTATAAAGTGATTGAAAAGGAAGCATTCGAATTGATGGAGAAAAAAAACCATGATTACGGCGAAGCTTGGCGTGATATGCGCGTCAGTTCCTTGACGGATTTAATCCTCACCAAAGTTTTGCGCATAAAGCAAATCGAAGATAACGAAGGACTAACACTGGTTTCTGAGGGAATTGAAGGAAACTATTTCGATATGTTGAATTACAGTGTCTTTGCGTTGATTCACCTACAGTAGTTTGTTAAGAGGCTGTTAAATCCATCATTCAGATAAAATCTTCTCTTACATTTACCTAAACCTTTGCTATGAAAGATTCGCTTCACATCAGTTCTTGGTCCATTCGCGGCATAGTCGCAGGACTATTCCTTATCTCCGCTATTGGAAAGGTATTTCCAGACCCATCGATGTATGGAACGATTTCGACCTTCGAAGTTCAACAGTTGTATCCCATGGGATTTTCTGAATTATTGGCGAAATACTTTTCCCGTACCTTAATTGGAATCGAATTTTCACTCGGCATTTTACTGTTGTTTCCATTTAACTTGAAAAAATGGGTGATTCCAGCCATCATATTAATGCTTGCCGTTTTTTGTGTGCATTTATCCATTGAAATAGCAACGAAAGGAAATGTGGGGAACTGTGGCTGTTTTGGAAGCTTATTGCCGATGACTCCCCTTCAAGCCTTAATGAAAAACGTATTATCAATCGGATTACTTGCATTGCTGTTGTGGAAACACGATGAAGTTCTACCTAAAAAATCAAATTTCTTAGCCATGACAAATATTATTACTGCGTGCATCCTAGCAATGTTTATGCTGATTCCTACTTTCAAAAAACCAGTAGATGTAATTGAGAGTCCAATGACAGATGCTGATACGACAAGTATTCTAGTAGATCCAGCTCAGACGCCAGTCCCAACGGCTACAGCGATTGCGAATCCAACAGACACAGTGAAAACACCGGAAATACCACTTGGACCGAAACAAAAGAAATCAGGATTTGCGAAGTATTACGCGAATATCGATCAGGGAAAGAAAATCCTTTGCTTTTTCGCTCCATCTTGTGAACATTGTCAAGCAACTGCGAAGGAATTAACGGAAATGCGCAAAGCAAATCCAGGTTTTCCGGAAATCCAGATTTTATTCATGGATGAAGCGCCCGAGGAAATTCCAAACTTCTTCAAATTTGCAGGTGCGAATTATCCATACAAAGTGATCGAAATCATCGAGTTTTGGAATGCCATTGGTAATGAGAAAAACGTTCCAGGTGTCTGTTATTTATGGAATGGTAACCCGATGAAATTCTATGAGGGAACTGAAGGTCCAAATCAGTTTAGCAAGTCAGACCTCAAACTTCAATTGCAGAAAACAAAGAAGTAATTCCAATCCGTTTTTCCTATTTTTTCCGTCGGATTTCGCTAATAATGACTATTTTCGACCATGAGAAAAAAAATTCTTGCGGCAAATTGGAAAATGAATTTGTCGGCAACCGAAGCTCAAGAATGGATAACACAATTTAAATCAGGTGTTTCTGACCAACAACTTGTTGAATTTCGCTTGTACGCACCAAATGTGTTCATTCAGCATTTGTCCGAAGATGAAGATATGCATGTGGGTGCTCAAAATGTACATCCTGCTGATTTTGGCGCATTTACAGGGGAAATTGCCATACCACAACTCAAAAGTGTGGGCGCACAATCCGTTCTCATTGGACACAGTGAACGAAGAACGTATTTCCAAGAGTCTGATTCCTTTCTAAAAGAAAAAGTGGATGCGTGCTGTGCTCATTTATTTCCATTTATTTTTTGTTGCGGGGAAAACTTGGAAACAAGAGAAGGGGGCAATCACTTGTCCTTTGTACAAAAGCAAGTAGAAAATTCAATTTTCCAATTGAATCCACAAGAAGTTTTTTTGATGACTATTGCCTACGAACCAATATGGGCTATTGGAACTGGACTAACAGCTACTACGGATCAAATCAACGAAGTACATGCGTTCATTCGTACGATTTTAACAGATAAATTTGGTGAAACAGGAGCGAATGTCTCCATTTTATATGGTGGTAGTGTCAATGAAGGCAACGCCCAAGGTATTTTTTCTTGTCCAGATGTAGATGGCGGACTCATAGGTGGTGCATCCTTGAATGCATTCGATTTTCTTGAATTAGCTAGCTCTTTTTAAATGAATTATTACGAATTAACCGTTCAATTGTCTGATTTTGATCGTTGGAACGATATCTTAGTCGCGTACCTGGCTGATCTGGATTACGAAAGTTTTCAAGAAGAAGCGCCTGCAGTAAAAGCATACATTCAAGAAGCTTCATATAACGGGGAGGCGCTGCAGAAACTATTGAATGACCTTCAATCGGAGCAGGACGTCGTTTCGTCTTTCGCAGTGAACTTAATTCCACAACAAAATTGGAATGCACAATGGGAAGCGCAGTTCGAACCGGTGTTCATCGATGACCTTATTCGCATCGTCGCGCCTTTTCATCACTTGGATGCGTTTTCTGGAATCGAAATAATGATTGAACCAAAAATGTCCTTTGGAACCGGACACCATCAAACAACGCATTTGATGTGCGCAACGATGATGGAAATGGATTTTAAGGGCAAACGTGTGTTGGACATGGGCAGTGGGACAGGTGTCTTGGCGATTTTAGCCGAAAAACGAGGTGCCACAGATACCGTAGCGATTGATATCGAAGCATGGTCCGCGGAGAATTGTGCAGATAACGCACAAAGAAATGGATGTCAGTACATTCAATCGGTACATGGTGGAATGGAAGTGATCCCAGTAGAACCTTTTGATTACATTTTAGCAAACATCAATAAAAATGTATTGACGGCTCAAATTTCCACTTATGCGGACCGCATGAAAAGTGGAGCGCATTTGTTTTTAAGTGGATTTTTTGTTTCGGACACCGATGAATTAAAAAAATTGGCATTGGATTTGAATCTTCAATTTCAAGCGCAACACGAACGTGAAGGTTGGGCGGTTTTACTCTTTAAAAAATAAGCTATGAGAATCCTTCTTTCTCTTTTTCTTTCCATACTTTTTATCAGTCAAACACGTGCACAAACCTTTCCCAAGGAACGCGATAAATTCGTCAAAGAATGGCAGAAGTTAGTCTTAGATGAAGCCGCTGTTCCATTCCTGAAGGAAGAACTTCCCCAGAAAATCAAAGGAAGCTTACTGAATGAGACACAATTTCATCGCTTGGTCGATAATTGCAACAAATATGCAGAGAAGGAAATCCCCCTTTATCCGGAGATTTATCACTACATGATGGCGAGTATCTATCAAGTAGAAAATAAATTCCCTGGTGAATTAGTGAATCCATGGTTTAATTACGTCAACGATTTTGCGAAGGATCCAGATGATAACCTGACGAAATTCCTTAAATTTTCCGCTAACTTTTTCCGTTATCAGTCGTTTTACCGCGAGCCAACATACCGTTGGACCTACGCCAAAGGACAAGTCGCTTGGGAAGAAGGGAAAACCTTGAAGTTAAGGGCGACTGGGATTGACTTGAAATGCTTGAAATACGATGAGGATCGAAAATTGGAAGATTCCATTGTCGTTTATGGTACGAGTGGGTATTTTGATGTCATCCAAAACAAATGGCAAGGATCGAAAGGTGTCGTTACCTGGGAAAAAGTGAAATTCAAGAAGACTGAAACCTTCGCTAACCTGCGTGGATATAAATGTGATTTTTCCACGGCAAAGTTGAAGGTCGATACGGTTGAATTAACAACGCCTTATTTTACGACGCCGATTCTCGGGAAATTACAAGATTTAAGCACCTTGGACTTAGGCGAAGGAGAAAAGTCGCCCCAATTTAATTCCTACGAAAAGCGTTTGAAAATCCCCAATTTACGCGATCAAATGGACTACGACGGTGGATTTACCTTGGAAGGTCCAGATTTTATTGGACGAGGAACGACAGATAAACCAGCAAAAATCATCTTTAAGCGTAAAAATGTTCCCTTATTTGAAATTAGTTCGATTTATTTCGAAATGAATCCACAGCAGGTCATTGCGCGCAACGCCAAGGCCAAAATGAACTACAAATCAGGGGATTCCCTCGTTATTCAATCGTGTTTTTTCACCTTAAACGAACAGAACAAAGAAATTAGCATCAATTCGATTAAAAAAGGCTTCGAGTATTTGCCTTTTGTCGATTCCTACTTTCAGGTCTATGTTTATGCACCGGTCTTAAGCTGGAAGTTTGGGACGCCTGATCCGTATTACACCTTTGAAGTTGGAACGGCTCAAGAACAAAAAACGGCAAGTTTTCAATCCATGAATTATTTCGATCCAGCCATTTTTCAAAAATTCCAAAGCATCGGAAGCGCACATCCCTTCATCCAAATTGCTGCATTGGTAGCGAAAAACAATAAAATGGATTTAGGCGAAGGAGAAGTGGCCTCCGCTTTGAAAAAGACCATCGACCAAGCAAAACCCTTGTTGGTGGACATGGCTTCCTATGGCTTGTTGATTTTGGATTCCGACGCAAAAAAAGTACGCGTTTCCCCAAAATTAATCGCGTACGCGGAAGCGAGTACGGGAGAGAGTGACTACGATAACTTGAAAATACTTTCCGATTTACGCCCACAAACTATGCGAGAGTCAAAGGAGGAGATTGCTGCAGATCCCAATTTAAAGAAAATGTCCGTTCGCATGGATCAACTAAATAAGTCCAAACGCGCGACCATCGCTTACGCGGTGATTCAGCTAGATAAAAACGAAATGTGTTTGAATCAAGTCGATGAAGTGTCCTTGTCTCAAGCACAGCAAACAACGATTTATCCAGATTCAAATTACGTGACCATGTATAAAAACCGTGATTTGAGTTTTAGGGGTTGGTTAGTGGCTGGAAAAATGGAATTTTTCACCAAGTTCTCGAAGTTTGACTATGAAGCCTTTAAAATCAATTTATTATCTACGGATGAAGCGACATTGCGCGTCAATCCACTACGCAAAGAGGACGGAAACGAACGCATCTTGATGTTCAGCTCCTTTAAAAACATCAAAGGAGAATTGTTGATAGATGATCCCGAAGCGAAGTCTGGTCGAAAAGGAAATAACGCAAACTATCCAATTCTGAAATCCATCGGGGAGTCAAAAGTGTACTATAGTTCGAAAGAAATCCTGAAAGGAGCCTACGATAGCACCCGTTTCTATTATGCAGTCAATGCATTTGAATTAGACAGCTTAGATGATTTTTCAGAGGCGAGTTTACGCTTTGAAGGAAGTTTAAATTCAGCTGGAATCTTTCCGAAAATTCCGGAGCCTTTAAAAATCATGAATGATTATTCGTTGGGATTCGTTGCGCAAGCACCAGAGGAAGGATACCCATTCTATGAAACGGATACCAAGTATCAAAATAAAATTGTGCTCTCGAACAATGGACTTCAAGGAACAGGAACGATTAATTTCTTGGAATCCGTTTCCATTTCGAAGAAGTTGACGTTCTTGCCTGATTCCACGATTGGCTTAGCCATCTTCGATAACAAGGAAATCGGAATAGGCGTGAGGTATCCAGTTGTTCATTCCGAACAAGCATTAATATCCTATCAGCCGAGAAAAGCCCTGATGAAAGTTTCGAGTTATGGGGAAAATCCATTGATTATGTTCAAGGACAATGTCGTGATGAGTGGTACTTTGCTGTTGGATAAAAAAGGTATGTCCGGAAAAGGAATCCTTGAATTCAAAGAAGCCAGTTTAAATTCGAAAGAGTACAACTTTACCAACGAGGATATTCTTTCAGAAAACTCGTCCTTTAGTTTGCGCAACCGCTTTAGTAAATACGGAGAGAATCCCTTGGCTATTCAATCGGATGAAATGAAGACAAACATTAGTTTCAAAACGCGTAAGGGAGAATTTACCCAAAACGGAACGAAACGCATCATGTTTCCAGCAAACCATTATTATTGTCAAATGGATAAGTTTACCTGGTTCATGGATGGCGAGAGTTTAGACTTCCAGAAAAATAAAGGGGGAGAAACGAGTTTTGAAAGTGGTGCGGATTTATCGCGAAATAATTTCTTCTCAACGGATGAAAAACAAGACACCCTTCAGTTTAAGTCCTTGAGTGCAAAATATGATTTGAAAACGCAATTGATTTTATGTAATGCAGTCGATTACATTCAAGTAGGCGATGCACGTATTTTCCCGGATAGTTCTCGCGTGCGCATTCGCAAAGAGGCCGCAATGGATTCCTTGAAAAATGCGGTAATCGTTGCCAATTACATCACCAAGTACCACACCTTCAAAGAGGCGCAAATTAAAATTTCTTCGCGCAAATATTATGAAGGAATCGCGAAGTATCCGTATTATGACAGAGATAGTAATTTGACCAACTTACCCATGAGTTCCATTAAATTTGTCAATCTCACTACCACGGCGCAAGGGGAAGTGAAAGAAAAGGATCGCTTCAAATTAAGCAAGGAATTTGATTATTACGGAAGTGTCATTGTCCGAGCTTCCAACGTGGGATTATTTTTAAATGGATCAACTCGATTAAATCACACCTGTCAATACGATAAATCATGGATGACGTTTGAGGATACGGTTTTAGCAACGAACATTCAGATTCCGATTAATCCTACACCAAAGAATGCCAAAGGAGATCGCTTGGCTGCTGGATTCTTATGGCGTCAAACGGAACGTATGGACAGTGTTCGTATTTATCCAAGTTTCCTATCTAAAACAGAAGGTTCCGAAGATCCAAGTTTATTCAATTCTTTTGGATATTTGCAATACAACCATGTGTTAAGCGAATATCAAATCGCGACTAAAAACCGCTTGAATAAATCTGATACCTTGAGTAACTTGTTGACCTTAGATGTAAATAGCTGCAAAGTAATTGGATTCGGTGACATTGAATTAGGTATCAATACGGGTGATGTCAAGATTGACCTGTATGGAAAAATTGAATTTGATCAAGAAAAAAACAAAACACGGATTGCCGCCAATGCACGCGTGAGTATGCCAATTGCGGCGAATGTGATGGAAAATATTGCTGCTAAAATGAAGCTCGAAGTAGGAGCGAAGGAAGTGGATATGAAGAAAGTAAGCTACGGATTGAAAAACACCTTCGTCCATTGGTCCAATGCAAAAGATGCCCAAGAAGTATTCAAAGATTTCGATGAGGATAAACTGCGTAAAATGCCGGCATCGATGGAGCAAACGTTCATTCTTTCCGATATTGTTTTGGAATCCTATGGAACGCTTAAAGCAAGTGTCAAAAAAGTGGACAAAGGATTAATTTCGGTGAACAATCAAGTAGGACTGGTGAGTATCAACGGTACTCCTATTTTAAAGCAAGTAGAATGGCATCAGTTTTATGTACAATCTTTTTCGGATGAATTGGCGCCAGGATTTACGTGGGAATTGAGTTTATTAGACGATACCAAGTACTTTATGAATTACACGATGGCCAAAAGAGATGGGGATTTGCAGATCTTCACGAACGATAAAACAGTGAATGAAACAATTTTAGCCATTAAACCTGAGAAACGTAAAACGAAAAATTTTAAATTTGATGTCATGGACGAAGTGACTGCCAAGAATTTACTCGCTAAATTCCGTGGTTATTTCCTTTACAAATAAACGATGTTGCTATTAACCATCATATTACTTGGATACCTTATTGGTTCCATTCCGACCGCTGTATGGGTTGGGAAAGCTTTTCATGGAATCGATATTCGAGAGCATGGTAGTAAAAATGCTGGTGCTACGAATACCTTTCGTGTTCTGGGAAAACGTTCCGGTTGGTTCGTGCTTCTTGTTGACGTTTCCAAAGGCGTTCTGGCAGCATGCCTTCCACATTTCTTCGCGTATTTATTAATTGGCTATAAAGATGAATTTTTAATTCTTCAGTTGTGTGGCTCATTCAGCGTGGTGTTTGGACATGTCTTTCCTATTTTTGCCAACTTTCGAGGTGGAAAAGGTGTAGCAACTTCCTTGGGAATTGTCATTGGAATTAATCCTTATGCGGCACTTGTTTGTTTGGCGATTTTTCTTGTGGTCTTTTTACGTTCGCGTTTTGTTTCTCTTGGAGCAATAACTTCAGCACTTTGTTTTCCGTTCATCAGTTATTTCATGATCAAAGAAGACGCACGAATCATGATTATTTTTACCGTGGTTCTCGGATTATTGGTGATCCTTGCTCATCGAAAAAACATCGACAGATTGTTGACTGGACAAGAGAGCAAAATGAACCTTTTCTCAAAGAAGGCGTAATAAGACGTGTAAATACAATACGTAGTTGAAACAAAAGTCCATTTCGTACCTTTTTGTTTGTTTCTTGCTGTTCCTAACAGTTCAGGAAGGATATGCGCAATCCGTTACTGCCATTAAGAAAAGAGCGGATGCAGCCTTCGAGAAAAAGGAATACGAAAGTGCAAAAGTCGATTACCGACAATTACTCGCTCAAAATCAAAAAAACTTGGAATTAAATTATAAATATGCCACCTGTATTTTCTACACGGAGGATATTAAAAATGCCCGGAAGTATTATGATTTTATTTTAGCGAAGAAAGATGCCGTCTTTCCTTTGGAAACCTATTATTATTTAGGTAAAATTTATCAGCATCAATACTATTTCGAAACGGCTATTCAGCAATTTAATGTATTAAAGCAAAAGGACGAAAAATTAGCTTCTTTGTTCAATGTTCAAGGTGAAATTGAATCTTGTCAGTCCGCTCTAGCCGGAATGAAAGATATGCGCACCTTGCAGGTTGTTAAAAAATCCCAGCCCTTTGGCGAAGCATTTTATGATCATTACACGTTTTTAGACGACAGCTACAGCTTTTACAAAGCAAGTGAAGTCTTCGCGAAAGAAAATGCAAAACATTCATTCGAGCCCATTTACGCGTTTAAAAGAGGAATGAAATTCCGTGTATTCGCAAGCTATGGACCAGAATCCCCCAATTTGGATGTGTACATTCAACGAAAAAATGCAGAGAACGAATGGGATAAACCTATGAAAATGTTAGGTTCCGTTAATACTGCGCAAGATGAAGTCTATCCGTTTTTCGATGCAGAAAATGGATACTTGTTCTTTAGCTCAAAAGGACACCAGTCCATGGGTGGATTTGATTTATACCGCTCCATTTATTCCTTGGAATCGAATCTAAGTTCGGATGTAGAAAATTTACGTTTCCCATTTTCGTCGCCGAACGATGACTATTTTTACATTCCTGATTTATCGAATGGCAATGCCAATTTTGCCTCGAATCGTAATGGTAAGTTATCAGCCATTCAAACGTATTTAGTCAGCGCTGCCGAAACACCAAAGGAATTGTACTTTTTCACGGGACTTTTATCGGATAAAATCGATCAATCCAATTCAACTGTGAAGGTGGAATTCATCGTTCCTGAAACCAATGAACGCTTTGGCCCCTTCATCAGTCAAGGTGATGGATCCTATTTGGTTGGACTCCCGGGCCCAGGAACCTATCAAATGGAAATCAGTGTCACAGGCTCCAATCAACTATTCAAAGAGCAGTTGGTTGTTCCCTTGGTGGACGAAGACATGGAATTGCAACAAGAGTTGATTTATGCCATGATTGATTCGAAAGAAGAATTGAAGGTGATTAATCGCGTGAAGCCTAAACAAGTGGAGTCCATGCAATTGCTGAGTCAAAAAATGAACTTATCCGCGAATTTAGATGTCAATTTAGCATCCTTTAACCGCAAAGTAATCCTAACGACAGAACAGAAAATTCAACAGGATTGGGGACTTACTGCCAAGGATACGAGTGCGTTAATCGCCATTCTATCGGATTCCTTATTAGCGGCAGAGGTCAACATGGAAAATCAAGTGCGACTCACCAATTATTTAGCCAACGAACTCGAGCGAAGCAATACCGAGCTTTCGCAGCAGATGAAACGCTTAGATGAACGACTAGAACGCGGAAGTGGGACAATTGATCCAATGGAAAATGAGCGTTGGATGGAAGAAACAAAGCGAATCGAAAATCAAATTTCGAAACTAGAGGAACAGGTGAATTTCCTAGCATCCTGGATGACGGCAAATCATCAGCGCGGAATACCGAACGTTGATGTATTGAAAGACTTAGAGAAAATCAATCAGCAAGTTGCTTTGTTGCAGTATCAGCATAATTCCGAAGCAATAATGGAACTGTTGACGGAGAATAAATCCTTGATTAAACAGCAATTATCCGTGGCTGGGGAAGACTTAGCAGCGGTAATTCGCTCGTATACAGACGAACAACAAAATACACTGGTAGTTGAACGGAAACAATACCAAGAACAAATAGAAAATCAAATCGCTCTTGAAAAAGAAATTGCACGTCTAAAAGAACAAGCGTCATTGGTCAAACCAAAAGACCGCAGCGCATTGGACGAAGAAATACAGCGGAAATCAGCTTTGAACAGCAAAACTAGTCAAGAGTTGTCCGATTGGTCTCTAAAATTGAATCTTCAAGAACAAGGTTCATCGTCATTTGCTCAGTTGGAACAAGAAGTACAAGAAAAAATCAGTGCTTCAGAGAAAATGCCATTGCCAACTTCAGCCATTCCATTTGATGTAGCACAGGAGCAAGTCCGTCAAGAAGAAATCGCACAAAAACGTCAACAACAAAAACAACTGGTGACGGAACAAGAACGGATGGTAAATGAATGGAAAACGCTTGATCCTTCGTATGCCTCGGATATTTCCAAAATCAATGAGGAAACAGATGCTCAGAAACGAGCGATGTTAGTGAAGGAGCGAGAACAACAACATGTCCGAGAATTGAAAAACAAGGCGGCAACTGCCAATGAGGCCACACAAGCCTTGATCGAAGAACAAATACAATTGTCAGAAAGCCGCATTCAGGGACAAGTGGAGTTGCTGGCGGATAGAGAGCGAGAAAGAGAGCGAGAAAGAGAGACAGAGCGATTGGCGGGATTGAATGCTACGCAGACGAATACGATGGTTCAGCAAGGAATAGAAGCAGAAAGAGAAAGAGAGCGAGAGCGAGAGCGATTGGCGGGATTGAATGCTACGAATATAGCGCAAACGAATACTGTGACTGGGCAGGTGACGAACAACGCACAAGGGGACACAGGAACAGAGCGAGACACAGAATCAGAAAGAGAAAGAGAGCGGGAGCGATTGGCGGGTTTGAATACCGCGCAGACAAATACAATCGCGCAACAAGAAACGAATGCGGTAGTTGCCGAGGTGATTTTGGTTGATCAGGTTAAGGAAACTCCTCGCATGGCGTCTATTGAACAGGTAATTCGTCAAGTGGACCAAATTTCATCCACAAGTATCAGTACACAAGAAAAGGCAAGTATGGTAGCGGAATTGGAAGAAACTTTGCTGCTTGAAAAACGTCGTGCAGCAATTACTGAATCTATGGAAATACTTGGGACGACGTATCCAAGTGTTCGTGTTTTGCAAGCGTCTTATGAACAAGGGCTTACTAAAGTAAATACCTTGAGTATCCAGGTACTGGAACAAGCACTTTCAACAGAAAAGAATCCTGAAAAAGCGAAAGTAATTCAAGCTCAAATCGCGTCTTTAAATGTCAGTCCGCCTGAAATAACGAACGTTCAACGGAATTCTGAATCAAACAGCGATGTAACGCTACCAATCTCAACAGAAGAACCAGCGAATCTAACTGAATTACAAACTCAAAGTACGTATGTGCAATACGCTAATCAACGTGTGATATACCAACAAAATGAGCGTAAATTAGATTCACTCAACCAAGTGAAAATTCAAATCGAAGATAGCATGCGTATGTTGTTGACGAAGGAAAACGAGATTTCCTTGCAAGCACTTCAACAACTGGCTGCTAGACACGAGGAATTAACGCAGGACATCGATAAACGCACTGAGTCAATTCAGAACCAGCAAGAACAACTAGTGGATTTTGTCGATCAAGCTTCGTACGAATGGATGATGCAAAATGGCATTCAAGCGCGATCGATGCTTGCTGCTTCCAATGCGGTCATTATCGCGTCTACAAGTGCTCCAGTTCCTTTTGCCATGACAACTATCACAACGATGAATCAACGCTTTCCTGATCATCCCATTAACGTTGCATTGCCGGAAGGATTAATATTCCGTGTCCAAGTTGGAGCATTTAGAAAACCTGTGCCAAATCAATTGTTTAGAGAATTTGGTCCTGTGTCCGGGGAAGTTTTGACAAATGGATTAACATGCTACTTAGCGGGATACTTTAACGGCTCCGTTGATGCAATTGAAACACGCACGATGATTCGTCGTCTTGGCTACGCTGATGCCTTTATCGTTGCTTACTGTGACGGAAAACGAATGTCCTTCAATGAAGGCAAAGCGATGGAAGCGAATGGAACTTGTCGCAAACAGACGGCAGCTGAATTACAATTAGCATTGAATCAACTGATGAACCAAAATCCATCGACCGTACAAACTCCTTCCATGCCAACTGCTACCAACATTGATCCAAATAGTACAGAGGCAAATTTAGACCTGTACTTTACTGTTCAAGTGGCTGTGTACAATAAACCCTTGAACGGCGATAACATCAATGGTGTAAAAGAATTATTGGTGACAAAAACCGAAAAGGGACAGTTCCGTTATTCCTCCGGAGAATTTACGAGTTTCACTGATGCGCGTCAACGTAAAAACGAAGTCATCACAAAAGGAATTCCAGATGCTTATGTGGTTGCTTATTACCGTGGGAAACGCATTTCCATTGGTGAAGCAAATCAATTGTTGGCTTCGGGAATCACACCAAAGAAACGTGGGACGGTTCAATCCGTCATTCCAGAGAACGTAGCTGTTGTTTCAACTCCAGTTATCATCCCAACGTTGATTCCAATTGTCAAACGTGATTCCATCGTTCAGTATGCCATCAACGTCAATGAGGATAATTACTTGTCGCAATTGACCCGTCTGAATCGTGTTGGGACATTCACCTATCAAGCAGCAAAAAACCGCATTGTTTCGGAAAAGTATGTATTGGCAAATATATCTGTTAACCAACAGCTGTACTTGGCGGACATGAAACGAACCAAGGATCGAATAAGTAAAATCCCAGTTCAAGAATTTGTCGTGAATATCAGTAAAAGTGATTGCTACGATTGGTTGTTGCGTCAATCTGTGAGCTACGACGCACACAAAGAAGAGGAAGATTGGATTTTTAGATTCTATCCAGAAAATGAAGAACAAAAGGAGTGGATTGAAGCTGCTTCTCAACACTATAAATGGACCATAAAACAAAAGTAACATGAGTACGGTTGCACCTAAAGAACGCGTTCAACGAAAAGAACACATAGCGGAAGAAAGAGGCTTGATTATCTTTAATGATGACGTTAATTCGTTTGATCATGTGATTTCTTGCCTCATGAAAATTTGCAAGCATGAAATGGTTCAAGCGGAGCAATGTGCATGGATTATTCATACGAATGGAAAATGTTTGGTGAAAACAGGCTCGTTTGATGAGGTGCAGTCGATGTGTCTCCGTTTATTGAATCAAGGTTTAAGTGCTAAAGTCGATTAATATGAAAATTACATTTCAATCCAAAGGATCTCTCTACTTCGCGCTGATTTGCGTGTTAGGAAGTTTTCTTGTTATCAAGATGCCAGAAGCGAGCATTAGTCAACTATTTATACTCAATGGGGATGCTCAATTCTACGATTGGAAGTGGTATATCAGTTTATTCACCTATGTTTTTGGTCATTCTTCCTTGGAACATTTATTAGGTAATATGTCCTTGTTATTGATTTTAGGTCCAATTATCGAATTGAAATACGGAACACAACGCTTTATTTTGATGAGTGTCATCACGGCGGGTGCTACTGGTATATTGCATACGCTTTTGTGGGACAATCACTTGCTAGGATTCAGTGGATTGGTCTTTATGTACATCGTTTTATCCACCTTATTGAATATCCGAAACCGCGAAATACCGTTTAACTTTATTCTGGTGATTGTCTTGTATTTTGGAATGGAAGTTTTATCTTCTCTTCAAGAAACTCAGATTTCTCATTTTGCCCATTTATTCGGTGGAGCAATGGGCGCTTTTTGGGGATTCAATAGAAGATAACTACGGACGTTCGAGCGTTCTAAAAACTTTCTCTATTGTTTCGTATTTTCCGTTTGGTGTCGGACTTAAAGCCGGGGAGGAATGTAAAACTAGGTTTGAATCAAATAGCACATACATCGGATAACTCGTCAATTGTAAGCTTTTCCATATTTCGTGATTTTGATCAATCGGAAAGGTATCCCAAGTCATTGCATCCAGGTTTCGCTGCTCGGATTTTGTGTAGGTCTCTTTACTCGGATAGATAGTTACAAATCGAAAACTTTTTCCATAGGTTAATTCTAACTTCTTAAGTGCAGAAATTTCGGTGATACAGCGTTCATTTGATGGATCGAAAACGTGTAAATACAGCCATTTTCCTTTGTATTGGTAAAAATGTTTACTACTGGATAACACATAATCAGGAGCCTGCATGCCTATTTGCATTTGCTTGAATAAGGAAAGCAATTCGTTCGCGATGCGCTGGTGATCGGCGATGCTACTTTCTTTTTTAAGTGCGCTGAGTAAATCGTAAATCAATGATCTATCTAGGTATCCTTGATAATACGCTTCTTTACAAATGAGTAAGCTTACGAATTCAGCGCGGGACTCTGTTTGAATCTGGGCATCTTCCAGCAATGCAGAAGTTAATTCTTCTAATGATCCTTTTCGCAATGCGGACTCCACTTTTGTTTTTATTTCCTTGTCGAGTTGATATAGGTATTTTTCGTAGAACGATTCTGCATATTCCATGTATTTCGGATTCTTGTACAAGATGCTGTCCTCACTCAAGTAAAATTCAAATTTATCTTGTTTGGAAGGTCCGCCAATAATGTTAAAATTATCTACCGATAAACCAACGCTGTATTTGACATAGTTGAAAAAGAATGGTGTCTCAAATTGATTATAGACAAAAGCGGTCTCTTGTTTAAATGACCTCACTTTAGCAATAAATTGTTCCGGATGTATGTCCTTTAATTGGTAAATTTCCGCGATGCTTTCATCCATCCACGCTTCAAATCCAAGGATTTTATAATTGATGTCACTACTGTCTAGCCTATAAAACAACATCTCCACCTCTTTATCACGTTCCATTGAACTCACGTATTCCGTGGGCTCCGGAAGTTCAATAAAGTAAGTGGTCTTCGGTTGTATGTAGAGCCATGTATAGTAATTCGCACCTCTTAAAATGACTTTTTCAATATCTTTCGTGAGGAATTTAAATTCAAAAATAGAATCTGCGCCAACTTTTGCTCTGCCAATCTCGACTTCCGTCTCCGTTACGAAATCCGTCACACTGTACGCACGAATTTCTGCTGTTTTCCAATTTGAAATACCACGCAACAACGTTTGACTTTGAATCGAAGTCAAAAGGAAAGGGGATAGTAGAAATAGGAAAAAGATTCGTTGGACGTTCATCGAAGTTAGTTAACGAGAATCGAAGTGGAGGTTACAAAAGGAGAGATATCGGCGTGATTTTGATGCATTTCTCGAATAATCGATGAATTAATCGCGCTATGTTCCTGACTGGTCAAAAAGAACACGGTTTCAATGCCTGAAATGGCATGGTTCATATGTCCAATCGTTTTTTCATACTCAAAATCCTTTGAGTCTCGAAGTCCACGTACAATATGCGTTGCACCAATTTCTTTACAGAAGTCCACCGTGAGCTTTTGATACTTACGCACACTAACTGCAGGATAATCGACGAACAAGGATGCAATGTGCTCCATGCGGCTTTCCAACGTGAAATAACTTTGCTTTTTACTGTTGACCCCAACACCAATGATGATTTCGTCAAATACAGCAAGTGCTTTCAGGACAACAGCTTCGTGTCCTTTCGTGAATGGATCAAAAGACCCGGGGAATAATCCGCTACGCTTCATCGCTTAAAAAACTAAAGTGAACATTGCCAAAGTTACGAGAAAAGCTGAAATAGGGAGAAGATGATAAATCCGTTTGTTTTCCATGTTCAACAATGACTAATCCACCGGGCTTTAAAATCTTTTTTTCGAAAATGGTTTGAATTAATTCCTCGTGAAAATGTAAATGAAAAGGTGGGTCTGTAAAAATCAAATCGTATTGAACGTTTTGTGCATTCCGGCAATATACGATGCAGTCTGATTTATAGACTTGCATCAAGGTTTCTATACCTAATTCCCGAATGTTTCCTTTCAGGTATTGCACACAACGGGGATGACTATCAATGGCTAACACATGTTTGGCTCCCCTCGATACGAATTCAAAGGAAATATTACCCGTTCCAGCACATAAATCAAGAATCTCCATATCTGCTATATCAACACGATTCTCGAGAATATTAAATAGTCCTTCTTTTGCGAAATCGGTTGTTGGACGAGAAGGGAAGTTTGGAGGCGTTGCGAAACGCTTTCCTTTTAAGATACCACGGATGATGCGCACAAAATGTTTTTTTGGTAAGCTGCTTGAGAATAATAATGGGTACTGAAATCATTGAAATCCTTGAATTGTTTCCAAAGTGATTCAAATTCTTCTTGGTGGAAATTTGACGAAAGGACATATGCCTGAAGAATATTCTCTTTTGGTAAATTCATTTTTTGATGATTGGCCAAAATAAAATAAAGAACATCCGTAGCAGCATGGTACTCGGTGGGCAAACACAAGTGTAATTGTCCATTGCGTTTGACGGAAAGTAAAAATGTATGATCAAAAAGCACTAAAAAAGTACTCTCAACGGTGTTTTCACTAAACTGTTTATGTAGTAAGAACGCAATATGACTATGTACTGTTTTTTGCAATAAGGTTCCTTGCGTCAATTCAATTATCCACGTTGGAACGCCATAAACGACCACTAATTGCAATGCGTGAATTTTTTCAAATAGGAGGCTAGTTCCATCTGCTCTTTTTCCAAAGTTTAACTGATAATACGTTTCTACTTCAGTTTCCATGAAGATGGACATAGGAATCAAGGTAAAATTTGGGTCAAACCATGTGACGTGCTGTAAGGTAGCATCCTTCAGTTGTATACGAATGCGATCCTTTAGTTCTTCGATGGAAAATGGCTTGCTTGCATCAAAAGGAATTTGCTCCTGACTAAATTCTCCTTGAGTATCCTCAGAGATTATCTGAAGAACATCTATTTGAAAATCAAGATATTGTTTTTTACTCATGTGAATCAAGCTTTGTTCCCTGCCTTGATAAATCTTCGTGTCTTTTTGTGAATCAAACAAGATTTATCATGCTTTACAAAGCTACAATATTTAACTTTATACCCACGCCTTCAGTGGGGAAAAATCCCAATGAACCAACGTGAAGACATGGATCAGCGAAGAGAAACGTACATGAAGGCAGTTCAAGCTAATTTTGGTTTCGAGTTTACCTCGAATCAATCGGCAGCCTTACATACTTTTTATGATTTTTTCACTCAGGAACATGGACGAAAAGTCTGGCAGTTATCCGGATTTGCTGGAACGGGGAAGTCGAGCTTGGTGTCTGCTTTGGTGAAAACACTTAAGCAAGAAAAGGTTGGATTTAAGCTACTTGCGCCAACCGGACGCGCAGCGAAAGTACTTTCCAACTTTGCCGGACATCCTGCTAGTACCATTCATAAGCAAATCTATTTTTCCGGAAGTGAACTGACTCATTCGAAAATTACTCCTGCCAAGAATTTATTCAAGAACACCTTGTTTTTTGTGGATGAGTCTTCGATGATTAGCAATGAATCGGAATATGAAGGTCCAAATGTGCTCATGGATTTAATGAATTACGTTTTTCAAGGCGTGAATTGTCACTTGATTTTTATTGGGGATTTGGGACAATTACCGCCTGTTGGACAAGAAGAGTCAATCGCTTTGAATAAAGAAGCGTTCGTGGCCTTATTTCCTATGGTGATGGTTTTTTCAAGTCAATTAACGGAGGTGGTTCGGGTACAAGAAAATTCAGCGATTTTGAAAAATGCGACGTTTATACGGGAAAAAGAAAATTATGAATTGCCTTTTATTGCTGAAATTGATGAACAAAGTACCTTTCGATGTGAAGGTGCGGAATTCCAAGAGTGGATTGAGCAATCGTATGACCGCGTAGGCGTAGAGGACACCATCGTTTTGACTTTATCCAATAAACGCGCAAATCAATGGAATCAAGAAATTCGTCAACGTTTGTTTTTCCGCGAGGATGTGTTGGAAAAAGGAGATCTCTTGATGATTGTCAAGAATAATTATTTTTGGTTGGATCCGATTTCTGTGATGGGATTTATTGCAAATGGAGAGTTGGCGCGGGTGGAACGCGTTCGAAAAGTGGAGCAGCAGTATGGATTTGAATTTGTTCACTTGGACCTGTGTTTTGTCGATTACCCAGACGTTCCGAGTGTCTCAGTCATTGTTCACACCGCAAGTTTAACGGAGGAGTCCCCCAATTTGAAACGCGATAAAATGAGTCAATTGTTTTATGCGATTGAAAAGGATTTTGCCGACGAAAAAATCAAAAACAAACGCTACCAGAAAATCATGAAGTCACCCTATTTCAATGCGCTACAGGTGAAATATGCCCATGCGGTAACTGTGCATAAAGCCCAGGGTGGACAATGGAAACACGTGTACATCGATTATGGATTTATTCCGGAGGAAATGAAAAGCAAAAACTACTTGCGTTGGTTATATACTTCTGTAACAAGAGCTACAGAAAAGTTGAGTTTTCTAAATTTTCCGAAGGATGCGTTTCGTCAATCAGTCGATTGACATGTTCGCCCAATGTTTCAATGCTTTACGTTGGTGTTGATTCAAAACATCTAAGCGATGAACAGTGTGTGTCAAATAGAAGAAGCGATTCACTTCGGGAAGTGTTTTCTCCAATAAGCGTCCGTTTCGATTGATGAGCAAGGTTTTGATTCCAGCGTCATAAAAATTCAACCAAGCATCGATGTCCCCTTGTAAACGCATATTGTTGACGCCGAGAATTTCATCGTTGATGGAAAGCCCAGCAAGATCTGCTGGAGATCCAGGATAAATGGAAACGATTTGCGCGTCTGGACCTTTTGTAAGTACTTTCATCCCCAATCTTGCTTCCGAATAACTCGCGGATGGAACTTGTTTGATGTCCAATCCAAAAAAGCTACAAGCTTCTACAAGTATCGATTCGTACGGTGCTGTTCCAAAAATAAATCGTTCGAAAAAGTCTTGAAATGAAATACCAGACACATTTTCCAAGGTTTGTTGGTAATCTTGCCACGTGTACCCAATTCCTTTCACAGCGAAATCAAAATACATGCGTTTCATGACTTCTTGGATGCCGTACTTGTGATTGGTGGCATCGCGGAGTTTCATGTCTGTTACAAAGGCTAATAAACAGCCTTCTGTGTAAATGGAAACTTTGCGTCCTGGTGCTCCTGGGACATAGCCATCTAACCACGTGTCGAAAGAAGATGCTCCAACGGAGTAATTGAATCGTGCTGGATTATCGAAGTGTTTTTGAAGTTGTTTGGAAAGTTCAACTAAGTACTGTTCCAAGTTAAAAACGCCACTTCGAAGCAGATATAAGTCACCCAAATAGGTGGTCACACCTTCGTAGACAAATCCGGAAACAGCGTAATTTTCTTCTTTGAAATGATAAGGCTGCATTTCTGCTGGACGTATGCTTTTTACATTCCATACGTGGTATAATTCGTGGGAAGAAACTCCGAGTAGTTCTTTGTAAAGTGTCCCGAAAACAGCGTGGTTCGGACCAAGCGTGATGACCGTACTTTCCAAATGCTCTACTCCGTGATAGGCGGCATATGGAAGCGTTTGAATCAAGAAATGGAATTCTTTGACAGGAAATTCACTAAAGTCTTCGATTTGTGCGCGTGTAAATTTCTCGAAATCAACGAGTACTTTTTCCCATTGGATGAACGTTTGATTATTGAACCAAACATGAAAACGGGATCCATTTACTTCGTAAGAAGCTTTTTCGAGATGTGCTGAACAAATAAATGGACTATCGGCTAGTTGATCGAAATGTGAAACTTCACAGCGATTGTTGTCGAATTTTAATGAAGAAGCAATTTGCCAAGTTGCAGGGATATCAAGGGTTAGTTCATATGCATGCGCATCATCTGTAAAGAGAAAACAATTCACCGGATTGATGTACAATTGTTGTTCATCTAAATAAGTAGATCCAGCATTTAGTTCGTTGGCATAATAAGCGTATTCCACACGAATAAACGTGGTTCCTTTCGTTGGAATTTGCCAGGTGTCCTTGTTGGATTTCTCAACGGATAACGCTTTGTTTTGCTCATCAAATACACGGAATCCTTTGATGTTTTTGGCGAAATTACCTAGTTCGTATCGTCCTGGACGCCAAGATGCTAATTGAATACTCAGGTGGTCTTCAGGACAAGGAAATGTTGCCGAAAATTGAATGTAACGCTGTTGAGCGTTCAAACAGGAAATGCGGTATTGAATCACCTTGGACATTACGCGTACAATTCTTGTTGAAGTTGCGTGATTTTATCGTCGCTCAAGTATTCGTCAAACGTCATCATTTTATCAATAATGCCATTTGGTGTGATTTCGATAATTCGGTTCGCTACGGTATTAACTAACTCGTGGTCATGAGATGTGAACAATAAGGTTCCTTGGAAATCTTTCATCGCGTTGTTCAATGCGGTAATCGATTCCAAGTCCAAGTGATTCGTTGGTTCATCCATCAATAATAAATTCGCTTTAGCTAACATCATTTTGGATAACATGCAGCGTACTTTTTCTCCTCCAGAAAGCACTGTTGCGTGTTTCATCGCTTCTTCTCCTGTGAATAACATACGTCCAAGGAAGGTGCGTAAATACACTTCTTCACGTTCTTCATCCGTTTCAGCATATTGACGTAACCAGTCAATTAATGGATTTTTTGAGTCAAAATAATGGTGGTTGTCGTTTGGTAAATATGCTGTAGTGATGGTTGTTCCAAACGTGAATTCTCCTGTATCTGGCTTCGTGTTTTGAGTTAACACTTCGAAGAACGCCGTTAATGCAACAGATTCTTTTGAAACGAAAGCAATTTTATCTCCTTTGTTTACCGTGATGTTGATCTCTTTAAACAAGGTTTTTCCATCAAATGTCTTGGACAAATGTTCAATGTTTAATATCTGATTTCCAGCATCGCGTTCCTGGTGAAAAGTGATTCCAGGGTATCTTCTAGAGGATGGTTGAATTTCTTCTAAGTCCAAATTGTCGAGCATCTTACGACGACTGGTTGCTTGCTTGGATTTCGATGCATTCGCTGAGAAACGCGCAATGAAGTCCAATAACTCTTTTTTCTTTTCTTCTGCTTTTTTGTTTTTATCCGATCGTTGTCTGGTTGCTAACTGAGAAGATTGGTACCAGAACGAGTAGTTTCCGGTAAACATATTGATTTTGCTGTAGTCGATGTCACAAATGTGTGTACAAACGGTATCTAAGAAGTGACGATCATGCGATACAACGATTACGGTATTTCTAAAATCTAATAAGAAGTCCTCTAACCATGAAATGGTTTTCAAGTCCAGGTCATTCGTTGGCTCATCGAGAATCAAGACATCTGGATTTCCGAAAAGTGCTTGTGCAAGTAGGACACGTACTTTTAAGTCATTGGAGAGTTCCTCCATTAAGGAATAATGTTTGGATTCATCGATTCCTAGGTTACTTAATAGCGTAGCCGCATCGGTTTCTGAATTCCATCCTTCAAGGTCTGCAAATTCACCTTCTAATTCCGCGGTTTTCATCCCATCTGCTTCCGTAAAATCTTCTTTGGCATACAGTGTATCTTTCTCTACCATAATTTCATACAGGCGTTTATGTCCCATAATGACGGTTTGCAAAACCTGTATTTTATCAAATTCAAAGTGATTTTGTTTCAAGAAAGCCATGCGTTTCCCAGGTTCTAACTCTACGCGTCCTGTTGTTGGATCTTGGTCACCAGTTAAAATCTTTAGAAAAGTAGACTTACCAGCTCCATTTGCACCAATGATGCCGTAGCAATTGCCACTCACAAATTTTACATTTACTTCATCGAAAAGTACGCGTTTTCCGAATTGGAGGGATAGGTTGTTTACACTTAACATGCTTCAAATTTTGCGCAAAGATACGCAAAAGAAATCAGCTATTCGAACAGCGGTAAACGAAGGCAGGTGGAAAGTTGATCGCAGCGTAATCGATAGATACGTGTGTAAAGATACTTTTGAAGTGTTTTTTGGACTGCAAGGTATATTGAAACTGGAGAAACGTTCCTTTCGGAGTCAGACAGTGTAGAATCGCTTGCATGATTTCAATACGCAGGTCTTTCGGGAAATTGGAAAGTGGAAGAGATGAAATAATGCAATCAGCTTTTTCAAATCCAAGGTTCGATAGTATTTTTTGTAAGTCGCTAGCAGATCCGTGAATGATGTGGTAATTTTCTTGTGTCACTGTCGTTTTTAGGTTCTGATAAAAAATATCGTTTAACTCAATGACCACAAAATGCGTATCTGGATTTAAGCGTTGCATGATTTTTTTGGTGAAAACACCGGTTCCAGGACCTAATTCAATAATTACTTTCGCATCTTCAAAAGGAATGTTCTTCAGTATTTTTTTTGCCAGAAAACGGGAGCTCGGAATGAGAGAGCCTACCATTTTATTCTGTTTAAAAAATTGATGAATAAAGGACTTTTTTGACACCTTATGCTAGTTGAAGGCTTGCTTGTGCGCCATGAATGATACCAAGGACTTTCCCTTTCATTACTTGATTTTTGAATGGACTAAATCGTTGGTGCGTCGACTCATTGGACCATTCAAAATCTAAACTTGGATCAAAAATACTCAAGTCAGCACGATTACCTTCTTCGATGATGGCGGATTGAATCCCAGCAATTTCTCTATTTCGCTCACTAATCGCTGCAATGACCTCCGTTAAACTTGCTTCTTTCGTGCTATTTAATGCTGCGAAGCACGTTTCAAATTGTGGTGCACCAAAATTAGCATGATCAAATTCGAGTTCTTTCTCTTCGGTGTCAGCCGGACGATGATCGCTCACGATTGCATCAATTGTTCCATCATTTACTCCAGCCCAAAGCGCTAAGCGATCCGATTCTTTCCGTAAAACAGGTAATACTTTTAGGTGAGAATTAAAGTCCAACATCGCTTGTTCGGTGAAGCATAGGTTCATCACGTGAACATCTGCGGTTACATGTAAGCCTTGTTTTTTAGCCACACGAACTAATCGGACACTTTCTTCACTAGAAAGCCCACTCAAATGAATGCTTCCATCGGTGTATGCTAATAAACGCAAATTGCGTTCGATTTCAATGATTTCAGCAATCGATGGGTCTGCTTTTAATCCTGTTCTCGTGGAAGCTTCTCCTTCGTTTACTTGTCCTTTTCCAGCCAAAGATTCATTTCGACTAAATGCCATCACTTTTCCGCCAAAGTTTTTCGTATACAATAAAGCTCGGTACATAATTCCAGCTGAAACAGGATATATATCATCTGTGAAAAGTTTCGCGCCAATTTGATACATGTCGTATAATTCCGCTAATTCCTCTCCTTTTAATCCTTTGGTTAAAGCTCCTAATGCATGTATACTGGTGCTGTGACCTTCTGCTTTTTGATACAAATAGGCAATTTGCGATTTTCCGTCAATACAAGGTTGAGTACTTGGAACGACATGAACATGCGTGTATCCACCCATTGAGGCGGCATCTAGTCCACTTTGAATCGTTTCCTTGTGTTCCATTCCAGGGTCACAAAAATCTGCTTTCAAATCAACCCAACCCATAGAAACGTGTAAGTCGTTCGAAGCAACTTCAATCGCATCAGAATCTTCTAGTTTTGCAGCGATTTTCAGAATGTTGCCATCTACCACAAGGATATCCATTCTTTTTCCATGGTGGGAAGAAGATTGGTTGATGATTTTTGCGTTTTTTATCAGGATTTTCATTTCCAAAATTTAATTAATGCCATTTCGATGAGAACAAACAAAAGTCCTAATATCAAAAAGCTTCGCCAATACTCAAAGGGCTTGTCGATTTGTATCTCAGAAAGACTCTGTCCATCCTTTACGGTGTTAAATTTAATATTTTTTATGCCTTTTGCCTTCAATTCATCAATAATTTCATCGGATGTCTGCTGCTTCATCGCTGATTCTTTTCGATCATAATTTATGGCAAGGAGTCCTAAGGTATCTTCATTTTGAATAAAATAGGCACCTGCTTTCAATCGTTCGATCGCTTCCATTCCTGCAATGGATATTTTAGTTTGTCCGCTGGATTTTTGTATGCTTGGAATGAATGAGTTCTTTCCATTCATCAATTTCAAGGGCTGTTCACTGCTCACTTCGCGTTGAATGGGGATATTCGCATCCACTCCAATCGTTGCAAATAAAGGAAAGTTCTGGGAGGAAAATTCACCTGCACGCAACAAAATAGTAGGGAAGAGGGCATTTGCCGTGAAATTACCGAAGTCTTCTTGTAATGCGCTTGTCAAAAGGAAGGATTTGGTACCTGACCGCAAGAATAAGGAGGCATCACTTCGGAAAGAAAGCAGTTGAAATCCATTTCCAACATTGGTGCGGTAAGCTTTTCGCACATTCGGTAAATTTAATGCTTGATTTTCTTTCTCAAATACGCCGATAAAAAATGGATCTTTGTAACGAATGTCATTCAGTTTGAGTCCGTCCGTCATGACTTCCCCTAAACTTGGTAACTCCAATCCGGACAATAAATCCGCATAGTCTGAACGATTGATTTGATTTCCTGGGATGACGAACACGGCGCCTCCCTTTTGATGAAATTCTGCCAGGTCTGTCGATAAACCGGAAGGAATGCCATTTAATCCATTCATCACCACTAAATTGGTTTGGTTTAGTAAGTCCTTGGTATAGTTCGTGCTTGGTATGGAAGTAGTATGATAAAATGGTTCAACGGAAAATACTTGAGTAACTTTTGTGCTCGCATTTTCAGCGTTTAAGATCAATACTTCCGCACTTTTCGCCACTTCATAAGCAAAGTAAAAATCATCGTCCCAATACAATTGTTTATCACTAATGCTGACCATTCCTTGCTTGAATCCCGTGCCTTTTTCCGTAAATGGAAAGCTCGTTGTTCGCTGTTCGTTTGGAGCTAGGTCTAGGAACATGGTACGACGTTGCATGCCAATTTTGGCGGATAATTCTAGGTTGACTCGTTCGGATTTTGAATCGTTTTGCAAACGGACAAACAATTCATTGGGTTCTCCAGATTTATGTACAGGCGTGGCGAACCAAACTGAGTCAATAAATAAATTTCCAGGATCCTCTGGCAATAGTTGGAAGGCGTAATAATTTGCGTTTTTATCTTCTTTTACATGTTCCGTATTAAAGGTACTTGATTGAAAGTCAGATAATAATACGATTTGACGTGTTTTCAAGCGCTCCACTTCTGAGTGCTCCTTGTCTAGAAAATTTTTCTGCCAGGAAAGTACATCCCCGATATTTCGACGAATGGACGTTGGTTCTATGTTGTCCAGATAGGATAATGCTTCCATCTTGGTCAATAAGCGCTGCTCCACGCCTTCCATTTTGTTCGTGAATAAAAGAATCCTCGTTTCCAAAGGCGTTTGTTCCAGCATGCGTTTTGCCATTTCACGCGCTTCAGAAAGCAATTCACCCTCCTCACCAATAGCGGACATAGAAAAAGAGTTGTCAATGTAAATAGCCAACACATTTTTCCCTCCATTTATTCCGTTTTTATTTAATGGAATGATGGGCAAAGCAAAGGCGAGTACAATGAAAATCAAGGCTAAGCAACGACTGATTAACACCAATAAATGCCTTAGTTTTTGTGTGGATTTATTTTCTTGTTCAATGAATCGAATAAATTTAAAAGAATAAAAATAGAGTACCTTTTGTCGTCGAAAATGAAAAAGGTGAATGATGATTGGAATCAGTAATAAAGAAAGAAGCCAAAGGCGTTCTGGATGTATAAATTCCATGAGTCAAATGTAAGAAAATAAATCCATTAGTTGGTGTCCATAATGCCTTTCGCAATCAATTTTGCTTGAGACCGAAGTTCGCCAATAGCGGTGCTTTCCCAAAAAGTTCCTTTGCACAAATTTCCAATGGCAAAGATGGGTATTGGTGCTTTTCCTAAGGCAAGGTGTTGGTTCGTGTCGATTTTGATGCCTTGATCGATCTCATCTGGAGATATCCATTTTCTTTGGCAAAGTGCTTGTATAACTGGATTCGACATGCGCGTAATCGCTGTTTCAGGTCCCGTACAATTGATGAGACAAGCAACGCTTTCTTGTATGTCATATTGACTAGTGCGATACGTCAGGATAAGGTTTTTTTCATTTTCCACTGCGTTTTCTAGTTTTCCTGCGCAAATAACTAAGCGTCCTGTTTCTCGCTCATTTTGGATGATTTGGCCTATTTCCAACGGAATACGGTGTCGAACTGTTCCCCATAGATGTCTCAAACGACTCAGAAATACTTTTTTCTCGTGTAGCGTGAATCCCATCCACCATGTTGAGAATAAGGAACGAAAGGAATCTACGCAGTGTAGAAATTGTGCTAGGGAAAGTTCTTTCCGGCGGACATTGAAAAAATGAAGCAAGGAAAGCAAGTCCGTTTCATCTGGTGACTTTTCATCGCTTTTCTCAAGGGTTTTTTCGGGATGCGGAAGTATTTGAAATCCATGCGTAGAAAGGGCGATAATTTTCTGTTGAAATCCGCATTCACGCAGACTGATGACGGCGTCAACCATAGTGAGTCCATTTCCTAAAATGAAAATGGGTTTCTCGTTTGGAATAAGCTCAAGGTTCATGCTCCATGGATTTCCATGATAAAAAGGGGAGTTTTTCAGTTGTAATGGAAGTTGTTTTGGAAAACGGGGAAGCTCGTTACCCGTTGCCAATACTAGGGTGTCATATACAGTGAAATCCGGAGTTTTATCCGCAATGATTTTCAGCAGAGTGTTTGATTGTGCAGCAAGTATCTGTGTTTCTTCCCATAATGATTGCAGATATTTTCCATAGATTGCACGCGGAACAAATTCGTTGGGATGGGATATTTCGGGATGACGTTCTTGTAGGAATTCGATGAAATGATTCGGTTTATCTGCAAATGCACTCATGTTTTGACTGCGTACATTGAGCAAATGATGAGTGGATTGAGCACTATACGCTGGCCCTAACGTTTGAGAATTTACTGTGTAAAATCGGTCAATACTCCCTTGGAACCCTTGGTCAATTAATTGACGGATTACCATCGTTCCTGAGAACCCACCACCGATGACTGCGATTTTTTTAGGCATAAAAAAACTGCCCGAAATCGAGCAGCCTCCTTTATTTATTACAAAATGATTATTGTTGTTTTAAAACTTCAAGACGTTTTTTGTACTCTTGTCCTTTTTCAATACGACCAAGTTTGGTATTTGTTTTGTACAAAATATCCAAGATAGCTTTCTCATTTGGATTTTTCTCGATGTATTTTTCCAAAGGAACCAATGCTAAAGTGAACAATTCATTTGCTCTCTTCTCAAGATCTTTAACTTTAGGATCTTTCATGTCCAAATTCATCGCTGCCGTTCTCGTTTCTGCAGCCCAGTTGTAATAATGAGCGCCTAATTGGTACAAAGCCTCGTTGTATTCTGGGTCAATTTCAATCGCTTTTGCCAATGCTTCTGCAGCTTTATCGTTTTGCTTTAGTTCGATGTATGAAGTACCCAAGATGTAATACAATTGTTTGTTTTTCGCGTCAATTGCTAGTGCTTGATTGATGTAGACTTCAGTATTGACAACATCTCCTTTTTGCAAGTAAATATTGACCATGGAAATCAATGCATCAATATTTTTTGGGAAAATTTCCAACACACTGTTTACCGAAACGATTGCTTTATCAAATTCCTTAGCATCAAGCAATTTATCTACATGGTTGTTCAAGCTTAAGGTCGAATTAATTTCTGCCTCGTTATATTCGTCACCAAGAAACGTACGTAAATAGTATGAAATTAAGAATGCGTTTAGCGCTTCTTCGTACTTTTTAGTGTTGTACGCTTCCAATCCTTGGTTGAACATCATGTCTGAGCGAAACCACATAAACGTTTGTGCATCCGCTGACCATGCTTTCTTTGGATCATCTAACACCTTTTTGAAAGATGCTTTTGAAATCGCTTCGTATTCTTTCATTGTCGCGTCGTCCAATGGATTCGTAGTGGCGTCCATCGATGCTACTTCAATCAAGCTATAATAGATCTCCGCACGGTACAAATGCATTTTGAAGTCCTCCGCAGTTTCTGGATTCACAGCTGCTAAATCAATGAATTTACGTGCTTCCTCCACCGTTTTTTTGGATGGTTCGATCCCGTTTGTCATTGGATTATACTTTTTATAAGTCATAATCGCATCGGTCACGTTCTTCTTTTGTGCAAATGAACCGAATGCCAAGGCAATAAAAGCAATTACTGCAGAGAGTTTGATGATGTTTCTTTTCATATTCGTTGTTATATATGTCTAAAAATTAATCTTCGTCGCTTGTTTCAATTTCTGTGCCAAGATCTTCTGCTTCATCCGCTAATGGAATCTCTGCACCTTCGATTACTTCGATATCTTCATCCTCATCTTCCGTTCTTGGAACACGAGCAATGGCTGCAATTTCTGCATTAGATTTTAAGTTGATCAAACGAACACCTTGCGCAGCTCTACCCATCGTACGAATCGTATCAATGTGCATGCGAATGGTGACACCAGACTTCGTGATGATCATTAAATCATCTTCATCAGATACATTTTGAATGGAAAGTAATTTTCCGGTTTTATCGGTAATGTTCAGTGTTTTCACCCCTTTTCCACCGCGGTTGGTGATGCGATATACTGGTTCTTTGTCCTCCGGATCATTCAAGTAGGTACGTTTTCCATATCCTTTTTGCGAAACAACTAAGATGGTTGAGAAGATATCCTCTACGCAAATCATTCCGATTACTACGTCCTCGTCGCTTGTCAAGGTCACACCGCGCACACCTGAGGCATTTCTACCCATTGGACGAACAGTTGATTCGTTAAAGCGAATTGCACGACCTGCACTTGTTGCTAAAACGATTTCATTTGTACCATTTGTCAATTTTGCTTCTAACAATTCATCGTTATCGCGAATACCAATGGCATTAATACCATTTGAACGTGGACGAGAATACGCAGCCAAGGATGTTTTCTTAATCACACCTTGTTTTGTACACATCATGATGAAGTTGTTTTCTACATAATCTTTATCTGTCAAGTCAAGCACTTTCACATATGCTTTTACTTTGTCGTCTTGCGGAATATTGATTAAGTTTTGAATCGCTCTTCCCTTGGATACTTTACTGCCTTCCGGAATTTCATACACCCGCATCCAGAAACACCTTCCTTTTTCGGTAAATATCAATAAGTAGTTGTGGTTAGTTGCAACAAATAGATGCTCCAAGAAATCTTGGTCTCGTGTTGCTGATCCTTTGGATCCCATTCCACCTCTGTTTTGAACTTTGTACTCTACTAAGTTGGTGCGTTTGATGTATCCAGCGTGAGAAATAGTTATCACTACTTCTTCATCCGCGATTAAGTCCTCCATGCGCATTTCGCTTGCAGAGTATTCAATCCTAGAACGACGCTCATCACCGTATTTATCGCGCATTTCTTGCAATTCATCCTTGATGATTTGCATACGGCGCTCTTCATTCGCTAAAATGTCTTTTAGGTCGGTGATTAATGTCATTAACTCGTCGAATTCAGCACGTAACTTATCTTGCTCCAGTCCAGTTAACTGACGTAAACGCATGTCAACAATCGCACGTGTTTGAATTTCTGAAAGTCCAAAACGTACAGACAAACGCTCTCTTGCTTCATCTGGACTAGAAGACGTTTTAATGATTTCAATGACTTCATCGATGTTGTCCGAAGCAATGATTAATCCTTCTAAGACGTGCGCGCGTTCTTCCGCTTTTCTTAAATCGAAACGCGTACGACGAATCACTACTTCGTGACGGAATTCCACGAACTCTTGAATCAAGTCGCGTAAAGCCATCATACGTGGACGTCCACCCACCAAACAAATATTGTTCACCGAGAACGATGTTTGAAGTGCAGTAAATTTGTATAGTTTATTTAAAACCACATTCGCTATGGCATCGCGTTTGATTTCAAATACAACACGCATCCCGCTACGGTCGGACTCATCACGTAAGTCAGAAATACCTTCAATTTTCTTGTCGTTAACAAGGTCTGCGATCTTTTTAATCATCTCAGCCTTATTCACTTGGTAAGGAATCTCCGTTACAATGATTTGCTCACGTCCATTTTCTTCTTCGATTTCCGCTTTTCCACGGATAACGATTCGACCACGTCCTGTTAATAAAGCATCTCGAACACCTTCGTATCCGTAGATAATACCGCCAGTTGGAAAATCTGGAGCTTTAACGTATTGCAACAACTCTTCACCTGTGATGTCTTTATTATCTACATAAGCAATAACCCCATCAATTACCTCAGTTAGGTTGTGCGGAGCCATATTTGTTGCCATTCCGACAGCAATTCCAGCAGCACCATTAATTAATAAGTTAGGTATTTTAGTTGGTAAAACGGTAGGCTCTTGCAAGCTATCATCAAAGTTCGCCTTAAAATCTACGGTTTCCTTTTCTAAATCACCCAGCATTTCCTCTGCGATTTTACGAAATCGTGCTTCCGTGTAACGCATTGCTGCAGGACTATCACCATCTACGGAACCAAAGTTTCCTTGTCCGTCCACCAATGGATAACGCAAGGACCAAGGCTGAGCCATACGCACCATGGTATCATAAACAGAACTATCACCGTGTGGGTGATACTTTCCTAATACTTCTCCGACAATTCTCGCCGATTTTTTATAAGGTCGATTAGAATAAACACCCAAATCTTGCATTCCATACAAAACCCTTCTGTGTACTGGTTTAAATCCATCTCGTACATCAGGTAAGGCACGTGAAACAATAACGGACATCGAATAATCGATGTACGCTGATTTCATTTCATCTTCATTGTTTATCTGAATAATTCTTTCTCCTTCAGCCATGTTTATTCATAATTTATTTCTGCTTGTGAATTTAAGCATTCAAAATTAATGAAATATGGATGCTCTACTCGCGTGCCTGTCTAAATTTACTAACAAATTCACTGCATAAATTGTGAATAATTATCAATCCATGCAAAATATAAAAGTTATATTTGTGTTGCTTAAAAAGTGAACACATGGAAGCGAAATTTTCACCGCGCGTAAAGGATTTAATTAGTCATAGCCGAGATGAGGCTGTTCGACTGATGAATGAATTCGTTGGAGCCGAACATTTATTGTTGGGATTGATTCGCTTGAATGAGGGGACGGGGGTTCATATTTTACAAGAATTTAATTTGGACCTCAATCAAGTGAAGACGGAAGTGGAGAAGATTTTATCTAAATCCTCCGTGACTTATATTGCCAATCTCAATTTACCTTTATTAAAACAAACAGAAAATATCATCAAACAGTCTTATTTAGAGGCGAAGGAATTTAAGTCCGCTGTTATTGGGACCGAACACCTATTGTTGACCATTCTTCGAAACGAAGATAGTGTCGCTTGCCAAGTCTTAAATAAGTATGGAGTGATGTATGAAAATGCACGAGACGAATACGAAGTTATGTTAGAAGAACGCAAACAACCAAGAGCTGAATTTCCTAGTAATAGTGGTGGGGAAGAAGAAGAAAACTACAGTGCTCCACGTAAACCAACTGATCCAAAGTCTAAAACACCCGTTTTAGATAATTTCGGGCGCGATTTAACCAAGATGGCGGAAGCTGGAAAATTGGATCCAATTGTTGGACGTGAAAAAGAAATTGAACGAGTGAGTCAGATTCTCTCTCGACGAAAGAAAAACAATCCGATTTTAATTGGTGAGCCTGGCGTTGGAAAAAGTGCGATTGCGGAAGGACTTGCCTTGCGAATCGTTCAACGAAAAGTATCGCGTATTTTATTTAATAAACGCATTGTTTCTTTAGATCTCGCTTCTTTAGTTGCTGGAACAAAATACCGTGGTCAATTTGAAGAACGAATGAAAGCAGTGATGCAGGAGATTGAAAAAAATCCAGACATCATTTTATTCATCGACGAAATCCATACCATAATTGGTGCAGGTGGAGCAAGTGGATCTTTGGATGCTTCCAACATGTTTAAGCCAGCTTTGGCGCGTGGTGAAATGCAGGCGATCGGTGCCACAACATTAGACGAGTACCGTCAATATATTGAGAAAGATGGCGCCTTAGAACGTCGCTTTCAAAAAGTAATCATCGAGCCAACATCAGCGGATGAGACGATACAAATTTTGAATAACATCAAAGAGCGCTACGAAGAGCATCACTCGGTGACTTACACACCGGAAGCCATTGCTTCTTGTGTGAAATTAACGGAGCGTTATATTACGGACCGACACCTTCCAGATAAAGCAATTGATGCCTTAGATGAGGTGGGTTCTCGTGTACATATTACAAATATCAATGTTCCGCAAGAAATTGTGGATATCGAAGGTCAGATCGATGGATTAAAAGAGCAAAAAGCAGATGTGATTCGCTCGCAACAATATGAAAAAGCTGCTGAATTACGCGATAATGAGCGTAAATTACAGGAACGACTAGAAACAGCGAAAACGAAGTGGGAGGAAGATTCTAAAAACAACCGCGTCGTTGTAACGGAAGAAGATGTAGCTGAAGTTGTTTCCATGATGTGCGGCATTCCCGTAACGAAAGTTTCAGAGTCCGAAATGGGCAAATTGGTGAAAATGGCCGAAACCATTCGTGGTAAAATTGTAGGTCAAGATGAAGCTGTGGAGAAGGTGGTGAAAGCCATTCAACGCAATCGTGCCGGATTAAAAGACCCTAACAAACCTATCGGTTCTTTCTTTTTCTTAGGCCCAACTGGTGTTGGAAAGACTCAATTAGCGAAAGTTCTTGCAAGAAACTTATTTGATTCGGATGATTCCTTGATTCGCATCGATATGTCTGAATACATGGAGAAATTCTCAATCTCTCGTTTGGTTGGAGCTCCTCCGGGATACGTTGGATATGAAGAAGGTGGACAATTAACAGAAAAAGTTCGTCGTAAGCCTTACGCAATCATTTTGTTAGACGAAATCGAGAAAGCACATCCAGATGTTTTCAACTTGTTATTGCAAGTGTTAGATGATGGACACATGACGGACGGACTCGGACGTAAAATTGACTTTAAGAATACGATTCTCATCATGACCTCCAATATTGGCGCACGTCAGTTAGCAGATTTCGGAACAGGTGTTGGATTCGGAACGAAATCACAAGAAGAGGCAAAAGAAACGAATTCTAAATCGGTGATTCAAAATGCCTTGAGAAAAGCGTTCTCTCCTGAGTTTTTGAATCGTGTTGACGACATGATTATTTTTAAAACATTGAGTCGTGAGAGTATTCATAAAATTATCGACATTGAATTAGAAAAATTACATGCTCGAATCAAAGGAATGGGGTATTTCGTGGAAAGTACAGAAAAAGCGAAAGACTTCATTTTGGAGAAAGGATACGATGAAAAATTTGGTGCACGTCCAATGAAACGTGCGATTCAAAAGTTTATCGAAGATCCGTTAGCTGAAGAAATCATCAATGCGAATCTAGTGGAAGGAGATACCATTTTACTTGATCACGAAGAGGGCAAAGAAGAATTGAAAGTGACTATCAAAAAACCAAAAGCACCGAAGAAAAGTGCAAGTGGCGCGAATAAAAAAGAATCTTAAATACTAGAAAAGCGAGTGAAAACTCGCTTTTTCTTTTTCTACTTATCTCGTAAGTTTCGTTGTCCTAGTATGTGAAAATCACTTCTTCCTTTGGAACGCGCATTCTTGGACCCCAGATTCCTGGTTCTGTACCCAGTCCTATGGAGATAATCATGTTGATTTCGGCACCTCTCGGAAGTTTTAAGGCTTTCTTTACGCGTTTTTCATCGAATCCTTCCATTGGACACGTATGAAATCCTTCCGCAGCAATCGAAAGCATAAAGGTTTGAGCAGCTAATGCACACGATTTATGCGCGCCAATGCGTTGATTTGCGCTTCCTCCAGTTCGGACAAATGGTTTTCTTAGTCCAGCGAAGAAACTAATGCTGCGACGAAGCAAACTCATGAATCCAAATGGATCGTTGGTGTATACAAGTGGCATTATTTTTCCATAGTAATTCAAACCCATTTTCTGAGTTTTATTCGGCTCACCAACAATGGTTGATTTCACCATGTCCAAATTCCATTTCGCACGAATTTTCCATTTGTCCTTGCGGGTAACGAAAACCACCATTTGTTGTGCGGTTTGTGCGGCACTTTGGCCAAGGCACAATGGAACAAAGGTCTCCAACATCTCCTTGGACTGTATCCAATGGAATTCCCAAAGTTGCATGTTGCTGCTATTTGGAGAAAGGATTGCTCGTTCAATACTCGTTTGAATGACTTCGTTTGGAACGGGTGTGTTTGCGTCAAATTTGCGGTTTGAGCGTCTAAATTCGATGATGCGTTGGAATTCTGTGTTCATAGGGTTAATGTGCCAATGTGCTAATCTGCTAATTGGTTTTTTGTTGATTGTTTAATTGTTTATTCCTGTTATAGTGTAGCCTTGTTTTTTTAACAGCTCAAGTACACCACTTGTTCCACCGAGGTGTCCGGCACCAACAGCGATGAACGTTGCTTCCGTACTGATTTGTTTTTCAATCACGGGAATCCAATTGGCATTTCGAACATCTAAAAACCAATGATTGAATTCCGGAAGCATATCCGTTTCCTCTGAAATCATTTTATGTAAGCCATTGATATCTTCTTTTTCATATAAGTTAAATAGGACATCGAATTCGGACATGTTCGAAAAATCATCCATGAATTGGATTTGATCCTTGATGCTAATGCGATCGATGGTTTCCATTTGATACATGACTGTTTCCAATCCCATCAATGCTTTATCGTATTTCTTGGCCAATTTTTGAAACTCCATTTCAAAGGATTTTTGTTTCCCGATTTTCTCCTGAAGTACCACCGAGCTGAAGAAAAAGGGTTTCATATGGGCGTATTTATCGAACTTGGATTCCTTCCAAGAGAGGGAGTCCATGCAGTAGGATTTCAACTTGTTGTAAGAGGAATCCGTCATGTAGTTTTTCAAGGTTTCTCCAGTTGGAAGCATGGTCATTTTTGCGAGTTCGATTTGTTCGGACAAGGACATATTCATGTCAATTTCCAAAGCGATTATTTCACAAGATTTGAACGCATCCATCACTTTCTTTGGCATTTCGAAGTCCTCCTTCGGCATTGTATGGATCGTCCCGAAAACATAAGAGTCTTTCGTTAGTCCTTTCCCTGAAATGCGGTAAAGTAATTGTGCATTTGAAGTTGAAAAAATTAGGATAAATCCAACAGAAATCGATAGGCTTTTAAATAATTTCATAAACATCAATTAGTGCGACAAATTTACGGGAATATTCATTTGCGTCGATTTTTACTGACAACTTTTCAAGGAAAGACGCAAACTTGCTGACACCTTGACTTAATTTTGACAATGGTCTCATCTTTGCAAAACGAAAAACGAATTAAAATTTCATCATATGTCAGAAGAGAAGGACGAATTGAGAGCTGATCAAAAACAGGATCAACAAGAGGAAACAACGGAAACAACCGAAGTCAACCAAGAAGAAGGAACAGAAGAAGCTCCGAAAGAGTTAACATCTGAAGAAAAGTATGCGGAATTAAATAGTCGTTTCTTGCTTTTGCACGCTGATTTTGATAATTACAGAAAGAGAACTTACAAAGAACGCATCGAACTAACAGCTACGGCAAACAAAGATGTATTGTTGAGTTTGATACCAGTGATGGACAACTTCGAACGTGCGATTGTTACCAATGAAAAATTGGAGGATATTGCTCCAATGAAAGAAGGTTTCCATTTAATTTACACAATGTTTAAGGGTATTTTGGATTCCAAAGGATTGAAGCCAATGGAGGCGAAAGGAGTGAATTTCAATAGTGATTTACACGAAGCGATTGCGAATATTCCAGCACCTGACAAGAAGATGATTGGAAAAGTGATTGAGGACGTTGAAAAAGGATATTATTTAAACGATAAAGTGATTCGTTTTGCGAAAGTAGTCGTAGGACAATAACCAGACCCACATTATGAGTCAAAAAAGAGATTATTACGAAATTCTAGGTATTGCAAAAAATGCCGATGAAGCGGAAATCAAAAAAGCTTACCGCAAATTGGCCATCAAGTTTCACCCGGATAAAAATCCAGATGATGCATCAGCTGAGGATAAGTTTAAAGAAGCAGCGGAAGCATACGAGGTATTGAGCAACGGTGAAAAACGTGCGCAATACGATCGATTTGGACACGCAGGAATGGGTGGACAAGGAGGCTTTAGTGGTGGTGGCATGAACATGGATGATATCTTCTCGCAATTTGGAGATATTTTCGGTGGTGCTTTCGGTGGAAGTTTCGGTGGAAGCCGAAGTGGAGGTGGATCTCGAACTGTTCGCGGAACGAACCTACGCGTGAAAATGAAACTGACCTTGGAAGAAATTGCCAATGGTGTTAAAAAGAAAATCAAGGTCAACAAACTCGTGAATGCGGAAGGAGTGACCTACAAAAATTGTCCGACCTGTAACGGTACGGGAAGAATTACACGTGTTGCTCAAACCTTCTTGGGTGCGATGCAAACGCAATCCGCATGTCATGTGTGTCAAGGAGCTGGAAAGTCCATCGACAAAAAACCGGCAGATGCAGATGCACAAGGATTGAAACGACAAGAAGAAGTCATTGAGATCGAAATTCCAGCAGGAGTAGAGGAAGGTATGCAGTTAAGCGTTCAAGGACGTGGGAATGCTGGTCCATTCAACGGTGTTGCAGGAGATTTAATCGTTGTGATTGAAGAAGTGGAACACGAAGAATTGCGTCGCGAAGGAGAAAATGTACACTTCGATGCCTACATCAATTTCGTAGATGCTGTTTTGGGTGAATCCATTGAAGTTCCGACAATTGGCGGAAAAGCGAAAATCAAAGTCGAACCAGGAACGCAAAGCGGAAAAGTACTTCGCCTGCGTGGAAAAGGATTGCCAAGCGTTCAAGGTTATGGAACAGGTGATCAATTCGTTCACATCCATATCTTCACACCAACCACGTTTTCCAAAGAAGAAAAAGAAATCTTGGAAAAGTTAAAAGAAAGTGAGAACTTTAGTCCAAGCGCAGCACAGAAAGAAAAAGGATTCTTCAAGCGCATGCGCGACATGTTCCATTGATGAAATTTATCGATTTAGCGGAAAACGGAAACAATTCACCGCTGACTTATGTCAGTGGAATTCTGCTCATTTTTATTTTGTATTTTCTGGGAAGCTTGGGTATATTGGTGGATATCCACTTTAATTTCCCGAGTTTGTCCATTGAATCAATGGACAAGGTATTCTATCAAACGATGGGACATACACGGTTTTTATTCTGGGTGCTTTTACCATATTTACTGGTTTTTATCGGCGTCTTGCTTCATCACCGTTGGATGCATCAGCGTCCTTTGCTACAAGCTTTCACATCGATGGAGAACTTTCGTTGGAAACGCTTGTCCTTTGCTTTCTTTTTCATCGTCGTCGTAATGGTCGGACTGATGTCCATTCAGATTTATGCGGATTCGTTCGGTCACGGACAAGCCTATGTATTTCAATTCGATCCAGCGAAGTTTTTTCCGTTGTTAGTGGTTAGTTTACTCATGTTGTCCATTCAGACAGCCTGCGAAGAATTATTGTTTCGTTCGTATCTGTTGAAAGGATTGAAATTACGGATCAAACGCACCGGCACATCGATCTTGATCAGTTCATTGATGTTCGGACTCATGCACATCGGAAATCCTGAAGTACAGGAATTGGGTTACCACATGCTTGTTTATTACGTGTTGTCCGGATTGTTTTTAGCGCTCATCACCACGGTGGATGACGGAATCGAATTGGCGATTGGTTATCACTTCGCGAATAATTTGATTGCAGCTATTTTTGTGACAACGGATTGGCAAGTTTTTCGCACGGATGCACTCTTTTTGAATCACCAGGATCCAGATAGTGGCTGGTCATCTATTATTTTTCTTTTGATATTATTGCCATCGTTGTTTGTGATCTTCAAACGCATCTACAAGTGGCCAAGTTGGAAAGAAATCATGCAAAGCATGTAGGAATTCTCTGCTTTTTTTTAGCTTTACCTTGTTATGTTAGAAATCAATAATCTTTGTAAGTCCTTTCAGCGGAAAATCGCCCTCGATAACATTTCTTTGTCCGTTGGTAAAGGAGAAATTTACGGCTTACTTGGTCCGAATGGAGCAGGGAAGACTACCTTAATTCGCATCATCAATCAAATCATTGAAACCGATTCTGGAACCATTCGATTTAATGGTCAACTCATGACGCAAGCGCAGCTCGGACAGATTGGATACTTGCCCGAAGAAAGAGGCTTGTACAAAAATATGCAGGTCGAAGAACAATTGATTTTTCTTGCACAACTACGTGGATTAACCAAAAGTGAAGCACAGCGAAATGTCACACATTGGTTATCAAAATTCGGAATATTGGATTGGCGATCCAAACGCGTGGAATCCTTATCCAAAGGAATGGCACAAAAAGTACAATTCATTGCGGCATTGGTTCATGATCCACAGTTGTTGGTCTTGGATGAACCACTCAGTGGTTTTGACCCGGTGAACGTGGAATTGATTTTAACCGAAATGAAAGAACTGAAAGCGAGTGGAAAAACCATCATCCTTTCGACACATAATATGCAAAGTGTGGATGAAATTTGTGACCGTGCGAGTTTGATCCACGAAGCGAAAAAATTAGCGGAGGATACCGTTTGGAATTTACGCGAACAGCACAATCAAGGTGAATATACCGTTCGATTTAAAGGAAACATGATCGGTTTCGTGAATGCATTATGGACGGACTTCGAATTACTAGGACACGAAGAAATTGGTGAAAATCGATTTTTAGCAAAATTGAAAATGCGCGGAACAAGTCAAATGAACGATTTAATCAATGCTTTGGTCGGAAAAGTCGAAATCGAATTAATCGAGAAAAAATTACCTTCCATGCAAGAAGTATTTATTGACATTATTCGCGGAAAGGAGGAAGCACATGCGTAATTTTTGGTTACTTACGAAAAGAGAATGGTCGGAGCGCGTGATGAATCGCACATTCTTGTGGATGTTGTTCATTGGCCCATTGGTTTGTTTGACCATGTTAGCCTTTTTATTCAAAGCAGGCGACGAAGGAAAAAACAGCATCAATGTCTTAATTGTCGATCCGGCAGAATTGATGGATCACCGTGTGATGGCGCAAGCCGAACACGAAGTACATTATTTTTTCATCGATGATTACGTAGAAATTGAAGAATTTCGCGATGGCTCTCAATACCAGAAGTTCGATGCGATGGTCGAAATCAACGAGAAAATCCTCATTAACAAAAAAGCCTTTGTCTTTTACCGCGCTTCGCCTTCAGTGGACGTCAAAATGCAGTTGAAGTTTCAAATGGAACGACGCATTGAAGAATTGGTGGTGGAGTCCTTTACGAACTTATCGTTAGAGCACTTCCGCCGCATCAAGCAACCATTGATCATGGATTTCCGAAATATTTACGATCCAAAAAATGAGTCAAGAGACCTTGAAAGTTGGGTGGGATTCGTCTTTGGAGCCTTGATTTTCTTGTTCATCGGAATCTACGGGATGACCATCTTGCGCAGTACGGCGAAGGAAAAAAGCAACCGCATTGTCGAAGTGTTATTGTCTGCAGTCAAACCACGTCAACTCATGATGGGTAAAATGACTGGAATCGCCTTAGCTGCGTTGTTTCAATTGCTCATTTGGTCTTTATTGATCGGTTTAGGCTTGTGGATTTTCCGTCAGACCATTTTCCCAGACATGTTGAATCCAGCGAATTGGCAAGGAGTTCAGTTGTCCGCGGATGTGCAATCACAGGTGGTCGAGACGCAAGAAGGATTGAGCAGTAATCCAGTTTTGGACTTGGTCTATGCACGCATCGATTACGTGTGGATGAGTATTCATTTTATCTTCTTCTTCGTTGCGGCGTATTATTTCTATGGTGCATTTTTCAGCATGATTGGCGCGATGACAGGAACTGAAAGCGATGGACAACAGTTTGTGATGCCGATTTTATTGCTACTTGGATTCTCCATTTTATCGGGATACATGTACATACAATACCCAGATTCCACCTTTGCCACTTGGATCAGTTATTTACCATTTACCGCACCGATGGTGGTCATGATTCAGTTGGCGCAAGGCGTTCCCATTGAGTCGTATTACCTCATTTGGATTCACTTGTTCATCATCTTGCTTTCCGCCTTGTTGATGTTGCAAATCGCAGGTAGACTTTACAAAAACGGCATTCTTCAATTTGGACATCGTTTGCGATGGACACAAATTTGGCGCATGTTTAAGTCTTAACGAATCCATCACTGATGAAAGCACTCATTGATTTAGGTACGAATACATTCAATTTGATGATTGCGGACGTTGCGCTAGATGGACAAATTCGTATACAGCACAGCGAGAAAGAAGGTGTTGCTCTGGGAATGGGCGGGATTCACGAAAAGCGAATTACTGCAGATGCGATTGAACGCGCAGTTGCTTGCTTGGGACGTTACGTTTCGACTTGTCATGCGAAGGGAGTCACGGATATTCGTGCGATTGGAACTTCGGCTATTCGCGATGCGGAAAATCGATCAGAATTAATCAATCGTGTTCAAGAGGAGTTGGGATTGCACATCGAAGTGATTTCTGGATTAGCGGAGGCACAGTTGATTTATCGTGGCGTTCATCAAACCATGAACTTTGAAGAATCCGGGGTAATCATGGACATTGGCGGAGGAAGTACCGAGTTTATTTTAGCGGATGAAGATGGTGTGCTTGACATGGATTCCTTCAATATTGGCGTTTCTCGGATATATGAATTATTCCAATTTTCAGACCCGATGTCCACCGAGGATATTCTCAGCCTAGAAAACTATTTAGAGTCCGCCTGCGGATCGTTTTTACGCACCTTGAATAGTCACACGCTCATTGGCGCATCAGGAAGTTTTGAAACATTCTTCGAGCTCATGCATGAGCGAGCATTTACATCAGAGGGATGTGCGCACGAAGTCCAATACGAACACTTCATGGAGATGTTAGAGCGCACCATTGCCTCTAGTCAGTCCGAGCGGGACGAGAATCCCCACATCATTGCGATTCGCAAGCGGATGGCACCGTTAGCAGCAATCAAGACACGGTGGGTGATTCGTCAACTGAAGGCGAAGCGCATTTTCATTTCACCGCATTCCTTAAAGGAAGGAGCAATGATGTCTTGATTTTTCCAATCTATTGCAATTCCATTGACAAAACAAAAAAACGAGTGTATATTTGCATCCAATCGGCTCCGTGGCGCAACTGTATAGCGCACTGGATTTCGGCTCCAGCGGTTGTGGGTTAGAATCCCTCCGGGGCCACAAGCTAAAACCCAGCACTTCAGTGCCGGGTTTTTTGTTTTTAACGCGTTCAAAATTCATTTTGATAAGCGTTTAAAAACAAAAATCCCCGAAAACTGCGCAGCAGTTTGGGTTTTAGCTTGCGATGAACAAATCCTTGGGAACACGCGTCAGCGTAATCCTCTTCCCAGCGTTCAAAATTCATTTTGATAAGCGTTTAAAAACAAAAATCCCCGAAAACTGCGCAGCAGTTTGGGTTTTAGCTTGCGATGAACAAATCCTTGGGTAAGCCCAAAACGAAACGGATCATGCGATTTCAAGAAATCAGATAAAGCAGGCGGTTTTTGAAGTCTCTGAATATCTAGCACTAAAGGTTTTGAATGAGAGCAGCTGCACTATAAATTCTGATCTTGCTACGGCCAACCTCCATTAATCAAATGGATGCTTGGGTAGCTTGGTACTTCCAATAATAAGTTTAGGACAAGCCGCCAGGATGTCTATTTTTTTAGTTCTTTTAGAACTTTTCACCCTTATTAATTGTTTAACAGAAACTTATTATATTCAAGAAACCATTGCAGAGAATGAAAATTGGAATTCCAGCTGAAATATTTCAGGACGAAAAACGCGTTGCGGCAACACCCAAAACAGTAGAGCGATTAATTAAACAAGGTTTTGAGGTGTTCATTGAGAAGAGCGCAGGCATGAAGTCTGGTTTTCGCGATGAGGAATATTTCGATTCGGGTGCTCACATTGTAACTTCCTCCCGTGAGATTTTACAACAGTCAGATATCATATTAAAGGTAAAAGAACCTTCACAAGAGGAGGTTTTTTCCATGCAACCAGGCACCGTACTTATTTGTTACTTGCGTCCTTCGCAAAATAGTGCACTGCTTGAAAGTTTGAAAAACCAAAACATCAGCGCATTTGCGGTAGACATTATCCCTCGTATAACTCGAGCGCAAAAAATGGATGTTTTATCCTCTATGGCGAATATTTCGGGTTACCGTGCGGTGATAGAGTCTGCATTTCATTTTGGTCGCTTTCTGAACGGACAAATTACTGCCGCAGGGAAAGTAGAACCTGCGAAGGTTTTAGTCATCGGCGCAGGTGTAGCAGGGTTAGCAGCAATTGGTGCAGCCAATTCCTTAGGTGCCATTGTAAGAGCTTTTGATACACGAAAAGAAGTTGCAGAGCAAATTAATTCGATGGGCGCACAATTTCTAACCATTGATTTTAATGAAGATGGAGCGACTTCAACAGGATATTCCAAGGAAATGAGTGAAGATTTTATCAAGGCAGAGATGCAGCTCTTTTTGGAACAAGCAAAGGAAGTAGACATTGTCATTACGACAGCGCAGATTCCGGGGAAAACAGCTCCTTTACTATGGTTGGACTATCACGTAGCTGCCATGAAACCAGGATCGGTTATCGTTGATTTAGCTGCTGAAACAGGAGGTAATTGTCAACTTACTCGTAACCGAGAGGTTTTTACCACTGAAAACGGAGTAACCATTCTTGGGAAAATCAATCAACTTCCTAAACAAGCGTCACAACTTTATGGAAATAACTTATGCCATTTGTTAGATGATTTGGGGAAAGCGGAGAAGTTTCAGATTGACATGAATGACCCAATAGTTTCACAAGCAATGGTGACACATCACGGGAAATTAAACTGGCCGCCGGTTCCACTTCCAGTAGTCCAAGTTACTTTGGATAAAAATAAGGCTAC